>VMSP01000174.1 GCA_013792135.1 Desulfocapsa sp. | reverse complement strand
GCTTCAACAGGCAGCTGAGGTACGGCCCCCCGTAACGATACAAGAAATCCATGGGCGAAAAGCCAGCCAGGCTGCAATATTCGGCTAATGGTGACCACACAACATATGGTATGCGCTTGAGTCAAGTGCATACCCACATAACATTTTTAATTCCATCCTTAAGATGTTTGATATTCAGAGTCACCATCATCGGATAGACCATTAAAAAAGTCAGCGGCATAATCAGTGATTTTAGTGATTTAACTATTTCCTGATTGATAGACCTGCCAAAAAGGAATCCCAGACCCATCATCACCGGAATGGCCCAAATAAGTTTTTTATTGATTGATAGAAGAAATTTCCACATAAAAGCCCTCACTAAAATAAATCAACGGATACTTTCACAAATTATCCATGGAGAACTTCCATCATTTTGCTTCATCAATCATTGACCTGACCTTGGCAAAGGTCTCGGCAAGGGATTCAGGAAATTGGGGATCAACTGGGACCATTTCCACAATATCGGCTGCACTGTAGCTCATATAGCGGATCTGCGTCTTTCCTTCTTTGGTAAAGACCATGACAAATTTGGGCATCAAGATCGCACGTTCAGGATTGGCGGTAAGACTTTTATCCGCCTTAGTTGGCTTGCAGACCTGCATCATATGCAAGTCAAAATCTTCAGGAACGACTCCACCATGTGCGCTGAAAGTTTTTTTCATATCCATGCTGTCGCTGTTATTCACAACAAAGGCGTACTTGCCGCAAACTGCCTCAAAATCACTGGCAAATCGAGCAGCACTTTTAGCGGTCTCCGTCTGATACAAATTTTCGTTCCTGTTCATAATTTTCCCTCTTTAAATTAAACGTCCTATATTCTTTTCCGGCACAAGAAACACCCTTCTGCCGGCTTCTCGTACCACAAAGCGATAATGAACATATGCACAAACTAATAGCGCTATGACATCTTGTCAAGTAAATCCGTGTCCCTTGACCTGCTGCAGCAACAAATTTCTTCCATCCGGCACAAAGAAATTGTCCATCACTAAAACAGATTGAGAGAACAAACAAGTGACATATGGGACAATATCAAGTAAGTTTTTTAATTTAAAAATATTCCCTATCATCCATATAATTTTCAGAAAAGATTCAATCTTGCAATGTGTTGTCAATCCACCTTATCATTTTTCTCTCATCCCTATGCACCGTAAACTATTCTTCTTTTTTCTCCCTCTGGCTCTGCTATTTTTACTGCAGACCACTCATGCCCAAGCCAGCGAAGACGGAGATGTCCATTTTTCTGACCTTATAATTACCACCTCAAAGACCCATCTTCTTCTTTTTGGCATCATCAACAATGGCGTTACCGATGAAATGCTGCAAGGATTACAAAATGGTATCCCCATCCAGTTCACCTTTCAAGTCGAGCTTAACAAGACAGAAAAAAACTGGACAGACCTGCAACTTGTCACCATGCAATTTCAACACATCCTCACCTATGACACCCTGCAGGAAAATTACAGGGTTGAAATAAATGAAAAAAATCAAAAAGTAGAATCATTCTCAAAACTCAGCGACGCCCTGAAATCCATGAATGAGATCAACGGATTATTGGTTATTGAACTGTCCCAGCTCATACCAGACAGCTCCTATCAACTGCGACTCAAGTCAACGCTTTACGAAAAGACTCTCCCCATGAAACTTCATTACATTGTCCCTTTTGTCTCCTGGTGGAATGTGGAAACTGACTGGCACACCATTGAATTCACCTATTAAAAACGCAACCCCCTTGTGCGCATGGACAGATTAGCACAAAACAGCCCGCAACCTGATCCAACTTCTGAAAGACCTGTCCTGAACCCGGCCCAGCGTCTGCAGAAAAAAAGGCTCATCCGCCTGGTTATCCTATCCTGCCTCTGCCTTATTCCTCTCTTGACCTGGCTGGAAAAAAATCTTTTCACCAATGACATTACGCTACCCATCAACAGCAACATTCTGCTCTTTGGTATCATCAATCTCAATGTGCTACTGGCCCTGCTCATGTTTTTTCTGGTTTTGCGCAATCTGGCAGAACTCCTCTTTGAAAGCCGTCAGAAATTTCTCGGCTTCAAGCTTAAAACAAAGCTGGTAACATCGTTCATCTGTCTCTCACTAGTCCCCTCCGCCTTGCTTTTTTTCGTGGCCCTGCAATTTATCTCCACCAGCATGGACTACTGGTTTAACACCAATATTGAACAATCATTGCAAGAATCTCTAAAGCTTGCAAAATCAGTTCTTCAAGAGCGGAAAGAACAGGTAAAAGCAGAAAGTGACTTCATTGCAAAACTTCTTTCCAAAGAGGAAATAACCCCTTACAATGCGGAAGCTATCCAGATATCTCTGGAAAACATTATCACTGCTCATCTCGCTGATGGCCCGGACAGTCTTACCTTGATCACTGACGATCTACATCTGGAAATCACTGCCTCCATGCCGGTGCTGACAGGCCAGACACTGCCGACAATCCCGCTCAACACTCTGCACGAAGCACGAAGTAAAAATGAGAAGATTGTCCTCGTACAGGATTTCGCCCAAGGAGACCTGATACGTTGCATTGCCGAGATCCCCATGCTGCATCTCCCATCCCAAAAATCAATTCTGGTCACCACACGATTCATCAAGAGTGAACAAAAAGAGCGAATGACCATTATCACTCAGGGTATAGAGGACTACCGTCAGCTCAAATACATGAAGAAACCCTTCAAATTCTGGCTCCTTGCGCTTCTGCTCATCGTTACCCTGCTCATCGTTTTTGCTGCTATCTGGTTTGGTTTCTATATTGCCAAAGGGATTACCGGACCCATTGATAAGTTGGCTGCCGCCACAAGAAGAGTTGCCGGGGGAGATCTGGGTTTTGTTCTGGAGAAAAAAGCCGACGACGAGATGGGGCTGCTGGTGGATTCATTCAACACCATGACCACCAACCTCAATTTCAGCAATAGCAGGCTGGAAGAAGTACATACAGCCCTTCGGAAAAGTTCTCAGGAATCAGAACAGCGTCGACGTTACACTGAAATTATCCTCCAAAATGTCGCTGCCGGTGTAGTCTCACTGGATAACTCCGGACGAATCACCACCATTAACCGCTTCGCTGAAAAACTTCTGCACATCAACAAGGCCCTTTTCCTCAATCGACACTATCAGGAGGCCCTGCTCAAAGGACATGCCGAAATCATCAGCGGTTTTATCAACGAATTAAACATCACCGGCAAGGCATCCATTGAGCAGCATCTGAAGCTCAGCATTCTTAAAGAAAAGTTTTCATTACTGGTCAATTTTACCCGGTTGGCAGATGAAAATGGCAACTCACTGGGCTTTGTAATGGTCTTTGACAACCTGACCAAGCTGGAGAAAATGCAACGCATGGCCGCATGGCGAGAGGTTGCCAGACGCATCGCCCATGAGATAAAAAATCCGCTCACTCCTATTCAACTCTCGGCCCAACGACTGCGAAGACGTTACCCTGAGATCCTGAACGAAGAGGACGGCATCTTTGATCAATGCACCAACACCATTATCAATCAGGTAGATGAGCTGAAACGGCTGGTCAGTGAATTCTCCCAATTTGCCAGGATGCCCAAGATCCAGCAGGCAGCAGCCAACCTCTGTAAAGTTACCAAAGAAACCCTTTTCCTCTATCAGGAAGCCCATAAAGAGGTTATCTTCACCTGCAGTGAGACAGAACCCATCCCCATCTTCAGCTTCGACGCCGAACAGATCAAACGCTGTCTGATCAACCTCCTGGACAATGCTGTTGCAGTTTTAGCTGATGGCGGTACAATAGACATTTCCCTTTCCTTAAACGATGAAAAGGAAAGCGTTTTTATAAAGATATCCGACAGTGGCCCCGGCATTCCCGAGGAAGACAAACCAAAACTTTTTGAGCCCTATTTCTCCACCAAAAAAACAGGGACAGGACTGGGATTGGCCATCGTCTCCACCATTGTTGCTGACCATAATGGATACATCCGGGTACAAAACAACATCCCCCATGGCTCAATCTTTATTATTGAACTACCCCTCTTTCAAAAAGAAAGCAGCTAAACCCATTGTCAAAAAATTACTGTAACATTGCTGTACCGTAACGGCCCTCAAGCAACAGATCATTTATTGTTTCCAGGAAACGAAAACAGGAAGAGATGTCAAAACGAATTCTGATCATAGACGATGAAGTCAGTATCCAGGCATCTCTTGCCGGTATCCTCCAGGATGAAGGTTTCACCCCTCTCTGCGCCTCTTCGGCCGAGGAAGGAATAGAGCTGCTTGAAGAAGAACAGGTTGATCTTGTCCTCCTTGACATCTGGATGGGAAAAAATATGGATGGCATGACCGCCCTTGAAAAAATCAAGGAACGTTTCCCTGTACCGGTGATCATGATTTCCGGACACGGCACCATTGAGACAGCAGTCCAGGCAACCCGTAAAGGAGCCTTCGATTTCATCGAGAAACCACTTTCATACGACAAGATCATTCTCGCCATTAACAATGGTCTGCGCTTTGCCCAACTTGAGCAGGAGAATCTCCTGCTCAGAGAGAACAGCAGAAAACCGACTACATTGACAGGCAAGACCGCAGTGATCAAAGCACTGCGTACCCAGATTGAACGGGTCGCCCCGTCAGATGCCTGGGTACTGATTCGCGGCGCCCATGGCACCGGCAAAGAGATCGTAGCCCAGTCTATTCACCAACTTTCCCAATCGCACAACAAACCAATGGTCGAGGTCAACTGTGCCGCGATCCCGGAAGAACTCATCGAATCTGAACTGTTTGGCCATGAAAAAGGCTCGTTTACTGGTGCCCATACCAGCAAACGAGGGAAATTTGACCAAGCCGACGGCGGCATCCTCTTTCTCGATGAGATCGGCGACATGAGCCTCAAGACCCAAGCCAAGATCCTGCGCATTTTACAGGAGCAGAAATTTGAGCGGGTTGGCGGTCACAAGACAATCAGCGTCAATGTGCGGGTGCTGGCCGCAACCAATAAAAACCTGGAAGAAGAGATAGAAAGGGGAAACTTCCGGGCCGACCTGTTCTGGCGTCTTAACGTCGTACCCATACAGGTTCCTCTCCTCCGCGAACGACTGGAGGATATTCCTCTGCTGGTGCAAGAACTAGCTCAAGGATTGGCTGCCAAAGGTATGGGGCAGAAAGAATTTACAGATGGTGCCTTTCAAACATTGATGAGCCACTCCTGGCCGGGAAACGTCAGGGAGCTACGAAATTTTGTCGAACGGTTAATCATCATGTGCCCAGATCCCGTTATCAGCGAAAAGGAAATTCATCTTTTTCTGACTCCCGGCACTACTGGTGAGACTACACATGACCAGTCAGGCCTGCTCCCCTATCTGGCTGCTGATTTCAGAGAGGCAAAAAAGAGCTTTGAACGACATTACCTCCAGTTAAAGCTTAATGAAAACGAAGGCAATATCTCCCAGACGGCCGAACAGATCGGTCTGGAACGGAGCCATCTCCACAAAAAACTTAAAAGCCTGTACATCATTGCTGAAAGCTAAAAAAACAGTTCAATGAAATAGCTTTGCCAAAGAATGACATTTTCCGCTTCAAACTTGATGATCTCGTAAAAAGTCTAAAATGACAAGTTCTGCGTCAATGATTTTAGTAGGTTACATGCTCTAAAATCGCTAAATTCGGACTTTTTACGAATCCATCAAACTTAAACCTAAAACCTTCTGTTAAGGAGTTACATCATGGTTTTCCCTGAATATCGACCACGCCGACTACGCAGAAATGAGACATTCCGCTCACTTATCCGCGAGACCCAGATCTCTGCATCACAACTCATCTACCCTCTCTTTGTCATGCCCGGCAAAAACAAACGGGAAGAGATCCCTTCCATGCCCGGCGTCTTTCGTCTCTCGATAGACCAGCTGAAAAATGAAGCGGAAGAGTGTCTGCAACTGGGTGTACAGTCTGTAATTCTCTTTGGACTCCCGGAGAAAAAGGATGCAGTCGGTTCCGGCGCCCACGCCAAGGATGGCATTATCCAACGGGCCATTAAAGAGCTGAAAAATAAGGCGCCAGAGATGATGGTGACAACCGATGTCTGTTTGTGCGAATATACAGACCATGGCCACTGCGGCTGTCTGATCGGCAACACAGTGGACAATGACGCCACCCTTGAGATCCTGGCCAAGACCGCCCTCTCCCATGCCCAGGCCGGGGCTGATATGGTGGCTCCATCCGACATGATGGACGGCAGGGTGGCTGAGATTCGCGCCGCCCTTGATGAAAACAACTTTGACATGATTCCCATCATGTCCTATGCCGTAAAATACGCATCCGCCTTTTATGGCCCCTTTCGGGATGCCGCCAACTGTGCCCCACAATTCGGAGATCGCCGCAGTTATCAGATGGACCCTGCCAATAGTCGTGAGGCTATGCGCGAGGCAACTCTCGATGTGGATGAGGGGGCGGATATCCTTATGGTCAAGCCGGCCGTTGCCTATCTTGATATCATTTCCAGACTCAGGGATGAATTTGACCTGCCCATAGCTGCCTACCACGTGAGCGGTGAATATGCCATGATCAAGGCAGCTGCGGAAAGAGGATGGATAGACGGGGAGCAAGTCATGGCCGAGACTCTGCTTTCCATTAAACGGGCTGGCGCCGATATTATCCTTACCTATTTTGCTAAAGATATGGCTCGCTATCTACGCAACAAAGGATAGATACAACAAACACAAAAAAAAGGGATTACTCTTACGAGTAATCCCCTTTTTTTATCGAGAAACAGAATTTTAGCACACAGGCTACGCCCGGATATCTATCCGTTTTTCCAAAATATTTTCTGCAACAGTTTCACTCTCATTTGGCCCTGTTTTCCCCTGTTCTGCACTTTCACCTGCGGGAGGCACATTTTTGGCCATAGCCAGAGCCGCCGGCGAAAAAGATGTGTTATCGACAGCACTTTGCGAACTACTCGACACATTATTTTCTTTAGTGGAAGTCCCTCCGTTAACAGAAGGACGCTGTACCCTTTCTGCCCCTGTAAGCGGCGTCATACCTGTCATTTGACCAACCATAATCACACCTCCTATTTAGAACTCAGAAGAATCATTCCTATAATTATTTTTAACATAATATTTTTCCAGCTCCCTGGCAAGAGTCTTATACCAGGATTCTAAATAAACACGAAACTTTCTGCTATTCAACCAAATCACGCAGACCACTATCGCCCCCATCAGATCAGCCAACAGATCCAACCCACTGACCGAGCGTTGGGGAATAAATGACTGATGAAACTCATCACTCATTGCATAAACAAGACAGAAAAAAACCGTCTTCAAGGCCACTTTGATCAAAGAGAGCTGCTTCTCCGAGTTGAAATACCACAACACGGCCATGGCAAGCAGACCATAAATCGCTATGTGACAGATCTTATCCGCCCCAGGAAGGGGTGGCAGATGAAGGGTATTACCCGATTGATGGGAAAAGAAAAAAATAATCCCCATAACAAGAAGCATGGGGATTATGCGTAGAAGAAAAAGCAAGCGACTCCGTCAGACTGATGGCTCAATCGGATTCGGTTTGTCCTGCTTCATATGGACCATACCGAGCTGTTCTGCAGAGAATCTTTTTTTTATGCGTTTCATTGCAGCATGAATCTCTTTGGTCGGATAACCAGCCAGCATCTGAACAGAACGATCCGCATAGGCTTTGATCTCAAATTCCCGATTATGAATGGCAAAGATATGGCTCCAATTAACCTCAATGGTTTCAGGGCTCTGATCAATAGGAACATCGAGTGCCATTCCAGCCTTGGCCAACTGCACGCCATCGGAATCAGTAATCTCAAGCAGCCAGGCATCACCCTCCACCGTCGAGAAGAGAATGAAAACGCCAAGCTCCTTGACCTTTTGTTTTCCTTCAAACGCCGCCTTCTGAATCAATTCAATCTCATGGATCAGGGAGACCTTAAAGGCCTGCTCCAGACTCCTGGGGACAAGCCCAGCCTGCTGTTTCAACAAACAGCAGTGTTTGAATTTTCTTCCACTTCCGCAGAAACATTGCTCATTGCGTCCTATTTTTCCCATTGCCCACCTTCCTGTCCGTCAATCTTAACCTTCGTTTTATTATATTATTACGAGCATTTGCTATATCCGCACTGATGACAGGTCTCACAACCTTCTTCAAAAATCAGCTGGCCGGAACATTCCGGACAGACACTGGCAAAACCATGATGAGTTCCGGCCATAAATGATTTAAACAGTTTACTCAACTGCGCTGGAAGATCTAGCATATGTCCACTGGAACGGTCAAGCTGTTTAATGATCTCGCTGGCAGGGATATTGAAGCGCAGAGCCAAGGAGACCAGACGGCAGGTGGTGGTCCACATGGTTGACTTATCCTTCAGATCCACACGGTTGTCAAAGGGGAACTTGGCAAAGACCTCCATGGGTTTCTCATTCTCATCAAAACAGACAATGATATAAACTGATTTCTGATCCTGATCCTTCAGACGATAGCGTTTGGCATTCAAGGTGTCCGGCAGATTCCTTTTTACCATGCCGTCACAGGAGACCATGGCCACCTGCTCGCTTTCCCCTGATCCTCCGGCATTCAAGACCTGCGAGTCCCTGGAGCCATCGCGATAGACAGTCAGCCCCTTGCACCTCAGCTGATAGCCGAGCAGATAGCATAATTTCACCTCTTCACGGGTGGCGCTGTTGGGCAGATTGATGGTCTTGGAGATGGAGGAATCAACCCCACTCTGCTGCAGGATCCCCTGCATCCGGATATGATCCTCAGGCCTGACATCTTGGGCAGTACGAAAGACCTCCTGCCAATGTTCCGGGATTTCGTCATGGCCAATCACCGTGCCACTGTCTGCCACCTTGCTCATCAACTCTTCCGAGAAAAATCCCTCCTCCCTGGCAATCTGCTCAAAATATTTATTGACCAGAATAAGTCGGTCCCCGTCCATCACATGCTTGACCATGACAATAGAGAAATAGGGTTCACAACCCGAGGCACAGTCAGCAATCATGGAGACAGTGCCTGTGGGCTGGATCGAGGTCAAGGCGGCATTCCGGCGGGCACCATATTTATTGACGACAGGATCATAGGCCGGGAAAGCCCCTTTATCCTCCGCCAGCTGCATGGAGCGTTCTTCGGCCGCATCACGGATAAACTGCATCACCTCAGAGGCCACGTTCCGTCCTTCCTCACTGCCATAGGGGATACCCATCTGAATCAGCATATCATGCAGCCCCATGATGCCAAGACCGATCTTCCTGGTCTTCAGGGTCATCTCCTCGATCTCCGGGATGGGAAAACGGTTACAGTCAATCACATTATCAAGAAAAATCGTAGCCGTCTGGCTAACCTTTTTCAGCCGTTCATAATCAACAACCTGACCATGGGTGACAAAATTGGCCAGGTTGATGGAACCAAGATTACAACTCTCATAGGGAAGCAGCCACTGCTCACCGCAGGGGTTGGTGGCCTCAAAATCACCGAGCTGCGGGGTCATATTGGCCCGGTTGGCCGCATCAATAAACAACACCCCCGGCTCACCATTATGCCAGGCGAGATCAATGATTTTATCAAAGACACTGCGTGCATCCAGGCAGGCAATCACAACTCCTGTGGCAGGCTCAATCAGATCATACTCGTGCCCCTCCTCCACCGCCTCCATAAAGGCATCTGTGATCGCCACACTAAAATTAAAGTTATTAAACTTGTTCTGGTCCTCTTTGGCACAGATAAAATCCATAATATCAGGATGATCAATGCGAAGAACCCCCATATTAGCCCCCCGCCGCTTTCCACCCTGCTTGATGGTTTCAGTGGCAGCATCAAAGACCGCGGCAAAAGAAAGGGGACCAGAAGCAACACCTTGGGTGGATCTGACGGCTGCATTCTTGGAACGAAGACGTGAAAATGAATAGCCGGTTCCCCCGCCAGTCTTGTGCACCAACGCCCCGTTACGAATGGCAGTAAAGATACCGTCCATGGAGTCCTCTATGGGAAGGACAAAACAGGCAGACAACTGGCCAAGATCCGTCCCGGCATTCATCAGACAGGGCGAATTGGGCAGGAAATCCAGATGATATATCAGGCGGAAGAATTCTTCGCCCAGTTCGGCGCTCTGCTTTCCCTTACCATTGCCCAAGGCTACGGCATCAGCCACCCGATGGCAAAGAGTCTCCCAGGTTTCCACCGGCTGCCCGGCATCATCTTTTAGATAGTAGCGTCTGGCCAAAACAGTCTCGGCCGTAGCGGTCATCTCCTGCTTGGTGTGATCAGGGGTCATATCGTACCTCTTATTATCGTCTGACAAATCAATAAATATGAAAAATTTCTCCTAAAATCTCCTGAACACCCCGCTTCCAAGGCCGGAAGATCTCTCCCAAAAAAAATGTCCCAATTAATGGGACGCACAAGATATATACACCACCCTTGCGGCATTACTCAAGGAGATTCTACAACATATTGTGTCAGAGGCTTAAAGCTAATTTAACAACTCCTTAATATTCAGGAAAAAAATCACAAATATATAAGATGTTTTTTCTCTCTTCATTCCCTCTCACCTTAATGAGATTTTACAAAGAAAAAAATACGCAATGAAACATTTCCGTCGCCCTGGCATCCATAATTTCCTGATGGATTTTATGACACGACTGATGTATTTTTAAAAAATGAATAACAATTTCATCATCGAGGGAACCATTGCAGATGTAGTAAACGGGCAGTTCTTCAAAGGAGGGCTTGAAGTAAGCCACGGCATAATTAGCCGAATCTACAAAAAAGCAGATGTTCCCGACCAATTTATCCTCCCTGGCTTGATTGACGCCCACATCCATATCGAAAGTTGATGATCTCGTAAAAAGTCTAAAATGACAAGTTCTGCGTCAATGATTTTAGTAGGTTACATGCTCTAAAATCGCTAAATTCGGACTTTTTACGAATCCATCAAAGTTCGATGCTGGTTCCTTCGGAATTTGCACGACTGGCCGTAGTACATGGTACGGTAGCAACAGTGTCAGATCCGCATGAAATTGCCAACGTTCTGGGACTGCACGGCATTGATTTCATGATCAAAAACAGCCAGGGAGTTCCCTTAAAATTCTTTTTCGGCGCACCAAGCTGCGTACCGGCTACATCATTTGAATCATCAGGAGCCCACTTGGGACCCGCGGAAATTGCCGCACTTCTGGTAAGAAAGGACATTAAATACCTCTCCGAAATGATGAATTTCCCTGGAGTTATTAATAATGACAAAGAGGTAATGGCAAAAATTGATATCGCCAAAAATCAGAAGAAACCTACAGATGGCCATGCACCAAGTCTTACCGGAGAGCAGCTCAAAAAATACATTGCAGGCGGCATCACAACCGATCACGAATGTTTCACATTGGATGAAGCGCGCGAAAAAATCGCTTATGGCATGAAAGTGCAAATCAGGGAAGGAAGCGCCGCAAAAAATTTCGACACACTCATTCCCTTAATTGAAAAAAACAGTGAAGACCTCATGTTCTGTTCGGATGACAAACATCCCGACGAACTGCTGGAGGGACATATCAATCTGATGATCAGAAGAGCGATTCAGTTAGGATATGATCCTCTTCAAATCTTGAAAGTGTGCACGCTAAACCCGGCACGTCATTACCAACTTGACGTTGGACTTTTACAACAAGGAGACCCTGCCGATTTCATTATCGTAGATAATTTCAACGATTTTAACATCGCAGCAACCTATATCAACGGGCAAGCAGTGGCCCGTAACGGCCATTGCCTTTTCTCCACCGAAAAAGGAGACACGCCAAATATATTCAAGGCATCACCCGTATCCATGGATAATATCAAAGTTCCGGCCCTGGCAGGCACGATCAGGATAATCAGAGCAATTGACGGTCAACTGATCACCAAACAGGAAACAGGGGAAGCAAAGATTAAAAACAATCTGGTGGTAAGCGATACCGAAAGAGATGTTTTAAAAATAGTGGTCATAAACAGGTACCAGAATGCTCCAGCATCCGTGGCCTTTGTCCGGGGATTTGGCCTGAAACTAGGGGCGATGGCTTCAACCGTTGCCCACGACAGCCATAATATTATAGCGGTGGGAACAACAGATAAAGAGATCGTCAATGCCGTCAATCTGCTGATTAAGTCCAAGGGTGGGATCGTGGTGGTGAACGGAGAGGAACAATTACATCTACCACTACCAGTTGCCGGCATCATGACCAATCACAACGGGCAGGAAGTAGCAAGCATTTACCGGCAGCTTAACACGGCTGCCAAAAAATTGGGAACACCTTTACATGCCCCTTTCATGACACTTTCATTCATGGCGCTGCTGGTTACTCCAGAACTCAAATTAAGTGACAAGGGATTATTTGACGGAACTCAGTTTGACTTTACTTCTTTATTCGTTTTTTAGACTCCACTCATAACTTGAAAGACAACCCCCAGAACATTGATGCCCTTTCCTCGATGATAGTTCTGAGACAGACTCATTTCCCGAACCGGTAAAAGCCCCAATCCTCCAAGGTTACATTTGTGCAAACTCAGTTCCGCGTCTGGACGGGGAGTTGATAAAGGATTAAATGAGCGCGGCCCTGATCTCGTACTCGCAGCAGACGATTGTCAATCACCACCACGGAGTGACGGTCTCATTGCCAACCAACAAAAATCTACCAGAGCGACAACTGACATGGTTTTCTGTCAGCCGCTAAAATATACCTAGCGAGGGGACTCCTTACTCAATCCGACATTTCCAGAATACAAACTAATATTTACACCCGATGTCAAATTGGTTAAAATTTATCTTGGCAATTTAAATTTTGTACAAGATACCTTCCCGAGCCACCGAGGCAAACCACGATGTTTAAAGTTATGGAAAGAAAGAAAATACTCATCATCTGGCTGTGTGGCAGTATTACATTAATGTTCACAGCAGCAGTGGTGTCAATACTGATCTGGAATTTTATTCACCAGCCGGAATTGAACTCACACTGGAAGCCAATCACTGCATTTTGGGGCATGGTATACCTTGTACCTGTTGGTTGGCTGTTATCGTTTTTGACACCGTTGGGCTGGGCGAGTATTTTTTTCATGGGCCTAAGTGTTTATAAGAAATGGCCCGCTCTGCTCCTGGGGGCAGCAATCAGCACGGTCATATCAGGAGTATTCTGGCCGATGACCTATGCCCAGATGATGGGTTATTAACTACATGGCAGGATGAGTGTGTTGTCGCTTCACCCGGAGCGCAAAGAATCTCCATTCCCCTGTCTTTGATTTTTTCTCATTTCTCATCTGGAGCAACCCATGTTTAGAGTTATTGCCTTTCTCGTGGGACTTATTTCCCTGACTGTAGGATTACTCAATTACGATAAAGAATTAGCTTCAGCGCCGGTCCCGGTATTGACCGGCGCCTTGGTCATGCTGATCGCGATGTTTAATCTTTTACCCAAGATTCGACGATGCCCTTCCTGCAACAAAAAGATCCCAACGAAAAGCAAGATCTGTCGTTTCTGCGGTGCCAATCTCCCCCCTTTGGATTAACGAGATATGCAGAATAGATTTCACCGGATTGCGCTGGACAATAAAAAAAACCCGCTATCCTTTTCAGGACACGGGTTATTATTCTTCTTTAGACTGCCTGACGTTTTGAAATGGTGGGCGAGGCGGGATTCGGACCCGCGACCTTCGGCTTCGGAGTCCGAGAAGTTGATTTTCCTTTCTTTTTCTATCTTTTCCCATTAGTATATATTTAGCCTTGAATTTAAGCAGTTAAACGGCAAACGACTTACATATTACTTCCTATCCTTTCCCATAAAATACCATATCCAAGGTTGGAACCAAGGTTGGAACGGAAATCTTCCCCCCCAAAGGAGACCATCATGAGTACCCGCCAAAGACACAAAACCAAGTACCCTGGCGTTATTTATCGAATCCCCAATGGAGAATATGCAGGGCAGGCGGAGAAGGTTTTTTACGCCATTTACAAGCAGGACGGGAAGGTAATTGAGGCGAAAATTGGCGGGCAGGTTCAACATGGCATGACGGCGGCCAAGGCGTCAAAAATACGGGCAGAATATATGACCGGCGCACGTCTCACGCCACAAGTTCAGCGAGACAAAGACGAGGCCGACAAGCTGGCCGAAGAAGGCAAGCCGACATTTCAAAAGCTATGGGTACATTTTGCCGAAGAAATGCAAGGGAACACTTCCTACAAAGATGACCGTTCACGATGGGAAAAACACCTGGCCCCGGTCTTCGGAGATAAAACGCCCGATGAGATCATAACCCTTGATCTTGACCGGCTGAAAGCGAAACTCAAACGGGATAGCCTATCCCCCGCAACGACAAAACACGTCCTGGGACTGTTACGACGGATTATCAATTTCTCTGTGATTCATAACAGGTGCCCCCGTGTTGACCCTGGAAGGCTTCACTTTGCAATGCCAAAACTCAACAACGAGAAGACCGAAGACCTGAGCCCTGACGAGCTTTCAAGGTTGATTACCGCCATAGATCAAAGTCCTGACTGGAAGGCTGCTGGTGTTCTTCGGCTGGCGATGCTTACCGGAATGCGGCGCGGTGAACTCCTGGCCCTGAAATGGGGCGACATTGACTTTGATAAAGGCTTTCTTCGGATCGTCTCACCAAAGGGCGGAAAGGATGCATCGATACCATTGAACGACAGCGCGACCCGTGTCCTGCATGGTCTACCCCGCACAGAAAGCGTCTATGTGTTCCCTGGCCGGAATGGTGCCCGTTCCTTTGATCTGAAAAAGCCCATTTCAGCGATCAAGAAGGCGGCCGGTCTACCGGCAGACTTTCGGCCCTGTCATGGACTGCGTCATTTTTTTGCCTCTACCCTGGCAAGCAGTGGAAAGGTAGACTTGCACACGATCCAACGGCTCCTAAATCATCAATCTCCGAGCATGACGCAGCGATACGCCCATTTAAGAGATGAGGCCATGCGGGAGGCGTCAAACGTCATGAACGCGATTATAGAGGATGCCGTTAATGGATGAGATTTTATACCCGGAATGCCCACACGACGATGATATACATGATGCTTTTTTCGATGCAGAACGCTCTTTCCTCCTGTCAGAAAAGCTTGAACATCTCCGGCCTTTGGTGGAAAAGATGCAGGTGGGGCAAAGGCTTTTCTCTGAAACTGAGAGCGTTGCCGTGAAGTTGCGTTCCCTTGCTGGAGATTGTCCGAAGCTTCATATAGCGCGACTTCTCCAGGAGCTGCAACGCCTGAAAGCCAACGGTCACAACGAAAAGGAAATTGCTATCGCTGAAAAAAAATGGATTGAACCCGAACGGCTGTTTGAGAAATTTAATGGATTGATCAGAGGGACGATGCGAGAGATCGAGCTTTCCGCCCATGCGTGGAAATATCAGAAGCTTGCAAAAAAAGGGCACGCCTTCACTGTTGGCCCAAAAGAGCCGAGGCTTGATGCTTTAGGAAAAGAGATGCGGCGCACCGCCGAAAGTTTCCGAGAGCTGAATGGTAAATTACCCACAGCGAGAGAACTTTTTCAGGAGATCCCCACAGGCGGAAAAATTCAGGAAAAGGACGAAGACGTTATTTTCTGGAGAAGCGGAAACAAGGAGCATGAAACCACCTTCAAAGCTTTTGGAAATCGGTATAGCCGTATAAAGAGAGATTTTTTGCAAAAAAAATAAAAAAACACACTTTCTTAAAATCCCGGTTTTCGATTAGCCGGGATTCCCGCCCCCTATATTTACCCTTGAAGGCGATCGATCACCGATGGCCACTATTAAAAGGGTAAAATCATGTCTGAACTTCCAAAAATCCTTGATGAGAAACAACTGGGTGCCCTGCTGGGCGTTTCGGTGAAAACCACACAATCTTGGCGACAAAAAGGGCGCGGCCCGGTCTGGTACCGCTGCGGGTCACGGCTTGTCCGGTATCGCCTGGAAGATGCCTTGGCCTTTCTTAACCAAGGCCGAGCTTCCGAGCTTCCCGGAAAGTTGGTGTAAGTCATGGAAAATAAAAAAGCGGCCACCCCCACCCTTGAGAGAAACCGCCTTGAAAATCAAAAGAATTTTACCACAAATTCGCTGGAACATCAACGGGAAGCGATCCTTTCCTATCTACGAGCGCATGGCAGCATGACTACGCTCGAAGCCAGGCGTAATTTGGATGTCCTTCATCCAGCTGGTAGGGTCGCTGAAATTCGGCGGGCAGGGATTGAGATTGACCTTGTCTGGTGCGTCGATCTTTCAGAAAATGGACGACCGCACAAAGTCGGGCGGTATATCTTGGCCGGTGGAGCGTGACCCATGCGCGGCATTTACCTTGAAAGTGACCTGCTGGCCTCTCCCGCATTTAAGAGCCTGTCCCGGTGGGGCATGCGCGTTTACCTGGGATTCCTGAGCCGTCGTGTCATTGTCAAAAAAAGAGACAAAAGCCGGGGAGATTCGCACGTAATCACGAACAACGGAAAAATTGAATTCTGCTACAGCACAGCACTAAGTGACGGCATTCCCCGGCAGAATTTTCGTGATGCCGTTGATGAGTTGATCAGCAAAGGATTTATCGATCTTTCTCACCAAGGCGCAGGTGGTCGGTCACGTGATAAGAGCACTTATTCTATCGTCGAACGATGGCGAAAATGGAACACTCCGGACTATCAGGAGACACCTCACCCGCGAATCAGGAACACGAAAGAGGGGCAAGGCTGGTCTGCCTACCACACACAAAAAAAGTCGGTATCGAAATCGATACTCCAAAACCCCCCTTCGAGTATTGAAATTGATACTCGAAAACAGAAATCCAAGGTTATTGGAGTATTGAAAACGATACCCGGAAAAAAGAACCAAAAAGCGATAAACGCATGAAAGGTTTGACGAAACACCGATTTTGACTGTTTATGGTTTGGAGTATCGAAATCGATACTATCTTAAAGAATCACCAGGTTAAACAAAGCGAACGCGATTGAATCAAAAAAGGGTGAAAATGGCGGGCGCGTTTTTTCAGGTAAAAAAAAGAGTTCATCACAAATGAAAATTGAGGTCACAATCATGGAAAATTCCGC
>VMSP01000136.1 GCA_013792135.1 Desulfocapsa sp. | reverse complement strand
GCGGAATTTTCCATGATTGTGACCTCAATTTTCATTTGTGATGAACTCTTTTTTTTACCTGAAAAAACGCGCCCGCCATTTTCACCCTTTTTTGATTCAATCGCGTTCGCTTTGTTTAACCTGGTGATTCTTTAAGATAGTGACATATTTGTCACTCGAAACTATAAACGGGTGAAATCGCTGTTTTGCTAAACCTTTCATGCGCTTATCGCTTTTTCGTGCATTTTTTCAGGTGTCATTTTTGTCACTCCAATAATCCTGTTTTTCTGTTTTGGAGTGTCAATTTTGTCACTCGAAAGGGGGTTTTCAGGTGACATATTTGTCACCGACTTTTTTTGTTGCCGGGTGTTGTAGACCTGCCAGCCTTGCCCCTCTTTCGTGTTCCTGATTCGCGGGGTAGGTGTCGGCTGATAGTCAGGGGTGTTCCATTTCTTCCATCGCTCGACAATGCTGTACGTCGTCATATCACGACTTCGCCCGCCCGCGCCTTGGTGGTTAATGTCGATAAACCCCAGGGCTATTAGCTCGTCAATCGCGTTCCTGAACTCACGCCGGGGAATGCCATCATTTTCAGCCGTGCTGTAGCAGTAGACAATCTGCCCGTTGTTGGCGATTACGTGAGCATCGCCACGGCCTTTGTCTTTTTTTTTGACAATTACGCGACGGCTCAAGAATCCCATATAGACACGCAGGCCCCACCGTGACAAGCTCCTGAACGCTACAGAGTTCAGCAATTCGGCCTCAAGGAAAATGCCGCGCATTTATTTCCCTCCTGCCATGACATAACGGGCTATCCGGTGCAACTTGCCGCCCTGGTGCGCAGCTTCTACCGTCCATACAGTATCAATCTGCTTTCCCTGTTGGCGTAATTCCATCACACGGGCCGCCGGGTGCATTATATCAAGGCCTGACCGAGCCTCCAGGGTGGTAAGTGTTCCGTATCGGCTCAGGTGGTCAAGTATTGCCGCTCTTTGCTGTGTGGCTGTGGTCATCCTGCAGCCCCCCTTTCCAGCTTCAGACGGGACATATCAGACACGATCCGCATCATCAATGACATGTTTGCCCGTGCCTGATCCGCTGCATTTTGAATATGCTCATCGTTGCTCACATCATAAGACATGCCCTCAAGTATGCCCTCAGAACGTCGCAGGATCGTTTCTAACAGCGTTAAATGGTCAAGGTGTGCAGGTAGAGGCAAATCTTCAGGAGCGCAAACAAGGCGGGGCCTGTCTGACTCTGTGTGTTGAAATGGTGCGGGTTGTGTGGTATTATGACCTTGATTCTCAAGGCGGTTTCTCTCAGGGGTGGGGGTGGCCGCTTTTTCCTTTTCCATGGCTTATGCCCCCGCTTGCGCTTCTGTGGTGCTGCCGAAAACACGCGCCGATACAAAATCGTCAAGGTCGGATTTTCTGTAAATTACAGCCCTGCCAAGCTTAACGAAGAGCGGGCCTTTACCGCTCCACCTCCATTGCTCCAATGTTGCAGGCTTTACCTGTAAAAATGCTGCCGCCTCTTCTGTCTTCAAATTTTCGCCCATGGTTTTTCTCCTATTGAATTGGATAGAAACAGGAAACCCCCGTTCCTTCGTGATCGTTTATGATCTAAGGATAGGGGGTTCTATGGAGTGAAAACAGATTGAACGGTTCTACCTGTTACGGCAAAAAACAGGGGGCCTGTTCTCTGTACGTCAACAGTGGAGCGGAATAATGGGACTCCCTGTTATTTTAAAAGAATTTTGTTTTTTACTCTTGCGTCTTATTCGGGCCGCCGCTTTTGCTCGGATTTATGACTTTCCCTAAATATTCGATGGAAGTTTTAGTAAGCAGTGACGACTTTTGATCTGACAGCCATTTTTCAATCATAGCAATGTGGCCGCCAGGTGGCTTATGTGTATTGTCGGAGCTGTTTCCTTCTCTTGTAGAATAAAGTTCTATCCATCCCTTGACCGCCAAGGACAACAATTCAGAATGCCATGGATGATTGACATTAAGAATATCCGCTATTTCATCGTTGGGGGTAGGTTTGGTTTCTTTTTTAAGGGCGGTAAGGGTTTCATGGGACAAAAAAAGCTGGCTGGCAAATACAGAAACCTTTTGATTGATAGTGACAGGGATGTTGTCAGGATCTCCATACAATCCATTGAAATGATCTACGTATATGCTGGAAGGATTAAAAGCCTTTGGATGAAGGCACAATGGCATAATGTCTTCTTTTCGGAGTGACAAGAGCCCCTTAACGTCAAACTCCCTACAAGAAACGACTTCTGGAGTTTCTCTTCTCTCGTATTTCGTCTTTCCCTCATACCAGAACAATAAATTAATTTTTCCTGTCACGCCAAGCTTTAACAAGTCTATTCTTTCACATTCGAGCAGTTTTGTGGCCTCATCAAGACTATAAAAATCATGATCCATCATCCCATAATCTCCTTCAGATTATCCTTGATTGATAAAAATCAAACTGGCAGGCCGTCAAGGTAACGGCTTTTCGGGGATCAACCTATCCAGCTTGAAAATGTTCTCAGCCTTTCGCCTGCATCTGAACAATCTGCCCATGTTGTTTTTTGATTCGTTCCTGTATGGCATCGGTAATTTTCTGCATGGGTTCACGCAGGCGGTCAACATTCAGGATGATATACCCGCCCGTAACATCGCCAAGTTGTTGTTTATGGTTCAAGAGTGCCTTCACGGTGTAGCTGGATAAGTCCAGACTTTCGGCAAGGGTGGCAAAGGTTCGCCGTAGATCGTGACAAGAAAACTTTATTCCGGTGATCGCTGTCACTTCGCCAATGGCGCGCCTTGGTTCCACGATATAGCCGGTCTTCCCTTCACCGGGAAAAACATACTGTGAAGCAAGCCGGGACTCTGCCAGGGCAACACGGTTAAAAGCCGCCTGTTGTTGCTTCAATGGTAGCTTACCAGCATCAGCAAGGGCCGCTTTTGCTTCGGTCAGTTCTGTCTTCAATCCTTCCTTGCGGTCGGTCAAGAGTGCTTGCAGATAGCCACTCAATGGCAAGGTGTGCGGGTCGCTGTTCTTGGTTTCAACAATGGTGAAACAGCCTTCCTGAAAATCAACCTGTTTCCATTGAAGCGTAGCCGCCTCCTGCCTCCTCAGTCCGGTGAAGAGCAAGAAAAGCAGATAGTCACGCATAATGGTATTGTCCAGCCCGGAAACTGCTCTAAACCATGCAGGCAATTCACTATTTTTGATAAGGGTACGCCGCCGCTCAACCTGATACCATGCCTTTCTTTTCCGGCTTGAAAGGATGTTGACCGGGTTCATATATGGAGTGCCGCCCTCTTCATCTTCAAAGGCATAATTCAGAACAGCCCTCAAGGTTCGCATACAGTTGTCAGCCGCCGCCTCTCTTCGTAATGGTGGGGCAATCTCCTTATCCCCTGTAGGAGTGACTTTCTTTGTCAGCCTTTGCCGTTCCCGCTTACCACTTGCTATCGCCAGGTGACGGGTCTTTACCATGTCGCGCGTGATCTCTGCCGCCGGTCGCTCTAACCAGTCAGCCAGGTATAACCGGCAAAGGTTCCTATAAGTTTCAATGGTTCGGGGTTTCAGCTTCCCCTTTTGCAAATATTCGTCAAGTGCCGCCTGCAGGGTTATCTTCTGCCGGTCTTCTTCCTTTTTTTCCTTCCGGGCCTGCCGCTTCCCTTCGTTTGGATCAACGCCCCGCCCCATGTCGGCCAGTGTGCCTTCTGCCCTCTTTCGTGCCATCTCTGCCGTGATCTTGTCAGTGGTATCAATCTTTGTTCTTACCTGCTTGCCATTGACGCGCCGAATGGTGAAATAGGTTTTGCAGGTTGTCGAAATTCGAACACCAAAGCCTTTCAATACGTCATCAGAATAATCAACCCGGCCACTCTCAAGAAGGGGCAATTTTTCAACTGTTGTCTTGGTAATATGAATTACTGGCATGGTCTCACCTCAAGATATTGGCAAAAAGATCGTCTATGGGTAACACTTGGAAGGAATTTTTTAAAAATCATCAATCCCTAAGCGGTTTACAGGCCGCTTGCTGGGTAACACATGGGTAACACTTCAGGGGAAACACGAAGAAACTGTATAGAACAGTGTAGGGGGTAAGTGACTGAATGTCAATAGATTGTAGAATTTAGCAGAACAGAAAAGAGGACAAAATAGGCCAATTCACAAACTTCTAATCCGTAGGCCGCGCGTTCGAATCGCGCCGGGCGCACCAATAAATACAAGCACTTAGCTCTTTACGAGTTGGGTGTTTTTTTGTTTTTTAGCTCCATAGGGTCAATATAGGGTCAGTCATCGAAGAATAGACCTTTTTTTTCACGTCGAAAACTCCAACCATAGAAATAAAAAAGCGCATTCCTCGAAGAAAGAAGCGGTCTGCATTCCTTTTTAAAGTATTCCGCAAAACCATCCCCTTACCCTTGACGTTATATGAGGGTCATCCTGTTACTTGCTATAAACAAATAAGTTTTTACAGGTAATCAAGCTTTTGCTATAAACTTGCTATAACCTTGCCATACTTACCCTTGTAGTAATGTTGCGGTCTCTCCTAGTTTTCCCTAGTAGTCAAACGGTGTAGGACTCGTGATCATATACCTGTTCACTAAATCCGTGAAACATGCCGTGCTTATGGATTGACCTGTTTACTTTGTCGTTCATTTCTTGGTCACTAAACCAGTTAACCATTCAATATTACGGACAATCACCGGTCACGTTACAGGATAGTTTTTTATAATCTCCACCTGTGTAGCTATTTAAACTTAATCTGACATAATTTTTAATAAAGATCCGAGTTAACCTGACACCTTGTTTGTTTGATATACTCAGGAAGAAGCTCTTCTTGCAGTTTTACTTAAATGGTGAAGATTGCCACTGGATCTATCTTGATATATTTACCATAATTAATGCCAACAGGATGTTTCTACTTAGGAAGTAGATATTTATTGCTTCAATACTCAAATTGTGATGCAATGATTAAAACTATTTTATTAAACCTGAATTTACTCGCAGAAAGAGATAAAAATTAAAAGATATTTGATTCTCGGGGTGTGTACTTGGTTTTTTAGCACGCTTCAAACAGGCAAATTCTTACCATCCCTCACCAACATGAATTTATGAACATTTCATCTACCAGAAAGGTCTCTGTCGGACCGACTGTTCTTTTCTTTCTCTTTTTCCTGCTCCTGTTTACCAAACCGCTGTGGGCTGTTGTCACCACGTATGAAGGAGAAAGTGTCGAGTGGGACTTTGAGGTAATCGGACACCTGGCGGGAGGAGGTAATTACACTTTTAATCCCACTGCTACACCTACCGGTTGTTCGAAACAAACAGTGGATGGATGGACTGAAATGCAGTGTTCCTACACTGCAGACGCTCCCTACTATGGTGACATTTATAGGGTAACAGCCGCCTATACCCCTGCTGCCGGTACAAATCATCGCATGTCGACGACAGTCAAACCCTACCCGAGCCATGACGAATACGATTTTCAAAGTCCCATCTCAAGCTATGTTACCACCTATCCCAGCACTCTTAATCATGCATTCGAGAGTATCTTTATCCCCATGTGGCCGGAAGACGTGAATACTGCCTATGAAATTGTCATTCGTTACTACTCCGATGAAAGGAATATGGCCTTCAATATTCATTTCTGGTTCTGGGGCTTTGACCCCGGCTCTATCCCGAATATTCCATGGTTGAAAGGGGAGCCGGGAGAAAATCCGTATCTCAAATTCTGCGGAGGAAAAATAAGACCGGGAAAAAAAGCAGGCGGCCCGGCCCTCTGAGCCGACATCGGCTTACCCAGGTACTGGGTAAACACAGCAACCCTGAATCTCGTCGTTGAAGATACCGTCTTTGCCTATAACGGGCTTGGACCGGCCATGTCTTTTTCTCATACCTACAATGCGGATCCATCAGTGCCGGGGATCTTTGGCAACGGCTGGTCTTTTTCCTATGATGAAAGCCTTACTAACACCATCTATCTGGACAATTCTTCGGGCACTCCTTCGGACAAAAATGTCGCCCTGATCAGTCGCGGTTCAGGTCAGGGAGTACCTTTCACATTTTCCGCACCGATCGGGACACCACCCGTCTTCCCTATCATCTTCAATCCCGAGGGAGGCCATTTTGACCGTCTGACCCAGGAATTGGAGGGATATTGGAACTATGAGCCAAAAGGCAGCCATACCCGCTACAGGTTCGACCATATACTTCCTCCTCTTGGCGATTATTCGGATAGGATGCATCTGACCGGGATAACCGATGCCAACGGCAACAAAGTGACAATTGAACGGAATGCGGACGCAACTATCAAAACTGTCACCGATGCATCGGGACGAGCCACCTCCTTCTCCTATGCATCCTTCGGCGGCGCGCCCCGATGCATATTGATGACCACCCCGGACGGACGGACAGCAAGTTATACTTATGATGTCAGGGGCAACCTCACTCAGAGCATCGATTTACTCGGTACTGTAACCACCTACACCTACGATAACGATAATTTCGTCACCTCGCTCTCCGTGGCCGGGGCAACCACTCTCTTCGCCTACACCGGCACCGGCAACGACAAAAAGATTGCATCAATTACTGATGCCGAGAGCCATATTATTACCTATACCAAGGACGACAACCTGCCAATCACCACCGTCAGCGATGCCGCGGGAAATACTTTTACCTACGAGACCTCTAAAGAAGACCCGAAAACAACTACAACCGTGACGGATCCCTTTGATAGTAGCACTACAACGATTCAAGGGCCAAGCGGCCCCACAGAAATCATCGACCCCTGGGGATATCATACCTATATGGAGTATGATACCAGAGGCAACCTGACAAGGCTTGAGCGGCCCCATGGACATATCACTACCTATACCTACGATGCCAACGACAACCTACTGACCAGTACGGACGCCTACAACAAGACCTGGACCTATCTGTACGATACAAAGCATAATCTTATACGACGTACCTCACCCCTGGGCCGAGCAACTATTCTCTCCTATGATACTCAAGGACAGCTTCTGACCACCACCGACTCCGGAGGCAGCACCACTGCGTTTACCTATGATGGGTATGGCAACGTGAAGACCAGAACAGATGCCATCTCGAACGTCACCTCTTTCTCCTATGATGCGCATGGTCTTCACCTGCTTTCAATAACCGATCCGCAGAACCGCACTACTTCTTACCTGTATGACAATAATGATCGGACAACACGAGTCACCTATGATGACAGCAGGTTGGTTAACTATACCTATGACGCCTTAGCCCTGATTTCCCGCACCAATGAATCCGGAACGGTGTTTAATCAGCAACACAACAAGTTGCTGGCAAGCACGAAAGTTTTTGACGGATTGGGGAATTACACCGCCTATGGGTATGACGGGTACGGCAACCTGACTTCGCACCGTGATCCTCTCGGCAACACCAGCCTTTACAGTTATGATGGTAACGGCAGACAGATCGCTGGTTTTGATCCCCTGATGCACAAACAGTCCTTCGGGTATGATGAGCGCGGCATGCTGACCAGTTTCACCGACGAACGCAATAATACCTCCACCTTTATTTATGATGGTAACCGGTTCCTTTTCTTGGCCTTGGATCCGCTTGATAATGGCACAATGTATACCTATGATAAGGCCGGGAGAATTGTTTCCAGATCATCCTCTCGCAGTAAAACGGAACAAAACTATACTGATGACGGTCAGTTGTCCCAGATAAAACATGACGGCGTCCTGGCCGGAACCTTCAGTTACGATTCCGCCGGAAACATGGCAAGTTTTGCTGATTGGGCCGGGACCACAAGTTTCAGCCATGATGCCGCCAATCGAATAACCGGCATAACCTATCCGGATAGCCGTTATGTTTCATTTTCGCTCTTACCGGATGGCCTGCCGCAAACCATTCATTACCCGGGAGGTGTTGCTGTCTCGTATACCTATGACGACCGGCAGCGTATATCGGCCATTTCCTGGTCCGGAGGATCATTATCCTTAAACTATGATCCTGGTGGCAAGGTAACATCCATCAGCCGTTCCAACGGCACCGCCAGCAGCTATAGCTACGATAAAAATGGCAGAGTACTCAACATCAGCCATGCAAAAGACAGCGTCCCTTTTGCCGCCATGTCCTATGTCAGAGATGCTGCCGGCAATGTCACCCAGGAAGCAGTCGACCTGCCCCTGTCACCCGTTATCCCCGATTACGACATCACCAGCACCTTTAATGCCGCCAATCAGCTTGCAACCTTTAACGGCAATCCGGTCAGTTACGATCTGGACGGCAACCTTACGGCCATGAATGATTCCAGAGGCCTGACTGCTTCTTATGGTGCCGAGAACCGACTCAACAACCTCTCTCTTTCCTCGATCAACAGCACCTATTCGTATAATCTGCTGGGGCAAAGGGTAAGAATTGATCGGAATTCGACGGTAATCAACCGTTATCAGGATCAACACAACAGATTGCTGTTTGAAACCGATTCCTCCAATACTATTACCGCACTGTACATATACAGCGGCCCCCGGCCCTTGGTCATGCTGCGCGGTGGGGAATCATATTTCTATCACTATGATCAGCGAGGCAGTACCGTGGCTCTGACAAACTCGACCGGTGATGTGGTGTCTACATATATCTTTTCGCCTTTTGGTTTAAATCTGGGCCGACAGGGAAGCATCGAAAATCCCTTCACCTGGATCGGTGCTCTCGGAGTTGAGGATGACGGGGAAGGCATCTACTATATGACCAACCGTCATTATGACGCCTATTCAAAACGATTTCTGCAAAAAGATCCCTCCGGGTTCACCGGCAGTCATAATCTGTATGCCTATGTCGGGAACAATCCGGTAAACCTGGTTGATCCCGAGGGCCTGAACTGGCTTGGCCAATCCACAGCCTACAGCAACGTTACCTTAGGCATAATGTTGGTTGCCGTGAATACAGGGGCAGTGCTCACCGCGCCGGCATGGTTAGGGGTTGGAGGGGTTGCTCTCTGTGGAGTGGCTATCATAAATGGGGCGCAACGTATACTGTCAGTCCGTGACAATGAAAAAGATTATAATGATCCGGACTATAATATCTGGGACGCAGGAGCTGATCTTGTCGACCCGACCCGGCTTGGAAGAAACACTTTAGACAGTGGGACGTCATGGTGGCTTGATGCCCCCATCAACGATACGGATTACGGCAATATGAAAACGAGTACACCGGACATTTCCTTTCCCGAATTTACCCTGGACTAGAACCATGAAATATTATTTTAGAGCAATAGATGGTCTCGTCGGCAAAGGGAAGATGGTCTTCGTTGCGGTTGCTGTCTCCACGCTTTTCTGCCTGGGTGCAACCACCACTAATGCGGCCTACACGGTCAACTACAGTTACGATAAAGCAGGCCGGTTAACCAAGGCATCTTATGAAAAAGCTAATGAAATAAACTATAGTTATGATGCAACCGGGAACCTGATACTGACAAAGCTGACAGGAACAACGCGCTTCCCTTGGCCCATGTTCTTGCCTGCAATCAGCAATAATGCAACTGGCTCTACACCGAAAGCCCCCTTAGTGTTAAAAAATATAGATTTCCAGACAGTTGTGGAGAAAAAAGAGGTAAAATAGCGAACTCCCGATTTTTTTTCTGGCCACATACAGTAAGACAGCTCACGCAATCACTTTTCCTGCAATGCAGAGAATGGGGGCAACGCCCTCTTATCCTGAGACGGTTCTCGCCGATGGAGGTTTACGGTACCAGAGAGAACAGGAAGTACCTGAAAGCCTATGGCATCAGGTACGGCGGTAAAGCGTTGGGCCGCCCAGTGAAGCAAACGCAACTGAATGCTGAGCAGATCAAGCTGGCAAAAGCACAGCGCAAGCAAGATGCTTGTGAACGTATTCCCATCGAAGGGAAATTTGGCCAGGGTAAAAACGGCTACCGACTCAATTACATCCGTGCCAAGACAGCAAAGACCTCTGAGACATGGATAAAAAGCCATCTTCCTGGTGATGAACCTGCTGGTTCTGCTCAGGAATTTGTGTGTCCAGAGAACGGGTGTCATAAAATCCGGCTTCTCACGATATTTGGCAGATCAATTTTCGTGGATGCGGCTTGAACTGGAATGCTTTGGC
>VMSP01000096.1 GCA_013792135.1 Desulfocapsa sp. | reverse complement strand
TGTCACTGGTAATATAAAAGTGTACCAAAAATGGTAATGAAAAGTGTACCACCTCTATCGATGTTTACCTTCTTAAAAGGAGGTGGCATCATGATCACAACGGAGGCTTTCATGGACATTATTTCATTACATCGACAAGGGTTCAGTATGCGCGCCATTGCCAAGAAGCTCGGCATTCACCGCAGAACGGTTAAAAAACATATTGAGGGCAACGCGTTCCCTCAATACCAAAAAGTTAAACGCCAAGAGTCCATTCTTGATCCGTATCGGCAGGCGATAGACGATTACCTCGCTACCGATGACTATCAAGCTACCTGGCTCTTTGACCGGGTAAAGAAGATGGGCTATCCCGGTTCCTATGAAACGCTGAGGGATTATGTCCGCTTAGTTAAGGAGCGCCGTATTCGTCTTGCCTATGCCCGCTTCGAGACAGAGCCCGGTTTACAAGCCCAGGTCGACTGGGGTGATTTCCAGGTTGAGAATTCTGACGGCTCAACCGAAACGAAATACATGTTCCTGATGATCCTTGGCTACAGCCGGTCCATGTATGTTGAGTTCGTCGATCGCTGCACTCTGGAAATATTCATGGACTGCCATGTCCATGCTTTTCATTACCTGCAGGGCGTCCCGGGCGAAATTCTGTATGACAACATGAAACAGGTGGTGATCGGCAGAAACAAAGGTACAGTAATTTTTAATAACGAGTTCCTGCACTTTGCCCATCATTACAGTTTTGAGCCTAAAGCCTGTCCGCCATACAGTCCCTGGGTGAAAGGAAAAGCAGAACGGCCCATGGACTATATCCGTCAGCGCTTCTGGCGCGGCTATGTCTACACCACCATGGAAAAACTTAATCATGATGTAATGATCTGGTTAAACGAAACTGCCAATACCCGTATCCATGGGACGCACCGGCAACCTGTTCTTGATCGCTGGCAGGAGGAAATCCCCTTTCTCAGTCCTTTGCCACGCAATGACTATGACACCTCGATTAAGATCTACCGCAAGGTGTACAAGGACTGTCAGCTTTCCTATGACGGCAATCGTTACCTGGTTCCCTATCAAATGGTTGGTAAAAAGGTTCTGCTCAAGATCAAGCACCATCGGATCAGCATCTATGATGACAATATCCTGCTGGTCAGTTATCAGGAGGCCCAGGGCAAACATGAGCTGGTCGGCAACAGGCTGTTTTACGAGCAACTCAAGCGTGATCAGCAGCAATTGAAGCGCAAGTACGGCAACAGCAAGGGTAAGGCAACGCGGGGGTTAACCACGAATAGTCTTTTTCCCCAGGTGGATCAGCGATCTCTTGCTGAATATGACCAGTATGCGCAAGGAGGTGTTCAATGGAACAACTGATCTCCGAACGACTCCATGACAATCTTTCCCGCTTAAAACTCAATCGCACGGCAGAGGTGTTGGATACCGTTGTCCAGCAGGCCAAAGAAAACAAGGTCTCATATTTTTCTTTTCTGGATCATCTTCTTGAAGAAGAAGTGGCTGCCAAAGATAAGCATCGCATCCAGACGGCCATGAGGACTGCCGGTCTTCCCGGGGCAAAAACCATTGAAGAATATGATTTTTCTTTCCATCCGCAGCTGGATCAAGGGGCAGTCATGGAGATTTTTGATCTCTCTTTTATCTCCAATAAGGAGAATGCTGTCTTTCTTGGTCCGCCGGGTGTTGGGAAAACTCACTTGGCCATCGCGCTGGCTATTAAGGCATGTCATCATGGCCTCAGGGTCTATTTCACCACCATGGACGCCTTGATTAAAAAACTGAAAGAGGGATCGAGCAGGCAAAAGGCTTACCTGAGCTCAAGCCTGGTGGTAGTTGATGAGGTTGGATACTTGCCGGTAACACCCCAGGAGGCGCATCTCTTTTTCCAGTTTGTCTCTTACCGGTATGAACGGAGCTCCACTATTATCACTTCCAACAAGAGCTTCGGTGACTGGCAGGAATTGTTTGGCGATCCGGTCATTGCCACCGCCATACTGGATCGGCTACTCCATCACTGCAAAGTGGTCAATATCAAGGGCCACAGTTACCGACTCAGAGGACACTCAATTTCAAAGCAGATTTTCAAAGAACAGGAACAAAAACAACAGATGGATCAAGTCACATCACAGACTCAATAAACAATCAGGTGGTACACTTTTCAATTGCCGAAACTGGTACACTTTTAGCTTGCCATTAACAACTGC
>VMSP01000035.1 GCA_013792135.1 Desulfocapsa sp. | reverse complement strand
GAATACAAGGTTTTTTCTCTTTTTTGCTCCACCAGCAACATGAGTGGCCGTGAAAAGGCTTGCACAGGTCACTTCATACAGAAACAGAGGTTTACTATACAGTTTTTGAAGATATGATCTTCCCATATCGGGAATAGCTGAGAAATATTCAGAAGTATAGGCAATTAATGGGTGTTGTGGTCGTTGTGAGTTGTTATTTTTGGGCCTTGGTCCATTCAAGGTATGAGTGATAGTGAAGGGAATGTTGATTCCATGGGAAACGAAATTTACCTTTAATGAATCTGTTTATTGGGACTTGTTGCTTGGCTGAGTATATTTTTTGATTAATTCCTGCGTCAGGTTCGACAAGTACCGCTTCTTTAATCTCAGCTGCACCGGCTTTTGCCATGTGGGTAATGGCCATATCTAATGAAGCCTGAGTTCTGTAGTCGTCGTCTATAACCAATATTTTTCTTCCTTCAATGTCTCCGATGAAAGGTTCTTTTAATGATAAACATCTTTCTGGGAAGAGTTTTCGGAATCCAATGAGATCATTCAACTCAAGATGATTCCAATAATCTTTGTCTCTTGATATATGAATTTCGAAATTGGGGACACCAAAAAGTTGTGCTATTTGGTAGGCTGGATAGTATCCACCTGTGGATATGCCAACAACTGCTTCTGGAGTGTAATCTTGATTTATTTTGTGATATAATGTCTCACACATTTCGTTGATATCTTGAAGGGTGAAAAAATCACATCCAAGGAATCTTAAGAGTTGCTGTTGCTTACTAAGAATGAGTTTTTCAATACCTGTAAATTGTGGCAGCTCGAAGTCACTATTTGTTACAATCATGTTTGACTTCATCTCATGCTGGGGAGAAATAGGAGAATCGTCGTCTGTTTGCGTATTTCTTTTTAAGATCGTTACTGACATCGCAGAAACGCCACCTGGATCATGAGGCTGAAATCATAATGGCTCTCCTGGTCATCCCAGTTATTGAGGCCGAAACCGATCAGGGGACCGGCTTTTTCCAATTGCTGAATACCAAACTTCCAGCCCATCCATCCTTGGGGGTAAGGGTAGGGATATTCGGGGCCAAAATAGTCAAAGTGGAATACGTCCTCTTTGTTACCGACTTTTTCGCGTGCCATGCCAATCAGGACGTGGTTCGCTCCTTTTTCCCGAGCCTCTTTGATGATAGCTGCCTGAATTTCCCTGCCCGATATTGGTGCAGCGGTAGATGCAATGAGGTGGGCAAATCCTTGACAGGATTTTGGTACCGCATTTTCCTGAAAACTGACTTCAACACTCTGTGTCGGTGGAAAATGGATCCCCGTGTAGGATGTTGTGTTGGAGAAGCAGCCCGTAAGAGATAAAAGCAGGAGAAAAAAGAACAATCCGGATAGAAATTTGGTTGGTTGAGGTGTCATGGGTGTTCTCCGGGAAGTTGGGAAGGAGGTGGAATACTGTTGTCTCCCTCTGATGTCCTGAATTTTTGCTGGAAATTTTTTCTAAGAGGCGAATGTTTTTTTATTTTTCTCAGTGTCGCGCGAGATCAATCGTGCATCTCCATAGATGAAGAGAATGAATATCTACTTTATTACCGCATTGTGTACCAGAAGACAAAATCTTTCTCTCTTATTATTTTTGGCGGTTATTATTGCCACACGCCACTCAAAAAAACAATTGGGAAAAATTGGTTGTTTCTTGGCAGCGGCACAAGGTGCCGTAAAAGAAGTTGAGAAAAAAAGCCTACTTATTTCATGATATGGCCTTGTGGGGCTCTGCCAAGCGCCACTACAAAGAAACAGCCGGAAAAGATGCTGTTTCTTTGTAGTGGCATAAGGTGCCGTAAAAGGAGTTGAGCAAAAGAAGACTTGCTCAACTCCTTAACGGCACCTAAAAAATGAGCTCATCAAAGGTGACAATGGAGGGAAAATCCTCGGAGTAACGTACCGGCAGGCGTGAGCTGGGCCTGGCCACAAAGATGAGAAAGCCCATCTCGTATACTCTTGCCGAGCGCAGGACTTTGGCGGTGTCATCGGCCAGCAGGGTTCGTTTCCGGTCATAATTCAGCATTCCTTCCAGTTTGTCCCAGAAAGCAGGTTGTTCTTTGGCCTCTCCAACCTCTTCGGCGCAGACAATCCGATCAAACCATCCACCGAGCGCGGTCTTGCGCAGCTTTATTTCCAAGGTCTTGGAGTGGGCATTGGTGACGAGATGGACCTGTTTACCGATCTTCCTCATAAATTGCAGAAAATCAATGACGAAAGGATGTACCTGAATCAGGTGATCCACCTTGCATTTCAGTTCCGGGATATCGAGCTGGAGTTGCTCTGACCAGTAGTCAAGATCAGTCCATTGCAGGGTACTCTCAACCCGTTGATATCTCTTCAACAGCTCCTTCCTGGCCTGTTCGCTGCTCATCCGGTTCTGTGCGGCAAAGATTTTTGGGACATATTCTTCCCAGAAAAAGTCATCGAAGTATTTGTCGAGGAGGGTACCATCCATATCCAGGAGGACGGTGTCGATCTGTACCCATGAAAAATCAGGTTGGATCTGGATTGTGTCGTTGGGCATCAGGACTCCTTTGGTGTCGGCACAAGCCGACTCAGATCGGCAAGGGCTTTCCGAATTGCGGTAAACAAACTTTCCGGAGATGTGAACTCGACTGGTATCACGAGTCTGCCATCGGGCGTGAGTGTGGGGCCGGGCCGTTCTGGTATTGTGCGAGTCTGGGGCTTTGTTTTGCCTCGTTGCCAGGGCGAAAGTGTGACCTGTGTTGCTGGTACCTTTTTCTTTTGCGGACGATTTTTTTCAAGGTATTGCAGCAGCAGGGTCGGATCAATAGGCGTGCTCTTGAGAAAGGAGAAGACCAGGGCGTCCTTGCCCTTTTCCAGTTTATTTATTTTGAGGCCGGCCAGCTCTTTTTTCAGGCTGACAACCTGCAGAAGATTGATGGTTTCAGCAGGTAAGGTTCCATAGCGGTCAAGCAATTCGTCTTCGAGATCTGTGTGCTGATCAATATCAGCGGTTGCCAGAGAAGAGATCCGGCGGTAGGCGATATAGCGCTGGCTTACATCAGGGATGTAGGACTCAGGGATGTAGGCCGAGATCTGGAGGTTGATCTCGGGGTCAAGCTCTTCAACAGCCTCACTGCTCAGTGTGTCTGGGTGCATAGCCCTGGCCTTCAGGTCGGCCACGGTTTTTTGCAGCAGGTCGAGGTAGAGTTCATAGCCGATGGCGGCGATATGGCCGCTCTGGGAGACACCAAGAAGGTTGCCGCCGCCTCGGATCTGCAGGTCGCTCATGGCCAGCTTGAAACCGCCGCCCAACTCATTGCAGTCTATAAGGGCGCGCAGACGATCTTTGGAGTCGCGGCTCAGGTCGTCAAGTGAGGGAACCAGCAGATAGGCATAAGATTGGGTGCTCGATCTGCCGACCCGACCGCGCAGCTGGTAGATCTCAGCCAGGCCCAGGGTGTCGGCCCGGTTGATGATAATGGTGTTGGCAGAGGGGATGTCAAGGCCTGATTCGATGATGGTGGTGCAGATCAGCACATCGATCTTGCCGCTCACAAAGTCCACCATGATTGCCTCAAGATCCTTGCCGACCATCTGGCCGTGGGCCACAGCGATGCGGGCCTCGGGCACCAGTTCCTGGACGGTTGCGGCCATGCGGTGAATCGATTTTACCCGGTTGTGGACGAAAAAGACCTGACCCTGGCGGAGCATCTCTTTGCTCACTGCTTCTTTGATGACCAGCTTGTCGTAGCGGGCAACAAAGGTCTTGACCGGTCGCCGGTGTTCCGGCGGACTGGAAATGACCGACAGGTCACGGATTCCCAGGAGTGACATCTCCAGAGTTCTGGGAATGGGGGTGGCGGTCAAGGTGAGGATGTCCACTTCGGCCTTGATCTGTTTGATCTTTTCCTTGTGGCTGACCCCGAAACGATGTTCTTCATCAACGATGAGCAGCCCCAGGTTGTTATATACCACATCCTTGGAGAGCAGGCGATGGGTGCCGATAATGATATCAATTTTTCCCAAGGCCAGATCTTTGATGATCCGCTTCTGGTCTGCACTGCTGCGAAAGCGGTTGATGCAGTCAATGGTCACGGGAAAGCCCGACATCCGTTCCTTAAAGGTCTTGGCATGCTGTTCGGCAAGGACCGTGGTCGGCACCAGGATGGCCACTTGGCAACCATCTTCCACCACCTTGAAAGCGGCACGTATAGCCACTTCGGTCTTGCCGTAGCCCACGTCGCCGCAGACCAGTCGATCCATGGGCTGATCTGAGGTAAGATCGTCAATGGTTTCGGTAATGGCCTTATCCTGGCCCGCGGTTTCATCAAAGGGGAAAGATTCTTCCAGCTCGTGATACAGCTCACCAGGCGGGGAGAAGCGCTTGCCCTGGCGCATTTCACGTCGGGCATAGATTTTCAGGAGTTCCTGAGCAACCTTCCACACCTCTTCCTTGACCTTGGACTTGGCACTCTGCCAGGACTGGGTACCAAGTTTATCGATTCTTGGTTCACGATCAGAGAGGCCTTCATAGCGGCTGATCAGGTTGAGCCGGTCTACCGGCAGATAGAGTCGGTCACCGCCTTTATATTCAAGAAGCATGAAGTCGTTTTTGATCCCCTGGATCTCCATGGTGACAAGCCCGTGGTAGATCCCGAGGCCATGGTCACGGTGGACTACTACATCCAGAATTTTGAGATCAGCGAAACGTACGGGATCGCCTGTGTTCTGTCTGGCAGATTTTTTCTTACTTTTACCACCTAAGCGCATCTCGCCAAATAATTCACTCTCAGAGAGCAGATGCACTTTGTGTTCAACCAGGGTGAAGCCTTCATTCAATGGATGTTCACAGACAAAAATGGAATTACCGGGGTTGGGAGGAGGAGACTCGAGAGGAGTGAGCGGAGCTGGTAAAAATTGAATATCATGCTGGTGCTTTTCCAGAAGTTCTGCCAGGGTTCTGGCGTGACGACTTGACCGACAGCAGAGAATTACCTGGTCACCTTGCTCCTGCCAGACTTGGATCTGGTCATTGAGTGGTGCCAGCAGGCCTCGTTTTTTTCGCTGGAGTCCGATATCCTGTTTGAGCAGTTGATGGTTCGTTGTGGTGAAGGCAAGGATTTCTTTTCCTTTGCTGTTGAAGTCGGAGCAGAAAAGTTGAGCGAAGCCTGTCATTGCCTCTTCCAGCTGCTCAGTATCCAGGAAGAGTTGTGCAGGTAATAAAGCAGGGGTCTGATTTTGCTGGGCGCTGGCGTAGTTTGCCAGAATCCGTTCATGGACAAGTCCTGTGGACTTCCGACCGGCCTCAGGATCCAAGAAAATGAGCCGGGTGTCAGCGGGAAGAAACTCAAAGACTGTTGAGCTTTCCCGCTGTAAGTCTTGGTAAAAAAGAGGGAGAAAAAATTCTATCCCGGAAAAATGATGTCTTCGTTCTATCTGTTCGCCCAGTTGAGCCGTCTGTTCACTGTCCCATTGCAGATTTTCCGAGGTTTTTGCCAGCTCTAGTAGAATTTTATTGCCTGCGTCAGCAGCGGGAAGGGGAATGAGGATATCGCTGACCGGAAGTAGAATGGCCTCTTGCAGCTCCTGTTGAGATCGTTGGGTGATAGGATCAAAGACGCGCAGGGATTCCACTGTATCGCCAAAAAAATCCAGACGGATGGGGCCATCTTGGAGCATTCTACCGCTCGCTCCTGCTCCGTCCTTGGCGCTGGCGACATTTTGCCATCCTTGGCTTGCATTCATTGTAAAAGGAGGAGGGTAAATATCAATGATCCCGCCACGCACTGAAAAATTTCCCACTGTCTGCACCAGGGACACCTGTTCATATCCCAGATGAATCAGGCTGGTGATCAGTTCGTCCTGGGCGTATTCTTCACCTGTCATGAGCAGTTCGGCAGATCTCGTCAGTATCTCTTTGGGCATGACTCGGCGCATCAGGGCCTCAGCAGAGACTATCAGGATAAAACGGGCTCCTGGGTCAAGCAACTGGTAGAGGGTTGAGAGACGGGCTGCGATAGTTGCTTGATCCGGAGAGAGAGGGGTGTAGGGAGGAATTTCATAACCGGGATAGGTGAGGACCTGAACGCTGCTGAAAAGTCTCAAGTCATCTTCCAGGATGCCAACCTGATGTTCATCGGCGAGTATACAACAGCAGTTCTCAGTGCTGGCCAGTATGCTGATCAGCAAGGCAGGGCTGCTGCCGCGTAATCCGGAAACGGTGAGTCTGTTATTGGTCTGTGCGCTTAGTTTCAGGTGATCTGTAAGTTGAGTGGACATCTTGTGGTGCTATAAGCCGTTGTTCAAAAGTCTTTGTAACATTGAAATGCCATGACCGGCATAAGGAATCGTAACGCAATAGTCTGAAATATTGCTGTGTCAACGGTGATCTTTATTTCGGAACGGTTCCTAAAAAAAAGAGCCGGCTGCACAAGTGCAGCCGGCAAAAGAACAATCAATGATTAACGGGTAGAGAAAAGAAGAGGTCTAAAATCCACCGCCAATGGAGAAATCCCAGACAGAGGTGTCTTCATCATCCTTTGGATCCAGATTATATCCCCAGACCAGTCTTAATGGCCCCATTGGGGAAATCCAGCGGATCTCAAAGCCTGTGGCGCTGCTGTAGTCTTCAATGGTCCAGTCAATATCCTCGGCCATGTTCTTACCGATGTCAAAGAAGACAACACCATTGAGTCCGGCCTCCTTCATGAGCGGAAAGATGTATTCGAGATTGCCATACCACATCTTATCACCGCCGATTCGTTCACCTGTCAAAGGATCAATGGGGCTGGCCTTGCCATATTCAAATCCGCGAATCGAGTTCATGCCGCCCAGATAGAAGCGCTCATAAACGGGAAGTTTGTTGGTCTCGTTTTCCCAGACCTGGCCGACAGAACCTTTCATATGAAAGACAGTCTCCCAAGGCAAGGGGAAAAACCAGCCGGAGGATGCCTCCACTTTTGTGAACTCGGCGTCTCCACTAAATGGTCCACCGGCATATTTAACACTGACTTGGTTTTGTGATCCCTTGCTTGGCGAGGTTATTCTGTCCCGGGTATCACGAACCAAGGCAAACTTCACGGCACTGGTGACATTGATATCCATGGATTGGAGGATAATGGAAGAGGCAAATGGAGATACATTGCTAAGCGTCGTGTCCTCATAACTGTAGGCACCAAAGGCCTTCCATTTTTCCCAGACAGGATAGCCCAGGCGGAGGGCACCACCGGTGGAATCTTTGTCGTAATCATCGTATTCGCGGGTCATATTATAGAGATCCGCACCCCAAGACAGGTTGGAATCACGAAGACGAGGATCGGTGTAACTCAGATTAAACTGGGTACTCTTGCCACTGACATTTCCTGAGAGTGAGACCCTGTCGCCACGACCAAGGAAATTGTTTTCGGCAATCTCCGCCATGAACATCAGGCTGTCAACAGAACTGTAGCCCATACCTACTGAGAATTGTCCGGTATTTTTTTCCTTCACATCTACGAGCACATTCATCTTGGCAGGATCAAGGGACGGTTCCGGGTGAATGTTTACTTCTTCGAAGAATTCAAGGCGTTGCAACTGCTCGCTGCTTTCACGCAGGGCCTTGGAATCAAAAACACCGCCTTCATGGATCTCTATTTCTCTGCGGATGACATTGTCGCGGGTACGGGTATTGCCGCTAATGCTAATCCGGTCGATATAGACCAGTTCCCCTTTGTCGATATCGATTGAGATATCAACCCGGGCGCCGGTTTTTGATTTGTTCATATTGGGCCGGACATCAGCAAAGGCATAGCCATGCTCGGCGTAATAATCGGTTATCTTGAGGATATCGTCGCGTAATATCTTTCTGTTGATGAACTTTTCGTTCTGGACGGTGAGCAGGTTACGTAGCTCTTGTTTATCGGTGATCAAATCGCCATTAATGTCAATAGTTCCTACTAAATAGCGTGGACCCTCTTCCACATTAAAGGTGATGTAAAGCCACTCCCCCTCTTGTCTGACCACGGGGTCGCTGACCTTGACTTCGAGAAAACCATGATTGTTGTAGAAAGAACCAATGGCGGCCGCATCCTGATTCAACTGTTCTGTTTTCACGAGGCCTGAATCGGTAAGCCAGGACAGAAATCCTTTTTCTGAAGTTTTAATGATATCAAGGAGTTCGTCACTGTCAAAGCTTTTATTGCCGGCAAAGTTGATTTCCTTGATGTAGATCTTTGCCCCTTCTTCAATAACGAATCTGACTACGGCCTGGTCTTTATTGGGATAGCTGATCTGAGTCGTTACCTTGGTGTCGTAGTAGCCCTTGGATTTGTACAGGGTCTTGATGGCCTCACCGCTTTTGTTGATGGTAGCGGGATTGACGATGGTGTTGGCATTGACGTTGGCTGCCTCTTTCACCTCGGTTTCATCGATTTCACTGATCCCAGAAAACTCTACCTTGCTGATCAGGGGTTTCTCGGTGATCAGAAAGATGATTTTCTTGCCGTCAGCGCTCTCTTCGACCTTGACGTTGACATCATCAAAATAGCCCATGGCAAAGACAGCTTTGAGGTCATTGCGGAGGGCGGCTGGAGAATAAAGATCACCGACCTTGGTCTGGATCTTACGGGCGATGGCCCCTGAGTCAATACGTTTGTTCCCTTCTGGTCCGATGGAGGCGATGACCTGCTCCCGGTTGGTGAAGCGGATAATATCTTTGCTTATCTCCTCCATAATGGAACCGAGATTCTTTAGAGATTCTCCATGCCGGTAATAGGACTGGGGGGCAGATGATTCAAGCAGGTCGTAGACTTTATAATCGACACTGATCTGATCTCCAATGGCCGTGACGCTGCCAACGGCCACATAGTCCTGACCGGTTTTCTGGGCGATGTTGTGGATGTTTTTGATTGCGGGGGGCCAAGCGCCTTTGTAGTCCAGCATCTGTTGTGCCTGGCCGCGTTCGATCATGGTAAAGCCTTGCGCCGAGAGGGCTGCGATAAGGCTCTTGTCTGCTTCAGTCGTCAGGGTATCGATGTTACCCGAGCTGTTGATTTTGGCAGGTAGAAAGGTGGTGTTTTGCTCAATTGCCCTGGCAGGTGTAACTACTACGGCACACAGTATGAGCTGCAGGAGAAGCAGGGACAGCCTGGAGATGGCAGAAAAGGATGGACGGGCCGGAGGCATTGATCTTCGTGGGCAGTTCATAAAATTGGTCCTTTCTGAGAAACAGAATACTTGAGACTATTAGCGAATTAAATGGTCATTTGATGATTCATCTGAGAAACATGAATACATCTTTTATGCTCGAGATCCTCTCGCGTTGATCTCCTTATCTATGGCGATCAACCCCGGTTCAAAATTCGGTGTCATTCTGGTAAGGGCGTAAGGGCATATTGTCGGATATATTCTTAGTCGTTCTTATCTGTCTTATTCTAGGTATAATACGCATTACACTTGAACGGCATGGGAATCAAGCGAAAAAATACAAAAAGCGTATTCCTGAAAAAAAGAATCGAATTACTATGCCATGTTTAAAAATTTTTGAAAAGAGGGCAAATGGTTCTATCGGAAAAAAAAACGATTTCAGCACTCCTGTCCCAGGAGTGCTGAAATTTTATCATGAATTATAATGGCTAGATCTTGTTTGTTTTTGTTACTGTAGCCGGCAACTACTACGGGATCACCTATCCTGATCGTGATGGTGCCTGGGCGGGTTAAAAACGTCCCTTTCGGCAGGACAGAATAGGACCCTATAAAGGCAATGGGAACGATGGGGACTCCTGCTGTGATGGCAAGGAGCATGGCGCCACCTTTGAAGGGCTGAAGTGTCCCGTCGGTTGATCTGGTTCCTTCCGGAAAGATAAGGATAGAGGTGCCGGCCTTTATGTGTTCAGCGGCCTGTTTCAGACTTTTTAAGGCTTCTCTGCCGTGACTGCGATTGATGGAGATGGCCCCTGAATTGCTCATGGCGCGGCCAAGAAAAGGGACTTTGAACAGTTCTTCTTTGGCCAGCCAGCGGAAGCTGAGCGGGAAGTAGCCTTGGAAACTGAAGATGTCAAACTGACTGAGATGGTTGGCGCAGTAAATATATCCGGCCTGAGGCTGGAGCTTGTCCGCCCCCTCTATGATTACCCGTACTCCGGCAAGCCGGCAAAACCACTTGGCCCATTGCCGGGGATAGTGTTGCAGTTTGTCTTCAGGAAGACGAAAAAGAAAGATCGCAATGAGAATGGCCAAGCTGTAGTAAATGGTTATAAAAGGGGCGAGGAGCAGGAGCGCCCCGCCACGGATTAAGGAGGAGGCTGTCATGACGAGAGGTCGCGTAGTTCGGCAAATGGGCTGATGGAGTCTTGATGGATACTGTTTAAGAGTGCCTGGGGCTTCTGTTGAAAATCGGCATCCATGACAGTTGTTTGGATCATAGAATCACTGAAGGTGGAGATAAGATTTTGATGGCTCCAGCGAGTCAGGTAATAGATGACTAGGGCCGGCAGTTTGGTGTAGATGGTTTCCTCGGGCATGGGGTCATGGAAACTTGACTGGCGCAGTTTCTCCGACGATAGCGTCTGGGTCTTGTAGAAACTTTCAAGAAACATCAATTCGGCGGGTAGGCTTGCCTTCATGCCGATCTTGGAGAAGACCTTGAGGAGGACCTCCAAGGTTTTTTTGCCTATGGTTGCCACAGAATAAGGAATATAGATCTCGCGCGGTGTCTTCAGTTCAAGGTAGGACTTGATGGTGAGAATGAGGTTGGCCAGTTCCACGGGATCTTTGTCCACAAAATGATAGGTTTCCCCAGAGAATTCCTGACGATTGAGGAGGGCGTGGTGGACAAAATAGGGCAATTTGTTGGCATTGGAATACGAATGCATCACCTTCTTTTTGGTGAAAAGAGCCGGCATGGCCTCGTCGGCAATGGAAAAGAACAGGCGATGGAATCCCTGGATCTTATGATCGTGTTCACCATAGACCACAGCCAGCCGGATAGAGGTGTAGTCAAGCCCGACAGTCTGATGCATGTGGCGCAGGGTTTCTTCTGCCATCAGCTTCGATTTTGCATAATTGCTCAGGTTTGCCGTCAAGGGAAGATGATCTTCTTCTTTGAGGTTTTCACCGTTCGGTAGGGTGGCGGCCGAGCTGATATGGATATAGGGGATGTGCAGGGCGGCTGCGGCCCGAGCCAGGTTTAGGGTGCCAAGATAGTTGACTTCAAAGGCGAGTTGCGAGTCGGAACCAATGTTGGCGATAGCGGTATTGATAATAAAATCAGGACGCACTCGTTTGAGGTAATCGCGGATATCACCGGCATTTCTGATGGAAAGTTTTTTGCTGCTTGGAGCCCTGAGATCTATGGAGTCTGGAGTGATGGTCTTGAAATAGTTGGCAATGGTACCGCCGATGAGACCGGAGCCGCCGATGAGAATACCCAGCTTTTTGGTAGGCGATAAAGATGTTTGCACGACAGCTTACTCCACAATCTATGGACAGGTCATGATGAGGAAAAGCTCATGAAAATGTCTTTTCTCCCGGGGGGATGGTCATGTCGACCCTTTGAGCGAAAATCCTGATTTTGCAAGATACCCTTATGATAAATGAAGATTACGGTATCATGAATTTGCAGAAAAAACACCTTTTATGAACTGTTTTAATTTTTTTCATTTTCGATCAGAGACCGATCATTGGATAAGCATCTGGTCGAGCCGTTTGCAATCAGCAATGATGGAGGCACCGGTGATCCTTTGGAATCTTTGAGCTCGTAATGAGTGCGAGATCCTTGGGCAAACAGTTGCTTGAGACCTGTTCGCCTTGAGGTGCCGCTTGTAATGACAGGGATGGTGCCGTTGGCGTTGATTTCGTCATGGGTCATTGAAAAGTCCTTCATTTCTTCGAGGAAAAGTGTAAGATACAAAGAGGGAGCCGCTGATTCATTGAGCAAAAGGAGTATTCTATTGCGTCTTATTCTATTGTATCTTTCCTTGGTTTCCCTATGATTCCGTGGAGAGAATGGAGCAGGGGCTGTGTGGAGCTGATTTATCCATCTCGCTGCTATTGCTGTCAGAGTGTTTTTACCCGTAAGGGGCAGGTGGTCTGCGCCGACTGCCTTGCAAGAGTGCATTATCTGCAATCGCCACTTTGTTCCTGCTGTGGTCGGGAGTTTCCTGACAGTAGTGGCAATGATCATCTTTGCGGCTTCTGTCTGCGGCAGCCCCCGGTGTATGGCAGGGCGCAGGGCGTCGTTCGTTATGAGGACCCGGTCAGTCATCTACTCCATCGTCTGAAATACACGGCAGACACCTCAACCCTGCCGGCTCTGGCGCAAGTCATTAAACCCTTTGTTCATGACCTTGCTCAAGAGTTTCAGCCACAAAATGATCGGATTGTTCCGGTTCCCCTTTTTCCTGCCCGTCTGAAAAAACGGGGTCTCAATCAATCACTATTGCTGGCCAGGATTTTTTTCCCGCAGGCGGGAGATGCGCTTCTGGTCGATGCCATGATTCGAACCCGTGACACTCCTCCGCAAACCACACTTGATGGTGATGCCCGAAGAAAGAACCTGAGGGCCGCTTTTGCGGTCAGGTATCCGGCTGCAGTTCAAGGTCGGCGGATTTTTCTGGTTGATGACGTCTTTACCACCGGTACTACCGTGAGTGAGTGCAGTAGAGTCCTGCTTGCCGCTGGTGCCGTTGAGATCTGCGTGGTGACGGTTGCCCGGGTGGCCGGGTAAAAGTGCAGACATGATTCCCTTCTGGTCACTCGTTTAGAGAGGAGATTGGTACGCACAGAGGGCCATGTTGAGAAATAAAAAAGAGAAAAATGGGCAGCAGACAAAAAGGTTCAGGACTGAGAATTATTCGCTTTTTTTATTTTTCTGGTAATAGGCCCCAAAGGCCAGGTCCAGCCCTAGGACATGGTTTTTTATCCAGGCGCTCAGCTCATTCTGGATAGCGTGAACAACGCTTGGGCTCAGCCCTTTTTGGATGAACTCTTCCTGGATCTCGGCAAAGCGTTGCTTGAAAGAATGATGGGCCTCAAGCTGTTCAGGAAGACCTGGGTAGGATGATTGCTCCATGTATTGCTCTTCCATGGTAAAATGTCTGGTAGCGTAAAATCCCAGTTGGGTCAGGAACTTGTCAATGGCCGCAGGTCTTAGACCTTTGCTGAGAGCTGCGCTTAGTTCATTGTCGCAGAGGAAGAGTTGCCTGTGTTGGGTGTCAATTATGGGGATGCCAATCTTGAATTCATCTTTCCATTGCATAACTATAATCCTTACTCTTGAGGGTTGTGCAAGGGAGATGAACCTCTGTATTTTGCCAGTTCCTCCAGGAGATCAAGGGCCAGCGCTGCACCGGGAAGATTGACTCCCAGATCCTGCTGCAGGCGCAGGGTGATCTGGATTCGTTTGATCTCAATGGCTCCAAAACGCCAGCTTTGCGGAGTGTCTCCGATGGGAGAGATGAGTCCTTCGTCTATCATCTCATGGATCATCTGGGCATTGACTCTGCACAGGGAACAGCACTGGCGCAGGGAAAAAAAGGTGCTTTCGTCAAGGGTTATGCAGGTCACTATGGTATCGGTCATGGTTATACTCCTAACCCTTTGCGTGGGTTTGTCGGCATGAGTCGGGCCATCTCTTCGTAGATTTTTTTCTGGGCCTCAGTCACGGGTTCCGGGGTGATGATGGTCAGGGTGACGTATTGATGGCCCCTGAGGGTAGTGGACGAGAGGCCGCGCCCTTTCAGGCGCAGTTTCTTTCCCGACTGGGAGCCATGTGGAATCTTCAGCTCCACGGTTCCACCCAGGGTCGGCACGGAAACCGTCGCGCCCAGCGCTGCCTCCCAGGGGGTGACCGGTAGGGAGAGGTGGACATCTCGTTTCTCCATGGTGAAGATCCTGTGGGGGGCAAAGGCGATTTCCAGGAAAAGATCGCCAGCGCCGGCCTGACCGCTGCCCTGACCACCCTGGCCTTCAAGCCTGATCTGCTGTCCTTCGATGACTCCTTTGGGGATGGAGAGTGTTATGGCATGAGGGGATGTGGACACATGACCGTTTTGATCGACAACTGGCCGGCTGAGAGTGATGCTCTTCTGGGTGCCCTGATAGCTGTCTTCGAAGTTGATCACGATCTTGGCATGGACATCCTGACCTCGGGCATGAAAGGCACCATGGGAACGAGAGTCAGGTCGGGCATGGGAGGAACCGGTTTGTCTGCCAAAGAGCGATTCGAAAAAGTCACTGAACTGTGAGGCGTCAGCCTGGGTAAAGCCGCCACCGCTGAATTCAAAGCCGGCATCCCAGTTGGGTGGTGGTTTAAAATCCTGACCCGCCTGCCAGTCGCTGCCGAATTTGTCATAGGCCGCCCGTTTTTCCGGGTCCTGGAGGACCTCATAGGCCTCGCCAATTTCCTTGAACTTTTCTTCCGCGTCATGGCTTTTGTTGACATCGGGATGAAGCTTTCTGGCCAGTTTGCGGTATGCCCGTTTGATCTCGTCCTGGGAGGCATCTTTTTTCAGATCCAGGGTCTGGTAATAATCCTTGAATTTCATTATACTGATCCTTACTTGATCCCAAAGGGGTGGTGGTGACAAGAGGTTGGAAGTCCATTTCCTCTCAATTGTATCTTCACTTGACACAACTTTATGTTACCGCATACTATACTTTAAATTAAAGGGAAAAAAACAGTATGAAAGAGATAATTTTTCTCATCGGTTTTCGGGCCGTGGGAAAAACAACGATTGGCAGGGCATTGGCGGATCGTCTCGGTTTTGCCTTTATGGATACTGATCTCCTAATCTGTGAAAAGAAAGGGGTCACGGTGAAGGCCATCGTCCAAGCTGAGGGCTGGGATGGGTTTCGCCGCTGTGAACAGGAGGTCTTGCGGGGGCTTGTTGATCAGAGGCGATGTGTGATTGCCACAGGTGGCGGCGCGGTCCTCCATCAGCATCTGTGGCCGCTTTTAAAGAAACATGGCCATGTGGTCTGGTTGACCGCGGAACCTGATATCATTTGTCAGCGGATACAGGCGGACAGTGCCAGTGATACCCTGCGTCCCTCACTGTCCGGAAAAGCGGTGTGTGCGGAAGTGCGGGAAATACTCGCCCTCAGGGAGCCTTTGTACCGTGAGACCGCCGATATTATTGTTGATACGGGTAAATTAAGCGTACCAGAGATCCTGGATAAAATAATTATGAATTACGAATTATGAATTACGAATTACGAATTATGAATTATGAATTTATAATTGCCAATTCATCCTGCTTTTTAATTCGTAATTGTTATAAGTTGAGAGGGAAAGAGAATGGCAGGAAATACCTTTGGTAAAGTTTTCCGGGTGACTACCTGGGGCGAGTCGCATGGCACGGCAGTGGGTGCAGTGATAGATGGCTGTCCACCAGGAATTATTCTTGATCCCAAAGAGTTACAGCTGGAGATGGATCGAAGGCGGCCAGGACAGGGCGGGGCCTCCAGTCCGCGCCAAGAGCCGGACAGGGTAGAGATCCTCTCCGGGGTTTTTGTCCCTGCAGGCGAGGAGTTGCCGCGCACGACCGGCACTCCCATCTCTCTTGCCATTTATAATAAGGATGCTCATTCAAAATCCTATGACGGGCTGCGGGATATCTTCAGGCCAGGCCATGGCGATGTGACCTATCTTGCAAAATATGGCATTCGGGATCACCGTGGCGGCGGTCGGGCCTCGGCCCGAGAGACAGCGGCCCGCGTGGCAGCAGGCGCAGTTGCCAAGCAGCTCCTGCTCCAACACAAGATCGAGGTCTGCGCCTATACCGTGGCCTTGGGTGGAATCCATGTCCAGCAGCGTGATCTTTCCCTGATTCAGCACAACAGCTACTACTGTCCGGATGCAGAGGCGGCGGTGAAGATGGAGCAGCGGGTGCAGGAGGTTCGCAGTCAGGGGGATACCGTGGGCGGGATCGTCGAGATCGTGGCTTGCTGTCCGGCAGGACTGGGTGAGCCGGTCTTTGACAAGCTTGAGGCCGAGCTGGCCCATGGGCTCATGTCCATTGGTGCGGTCAAGGGGGTGGAGATCGGCGCCGGTTTTACTGTGGCTGAGATGCTTGGTTCGGAGAATAATGATCCCATTGGTCCTTCTGGTTTTCTTTCCAATAATGCCGGGGGAATTTTGGCTGGCATTTCCAGCGGGGCCCCTCTGGTGATCAGGGTGGCGGTCAAACCGATTCCTTCTATCTCCAAGGAGCAGCAGACTGTCAATCTGGCCAATGAGCCGGTGACGATCAAGGTCGGGGGCCGTCATGATATCTCCGCCATCCCCAGGATCATCCCGGTCTGTGAGGCCATGGTTCGTCTTACCCTGGCTGATCATCTGTTGCGGCAGATGGCTGTGGATTGTCAGGAGGGTTGAGTTGCCATGATCAAAAAACGTGAAGTCGCTCTTCACCTAAAACCTTTGTCCGAACGTGAAGCTATCCATACCATCTGGATGCTGGCCCGGGAGTATGGCAATCTGGCCGGGGCCGGCGGAGTCAGGGATGTAGCCCAACAATTGGCCAAGTCCCTGGCCGGCGGGTCCGGCCGTTCAGTAAGTGTAGTCATGCCGCGTTATGGATTTATGGATCCGGCCTCTCTTGGTTTTCTTCCTCTTGCTGATCCCAGGTTCCCTGAACGCTCGCTGCAGTATGAGGTGGATCTGAATTACGCCCATGTGGAGCGTCGGGAAACGATGCGGGTTTGGACCGCCAGGATAGACCGGGTGACCCTGTATCTTCTGGAAGCCGACCGCTTTGCTGACAAAGCGGCTGTTTATGCCTATACGGCGGCAGACGAGGCCGTAAATCCTGCCCATAAGACGGGGGAGGGCCATGGTGATTATTTTGCCATGAATATCCTGCTCCAGAAGGGGGCGCTGGATCTCATGCTGCTGCTTGGTATCTGTCCCGATATCATCCACTGCCATGATGGTCATACTGCGGTGTTGCCTGCGATGATCCGTGAAAACAGCGGAATGCGTCATTTCTTTCGGGGAACGGGGACGGTGGTGACCATCCACAATGCGGGAAAGGGCTATCATCAGGAGGTGGCGGATCTCTCTTTTGCCCGTGCCATCACCGGTTTGCCCTGGAAGGTCATTATGGGCAACTGTCTGGCCGATTGTTTTGATCCCTTTTTAGTGGCTGCCCACTATGCGGTGATGAATACGGTCAGTGAACAGTATGCCCGTGAGCTGCAGGAGACGGATGACGACCGCTTGACCGGCTGGCTTGGCCATACTCTGCTGGAGCGAGGGGTGACATTGAAAGGCGTGACCAATGGTATAGACCCTGCAGAGTTTGATCCGGCAGATCCAGGAAAGAGCGGGATTGATGCCCCTTTCAATCCTATGGCAGACGCAGTGTTGCAGGGAAAGCGGGTCTGTAAGGAGGCTCTGTTGCTGGAACTCTCCCGCGACCGGAGTGTTGGGGGAATTCCCCTTATCGGTTCCCTTGCTTTTCGGCCTGACCTTCCCCTTTTTACCTTTATTGGCCGTCTCAATGAGCAGAAGGGAGTAGGTGTTCTGCTCGCCTCGCTGCGGGCGGTTTTAAAAAAGAATACAGCGTTTCAGTTCCTTTTGCTGGGCATTGGCGGCCATGATGAAGAATGGGAGTTGGCTCGTCTGGCTGATAAGGAGGAAAATCGGGGCCGGGTCTGTATTCTGAAGGGTTTTCATCCAGCCTTGGCCAATCGAATCTATGCGGCGGGTGATTTCTTTCTGATTCCATCCCGCTATGAACCTTGCGGCTTGACTGATTTTATCGCCCAGATTTTTGGTAATCTGCCCATTGTCCATCATGTGGGTGGTCTGGTCAAGGTCCAGGATGGGGAAACCGGTTTTTCCTATATCCAGCATAGTCCGGCGGCATTGACTGAGGCGATACAGCGGGCTATAATCCTCTATTATGAGGATCCCGCCAAGATCAGAGAGATGCAGCGGCAGGCGGTGGTGCGGATTCATGAGAGGCATACCTGGAATATGGTGATGAAACAGTATCTGCAACTGTATAAAGAGGCGAAAAATGGCAATGAACAAGTGTTCATTGATAACTGACAGTTGAGTCAAGGAGGCGGGATATGACGGTAAAAATAGGTATTAATGGTTTTGGGCGTATTGGGAGAAATATTTTTCGGGCGATCAGTAAAGATCCGGAATTCGGTGATATCGAGGTGGTGGCCATTAATGATCTCACGGATAATGCCACCCTTGCTCATCTGCTTCAGTATGATTCGATTATGGGAATCTATGAAAAGAAGGTGGAGAGTGATGAAAATGGAATCATTGTTGATGGTCGTCACATTGCTGTTTCCAGTCATCGTGATCCGATTGATATCCCCTGGGGAAAAATGGGAGTGGAATACGTTGCTGAATGTACAGGGATATTTCGTGACAGCGATTCGCTTAAACGCCATATTGATGCCGGGGCCAGGAAGGTGATCCTCTCTGCTCCAGCCAAGGGTGATGTCAAGACTTTTGTCATGGGGGTTAATGAGGATGAATATGATCCGACCCTGCATCATGTGGTGTCCAATGCCTCCTGTACCACCAACTGTCTGGCGCCTCTGGCCCAGGTCATCCTTGATAATTTTGGTATTAAACGGGGCTTGATGACCACGATTCATGCCTATACGGGTGACCAACGTCTCCTTGATTTTCCGCATTCGGATCTACGCCGGGCCCGGGCTGCCGGGCTGTCAATGATCCCAACCAAAACCGGAGCTGCCGCTGCCGTGGCCCTGGTTATCCCGGCCCTGAAGGGTAAGTTTGATGGTCTGGCAGTACGGGTACCCACCCCTAATGTATCGCTTGTCGATGTGGTGATGGAGGTGGAGAGGGAGACCACGGTTGAGGAGGTGAATCAGGCCTTGAAGCAGGCGGCCAATAAATATCTGGGATATACGGAACTGCCGCTGGTCTCCATCGATTTTCAGGGCGACTCCCATTCATCCATCATTGATGCCCAGTCAACCAAGGTGATCGGGACTACGGTCAAGGTGATGAGTTGGTATGACAATGAGTGGGGCTATTCCAACCGGATGCTGGATCTGATCCTACATATGGAGGCTAATAAGCCATTGTAATTAATCTTAGTATAAATAATTTGTATATTCACTTACTGGGATAAAAAGATGATTCTCCCCCAAAGATGTAGAGAAACAGGATAAGGAATGTTTTTCTTTGCGTCTCTGGTGGAGAAGAAAATACAACCGGGGCAGCAACGAACTGGACAGAGAAGTATGAATAAAACACCAACAGCAGCAGAGATAGAGTCCGATGCTCTCAAGGCCAATCTGGCGGAGACAGCCGCTGCAGCCGGTGAGGTGGTCATCGATTCTGAACTCCAGCTGCTGCTTGATATTGTTTCCGGGTACAAAGGGATTCATTCAACCCTTGAGCATCTGCTTTATGAGATCTGTCATCCCTATCGAAACTGGTCCCTGCTCATCCCTCAACTCCGTAGTTTTTGTCTGAAAAACAGCAGCTATTATCAGCGTCATGCCCAGGGGCCGGAGGCTTTTGCTCTGTTTACGGGGCTTTTTCTCCAGGCCATGGCTGATTCGATGAAAAAGGGAACCTTGCTCATCCAGATCATTGAGGCACAACTGGCCTGGGTGGAGAAGCTGCTCTCGCTCTTTTCCGTTTCCGATCTGCAGCGATTTGGCCCGGTTCTGAATGACTATTTCCAGCGTCTGGCTACCTTTGATCAAAGCGACCCTGCGATCATGATGTATATCACGCAGGGGCAGCACCCCATGAAAAAACTGGCCTTGCGCCTTCTGGCTTTTTCCCGGGATGAAAAGATGATGACGGCAGGCGCGGGCTTTGATTATCGACCTGCCTCTAAACTCATGCGAATTATTTTGAACCGAAATTATAACTATTGGTTGCAGGAAGATGACCCGCTCCCCTGGTTTCTTGGTCGTTGTGGAGTCCTCTGTGAGGACTTCCATTCCGGTCAGCTTTTTGCTGCGATTTCCCATGACAGCATGCACCAGCATAAGGAAAGGCTTGCGGCCATCGATATCGAGACCGATCCCTGCAAGGGTTTGGAGGAGATTCTCAGTCTGCCGGCCCATGTTGATATTGTCCGGCTCTATAAGGAGATTCCTGCCCGTCTGGCCAGGGTTGAGGAGGGTGGAGAAGGGCTTGATGCTGATTCTTCCCTGCCCTTGAACCGTTTTGCCGAGAATCAGAAGTTGTTATTCCTGTTCCGGATCATGGACACCAAGGGGCTCTATCTGATCCATGAGGAGACTCTGCGCGAGATTAATCGCAGTCTGGTGCAGCTGATTCGGCAGCAGAGTTTTGAAGAGATCGAACAGTTTCTGCTCACCACCTTTCAGCTGCTGCGGGCCAATGTTCGTAAATATCCCCATACCTCACTGCAGTGCATCCAGGTGCTTGGCGGCGAGGTCTTTGATCGGGGCAAAAGCAAGATGGTGGAGGCCTTTCTTTGGGAGGTGGTTCGTTTCGGTTTTCAATATGCCAATGTCATGGGCGTCGATGAAGACTGGCAGCCTTTGACCAATCCGGCCCATCTGGCAAATATCCGGGTCTGGCTCCACCTGATCATGCAGGAGCCGAAATGGTGCTCCACCCTTTTTTCGGCGCTGATTATCAATCTGAAACTGACCGGCACCTGTGTCAAGGACACCGATCTTTTTCAGCGGGATATCACCCAGTTGCTCAACCATCCCATCGAACCCATTTATAACCTGGCTAAACAGTTCACCAAACTGATGCCGGTCTTTTTCAATGAGATCGGGGCGGAAGGTGAACTGCGTGATGTGTCCACCGAGCTGGATGAAATCCATAAGCGTCATGATGTGCTCATTCATTTTCTGCGCAAGCAGAGTCATGTCGAGAGCTCCAATCTTATCGTCGGTTTTATTCAGGCCATTTTCCTCTTTTGGAAGACTAAGGATAAGGAATCGCTGCTCCCGTTCCTGCCCGAGGAAGTTTATACGGAAGTTTCCAGCTCCGGCCCTTTTGTTGATGACCAGCATATTCTCTCCCAGCGTATCAGTGAGCAGCTTCATTTCCAGTCCATAAACGATCTCCTCTCCTGGAAGCTCGAGGAACGACAGCAGTATCTTGATGCGCAGACCGATCTGCCGGTGGCTGAAAGGCGGCGTTTTGATCTGCTGGTGCAGATGTTTAAACTGCTGCATCAAAAATATAATCTTGGTTTTCAGGAACTTCGTTCAGATCTGCAGCAAGCGGCCCAGGAAGGATTTCCCGAGATGGAGAAATTGCTGACAGAGCTCGAAAATTGTGATACGGAAGGGTGTCTGGCAGCACTCTTGAATACCTTGGAAGGATTGAAGGAAACCATTCTTTCCCAGGAGCATTTTGCGGCCAAAGAGGACATTTATTATAAGCGTCATATTGCTGTTGATATTCCTTCAGTTTATGGCCGCTATCGTGAGCGCAAGTTCGACAGCTTAGGGCTGACCTTTCGTCTGGAAAATCTGGCCAATATCTATCTGGAAAAATTGCCAGAGACCGTCAACCTTTCCTTCATCACCGAGGTCACCTTTTATCGCATTGTCAAGTGTCTCAAGCTGTACATGCAGGCCCTGCGAGTTGACGGCATCTCCTCACGGCGCCTTGACACTTATATGCTGCTGCTGAACAGCTCTTTGCGGATCAAACGTTTTTCCTATACCCAGTACCTTGATATCTTCCGGGGTCTTTCCGAAGGGGTCAAGGATGTTATTTATTCCTTTTATACCAACATCCATCAGAATAATCTTTCCATCATTATTCCCCAGATCGGTGAGAAGAACCTGCTCACCAAGTATCGTTCCCAGTGGGATGAGCACGATCTGGTGAACACGGTTCACCGTCTGTCGGAATCCTTCCTCCGCGATCTGATCTCTTCCACCTTCGGCTTGCAGCATCTGGATAATTTCATCACCAGGATTATCGGGACCCTGGAGATCCAGAAAAATATGCTTGATCAGCGGATGCTTGATCTACTTATGACCTATAATCCGGAAAAGGCCATCTCCCTGCTCCACCGGGTGACTCCCTACACCCATGACCTGATCCATCTGGGTAACAAGGGCTTTAATCTGGTTACCCTGTATGAAGATAATAAACCGGTGCCGCCCGCCTTTATTATCACCACCGAGGTTTTTCGCTGCCGGGAGGTCATTTATGGCCTTTCCAAGGCCAGAGACGAATTCATGCATCGAATCCGTACGGCACTCGATGAGATTGAGGAGCAGACAGGTAAGGTCTTTGGCTCATCGGAGCGGCCATTGCTTCTCTCCATTCGCAGTGGGGCAGCAGTCTCCATGCCGGGTATGATGGCCACGATCCATAATGTGGGGCTCAATGAGGAGATCATCGAAGAGTATGTGCGCGCCCATGGTGAAAAATATCTAACCTGGGACAACTACCGGCGCTTTCTTCAATCCTGGGCCATGACCTCCGGGATGCAGCGGGAGGATTTTCAAGATCTGATGAACCGGGCCAAGGCCAGGCATGGGGTGAACCTGAAGAGGGAGTTTACGCCGGAACAGATGCGGGAGCTGGCCCTTGAGTATCAACAGCGGGTGCGCAGACAGGGTTTGGGGATCCCTGAAGATCCCTGGCTGCAACTGGTGAATGCGGTGACCATGGTCCTTGATTCATGGCAGACGGTCAAGGCAGCTGATTATCGGAGGATCATGGATGTTTCCGATGCCTGGGGAACGGCGGTTATCGTCCAGGCCATGGTCTTTGGAAATCGCAGCGATAGTGCGGGCTCCGGGGTGCTGTTTACATCTCATCCGTATCGCAAGGTGCAGCGGGTGGCCCTGTGGGGCGATTATGCCTACGGTGATCAGGGCGAGGATATCGTTTCGGGTTTGGTCACCAGTCTTCCGGTCTCGGTGGAGCAGGCCGAGCTTGATGGCCGCTCTGTGGATGAGACTCTGGAGAGGCGTTTTCCCTTGATATATGAACGTCTGCTCGCTATCTCCAGGGATCTGGTCTATGAGAAGCGTTGGGATCCGCAGGAGATTGAATTCACCTTTGAGGGGCCGGAGCCTGAGCGGCTCTTTCTATTGCAGACCCGTGATATGATTACCATTAAGAAGAAGGAACATTTTAACGTCTTTGCTGAGACAGCGGAACTTGAGCGTTCTTTCCTTGGTAAGGGAATCGGGGTCTCAGGGTCCGCCTTGGCTGGACGCGCGGTCTTTACCGAGGAGAATATTCTGGAGTTGCGGGTCACAGATCCCCAGATGCCTTTGATCCTGATCCGCCAAGATACAGTACCCGAGGATATCAAAGTCATTGATATGGCGGAAGGACTGCTGACCTCCCGCGGCGGCCAGACCTCGCACGCCTCGGTGGTGGCCGTCCGCCTTGAGAAGACCTGTGTCGTCGGCTGCAAACAGCTGAAGGTTTATGAGGCTGGAGAATATTGTGAGATCGGCACCCAGGTAATTCGTTTCGGCGATCCCGTATCCATTGATGGCCGCAAGGGGCTGCTTCTGGCAGGAATGCACCCTATTCAGGAAGAGATGCATATATTGCCGCTGTAATCTTTCGATCCAATAGTTTTAAAAAAGTTATCCAGGAGGGGAGTCTATGCTATTCAAGGTTTTTCCAGCGGCTGAGCTGATTCGTCTCTTTGAACTCCTGGCGGCAGACAGGATTGTCGGACCGGTGAAAAAGGGGGAAGATCGGTATGGACGTTCCCTCTATGATTTTGATGTGGTGCATGATTTTTCGGATCTGCACCTTGACTACGAACAGACCATCCATTCGGCCAAGAATTACTTTCTTCCCTATCGTGAGGATCTCTGCACCTTTACCTTCCAGGATGACGGGAGTGGTGACGGAGGCGACTGGCACAAGGAGGTTGATTACGGGGTCTATGCACCGCTGGTTCTTTTTGGTCTGCATCCCTGTGATATCAATGCCTTGAATAAACTGGACAAGGTTCTGCTCGGAGGCCGCTATCCCAATCCATTTTATGGGGAGAAGAGGGCCAACATGTTTATTGTCGGTCATTCCTGCAGCCCGCAGCCCTTCTGTTTCTGTAAGTCCATGGGGACGGACTCGGCCATTCGAGGCTTTGACCTCTTTCTCACCCGCATGGATGATCTTTATTTTGCCGAGATCCTTTCACCCCGAGCTTTTCACCTGCTTGAGCAGATTGATTGCCACGACCCCGACAGCAGCGAGCATCGTCATTATATGGATATCATGGAGGCAAGGGAATCTCTGTTTATCGCCCATGTCGATACCTCAGATCTGACCAAAATCCTTGATCTGGAGTTTCAGGCCTCAGTCTGGGAGGAGTGGGGGCAAAAATGTCTCTCCTGCGGGACCTGCGCTCAGGTCTGTCCCACCTGCTACTGTTATGGGGTGGAAGAACGGGTGGATATGGATTTTACCCGTGCCTATAAGGAGAAACAGCTCTATTCCTGTAACCTTCTCGATTTCGCCTCAGTTGCGGGCGGCCATAATTTCCGGCCTGAGAGCCATACCAGACTGAAGTATCGTTACTACCATAAGCACCGGGGTTTTGTGGAGGCCTTTGAAGAGTCCTTGTGTGTGGGTTGCGGTCGCTGCGGTCAGTCCTGTCTGGCGCGGATCACGGTACCGGAGGTGATTGCCAGTGTCCGGGCCTCTAAGGAGTAAAATGATGAATACGAACCTTGAATGTGTCCAGCCTGTTTCCGGTGAGGAGTTTGAGTATTCCTATAAGGCTGAGATTACCAATGTCTATCCCCTCACCAGGATGGAAAAACTCTATCAGATCCAGCTTGTTGACCCAATGGAGCGTGAGCGGTTCATCTTCAGGCCGGGGCAGTTTGTTATGCTGGAACTGCCGGGCATCGGGGAGGCCCCATTTTCCATCACCTCCTCTCCTGTCCGTCACGGTGATCTTGAACTGTGCATCAGGGCGGTTGGCAATATGACCAAGTTTCTCGATAGGGTGGGACGGGGAACCAGGGTCGGGATCAGCGGCCCATTCGGCACCCATTTCCCCGTGGAGAAGATGGAAGGAGAGGATATCCTTCTTATTGCCGGAGGACTTGGGATTGCACCGCTACGCTCTCCCATCCTGGCGGTGCTGGAAACACGCAGTCGTTATGGTCAGGTGGACATCATTTACGGGGCGCGCCGGCCTTCTGAATTACTTTTTGATTATGAGTATGCCATGTGGCGTCAATTTGACGTGGGGCTTGATATCATTGTTGATCAGGCAGAGCCGGGATGGCAGGGGCCGGTGGGGCTGATTACCGAGATTCTGAAGGAGCGTATTGCCAAGGGGCAGACTGATCGCTTCCGGGAGGGGACCAGCGCCATTGTCTGCGGCCCGCCGGTCATGTTTCGTTTTGTCTGTGATCTGTTGATAGCCGCCCAGGTACCGGTGGAAAAGATCTTTGTCTCGCTGGAACGGAGGATGCACTGTGGTCGGGGCAAGTGTTGCCGTTGTAATATAGGCTCCACCTATACCTGTCTTGATGGTCCGGTCTTTGATTACTGGTCGGTGTTGAATCTGAAAGAGGCTATTTAGGTACCGTTACTCCTGAGAGCAAGGTCTTTTTCTTGCTCTCAGGAGTGTACGCACCTTATGCCGCTTTCCAAGAACAGCCAGTCTCTTCCGGCTGTTTTCGGGAGTGGCGTCTTGCGGATAACAATATGTAGCTTGCTGTTAATGATCGATATTGAATCCTATACATTATTATTGAATCAGGTACTTGAAATGACAGAACAAAAGGCATTTCTTGGCGTTCCGCTTACCAGGCCGAAAGTAGCATTTTTTGAGTTGAGTTCTTGTGAGGGCTGCCAACTGCAACTGCTCAATAACGAGGCGACCCTGCTCGATTTTCTTTCTCTGGTGGAGATCGTCCGTTTTCGTGAGGGGATGAAGGAGGCGGGTGATGATTATGAGATCGCTTTTGTCGAGGGCTCCATTACCCGGATGGATGAAGAGGAACTGCTCAGGGTAATTCGGAGTCAGGCGAGGATTGTGGTGGCCTTGGGCAGTTGTGCCTGCTTTGGCGGGGTCAACCAGTTGAAGAACCGTTTCAATGATCTTGAGTGGGTGAAAAAAGAGGTTTATGGCTCTTTTCCCATTGAGACCCAGGAAGTAAAACCCATTTCTGCGGTCATTAAGGTGGATCTGGAGATTTATGGCTGTCCGATCAAGAAGGAGGAGGTTGAACGGATTGTTACCGCTCTGGTGCTTGGCGAGCAGGTTCATCATCCTCAATATCCGGTGTGCATGGAGTGCAAGGCCCGCGAAAACATCTGTCTCTTTGACTTGGGCGAACCTTGTCTTGGTCCGGTGACCAGGGCTGGCTGCGCTGCATGGTGTCCTTCTAACCGCCTGGGTTGCTGGGGTTGCCGGGGGCCTGCACCTGAGGCGAATCTGGCCCAGTTACAGATCATCATGGAGGAAAGGGGTGTTTCCCGGGAGCGGATGATTGATCGGCTGGAATGTTTTGGTGGCTTTGCCGGTTTTGTCGCCGAGGTCAAGGGAAAGAAAGGTGAGTCAATATGAAGATCTCCTGTGATATTGATATTAAGCATCTGACCAGAGTGGAAGGGCATGGTAATATCCGCATTATCATTGAGAACGGGCAGGTGCGGGAGGCCCGTTGGGAGGTGGTGGAAACCCCACGTTTTTTTGAAGCCATATTGGTTGGGAAGCTTTTTGAGAATGCGCCGTATCTTTGCGGCCGGATCTGCGGGATTTGTTCCATCGGCCATACCCTGGCCTCGATCCGGGCCGTGGAAAACGGTTTTGGGATCAGACCGACCCTGCAAACACAACGGTTGCGGCTGCTGCTTAAGCATATGGAGACCCTGCAGAGCCATATCCTCCATATCTATTTCCTGACGGCCCCTGATTATCTGGGCGTTGGTAGTGTCCTTCCTCTGGTCCAGAGCCATCCGGAAGTGGTGCAGCAGGCTCTCCGCCTTAAACTCCTGGCCAACGATATCTGTGATGAGGTGGGTGGTCGCAGGCTGCATCCCACTCGCACCGTGGTTGGCGGTTTTACCATGTTGCCTGATCGCTATCGGTTGGGGCAGTTCCGGCAACGCTTGCAGGCATCCCTTGCTGATCTTACGGCCAGCGTGGATCTGTTTGCGACTTTTTCCATCCCTGATTTTCAACGTGAGACTGAGTTTGTGTCCTTACAGGGCGATGGTGATTATCCCTTTATCGGTGGTAATCTCATCTCGACTGATGGAGTGGTGAAGCAGGAGCAGGAGTACGCAGCCATGACTAATGAATATATGGCCGACTATTCCACCTCAAAACTGAGCCGTCTGTCACGAAAATCTTTCGCCGTGGGTGCGCTTGCCCGGATAAATAATAATTTTGCCGGATTGCTGCCTCAGGCCAGGGCCATTGCCGAGGAGCTTGGCCTTGTGCCGGTGCTACATAATCCCTACATGAATGTAGTCGCGCAACTGGTGGAATGTGTGCAGGTGGTGCTGGAATCAATGCAGTTGATCGACGATCTGCTGGCCGAGCCGTGGCAGGAGCACCGGCAGCCGGTTGAGCCCCGGGAAGGGATCGGAGTGGCGGCGGTGGAGGTTCCTCGGGGAATCCTCTATCACTGTCTGCATCTTGATGCAGCGGGCAGGATTGTCAAGGCAGATTGTGTGATTCCCACCAGTCAGAATCACGCCAATATCTTCCATGATATTGAAGAACTTGCCCTGTTTTGTGCTGGGCAGGGAAAAAGTGACAAAGAGATTGAGCTGCTGGCGGAGATGCTCGTGCGGGCTTATGACCCGTGTATCTCGTGCTCAGTACACTGATTCCAGCTTGCAGAGGAGATGTTCGTGTGGAAAAACAATATTCTACACGAACAGTGGATGTGGCGATTATTTTGCAGAACAGCAGCTGCGTGTCTCGGCGACTCCCAGGGCTTTCAGAATCATAGCCAGAGGGCAGAATTTGGTGAATCCGAACTGGAAGAGATTGGCTCCTACAAAGGCAGTGAAAAAGAGCCAGTGGGGATGGTGAAAGAAAGGGCTTGCCTCAACCCCCAGGGCCAGAGAGAGGAGGATGAAAAATCCGGCGATGGTATGAACCCAGTCTGTGATGATCATGCTGTTTTCCTTTATGACTATTAAGTTGAAAAGAGAGGACGGTATTTTTGTTTGCGTGCTTTGTCATAGATATCATTTATGACTTTTAAAAATATTACCTCTATAGAGGATTGTCCACTAGGTATATTCAATAATACGCCTTCCCACTCTTTTTTTCTTCTTTCTATTCACCCTCCAGCGCTTCCCGTACCTTGATGGCCAAGTCATTTGTGGAGAATGGCTTCTGGATGAAGTTCGCGCTTTCGTTCAATATGCCATTGTGGGCGATGATGTCGGCCGTATATCCCGACATGAACAGAATTTTGAGTTCCGGATAGAGGTCCTGCAGGTTTTCGGCCTGATAGTCATTGACGAGAATTGGTTTCAGCTGCCGTACCACCTCTCCCCATAGGCCGCAGGTGTCAAGTTGATAACAGGTCTTCGGCTCGACAATGGTGCACTCCTGCATTACTTCCCGGGACCAGCTGTTAAGGGTAAACTCTCGTTTGTCCTCATTGTAATAATAGATATAGCCGATCTTGCTGCCGGTAAGGTGATAGCCTGGTCCAGAGCATAGTCTAGACAGGGTGAATTTATCCTAACTCGCTTACAAAACAATATCGACAAGTTGCATTATATCCTGGACAACACCTCCCACAACTGATAGAAGATTCATATTACAAATATGAGGGAGGAGTTACTTTGAATGTGAACCATGTCAT
>VMSP01000068.1 GCA_013792135.1 Desulfocapsa sp. | reverse complement strand
TGCTTTCTTGCTGTTTGGAAACTCACGACCCCGTGTTACCACAACGCCGCTTCCTCATACTACCGGGGCGTACGGACAACTCCCCAGAAGGGACTTTAACCCGTTAGACTTACTGCTGTTACTGCGAACGGTCAGGTCTTGTCACATCCCGTAACGAGGGACAAGAGAGACACAGCGACAACGACAAAAAAGACGGGAATCGATCGGGGATCTCTTTTCTTTCGGCCTCAATCTCATGCTGATTTATTATGGTGACAGTTATGATATTCTCAAGCAGGAATATCATTCCTCCGCATGTGCAGCAAATTCTTTTTTTTATTAGCATTGTTGAGTAAAGCAATACGACAGTTCGCTGTATCACCACTCAAAATGAGTCTATACAACCTACGTTGACTACCATTCATTTGTCAACTGCAACCTCAACCTTGGCCTTGCTACAGATATAATCCCATCATTTTCCACAACTCTATTTTCACCTCACATCCCCCGCAAACACTGTGGAATATGCATTTTCGTCATCATAACTATTGAACAATAGAGTTGAAAACGATATAAAGAGTCCGCACTCATTTTGTATTTCACTTTTCAAACACACTGATCAAATCAGCCGATCTTTTCAAGGAGTTTTCATGACAGAAACACGACTGCGCTTCCCGCCGAGCCCCACTGGTTACCTCCATATCGGCGGAGCAAGAACCGCCTTGTTCAACTGGCTCTACGCAAGAAAAACAGGCGGAAAACTGATCCTGCGCATTGAAGACACCGATACAGAACGTTCCACACAAGGCTCCATTCAGGGCATCCTCGACGGTCTTGAATGGCTGGGTATTGATTGGGATGAAGGCCCCTATTTCCAGACGGAATTCAGCGCTGATCATCTGGCCGCAGCCAACCGTTTGCTGGCGGAAGGCCGTGCCTATAAATGTTTCTGCACCAAGGAAGAGCTTGAGGCCAGAAAAGAGGCGGCAATGGCCGCCAAACAGCATATGGGCTACGATGGCACCTGTCGCAATTTGACCCCGGAACAGGTCGCGGAGAAAGAAGGTGCGGGGCTGCCCTATGTCATCCGCTTCAAGGTACCTGAACGCAGCGGCATGCTTGGTTATGACGACAAGGTCCTCGGACGCATTGAACACAGTTACAGCGAGGTCGATGACTTTGTCATTGTCCGCTCCAACGGTAAGCCCCTCTACCTGCTCTGCAATGTGGTGGATGACATCCGTGACCGGATCACCCATGTGCTTCGCGGCCAGGATCATATGACCAACACCACCCGTCAGGTCTTACTTTACGAGGCGATGGGGGCGCCCTTGCCGGTCTTTGCCCATATGCCGCTCACCCTTGACCTGAAAAAGGCCAAGATCTCCAAACGCAGCCATGGCGAGATCGTCGCCGTTCATTTTTACAAGGAACACGGCTTTATCCCCTGGGCCTTCTGCAACTTTCTGGTCCTGCTGGGATGGTCGCCCGGTGACGACAAAGAGATCTTTTCCCGCGAGGAACTCATTGAGGCATTTACCCTGGAACGGATCAACAAGTCCAACTCCATCTTCAATTACCGCAAGGGGGATGAAAAGTTCTTCACCGACCCCAAGGCCATTTCCATCAATGAACAATATCTGCGGACCATGGATATTGGAGAGATTGGCGACATGGTCCAGAAGGTCCTGGAAGATGAAGGGCTGTGGGACGCATCCTATGCAGGAGAGAGGAAGGAATGGTACCTGCACACCCTGGATCTGATCCGCGACCGCTTTCATACCCTCAACGATTTTGCCACCATGGGACGCGCCTATTTTTCCGATGATTTCCAGGTTGAAACCAAACCGCTTCAAAAAAACCTGCTCAAATTTCCAGAACTCCAACAATGGCTGCCCCTGCTCGCCGAGCGTTATCAGGCCCTTGAACACTTCACGGCCGAAGAGACGGAGCGGGTGGCAAAAGAGCTGTCCGAGGAGAAGGGAGTCAAACCCGGTGTCATTGTCAATGGCATGCGCACCGTGGTCACCGGACAACTGGCCGGAGCCTCCATGTATGATATCCTCATGACCCTGGGACGGGAGAAGGTTATCCGGCGGCTTCGTGATGTTGACAAGTTCTTTCAATAAGCCGCTGTAAAAAAGAACGTGGTCATCTCGATGACCAAAACGGCTAAAAAACCTGAAGAAAAAATTTCCAACGCACTGGTTCTTTCACAACGGCTCCTTGAGAAGACAGAATAACAAACCTTTTGGCATAGAGCTGGATAAATAAAGCAGGATTAGAAAATCATGATAGACAACACCGAAATCTCACCCGAAGCCAGACCCCTTGATTTCATCAGACAGATCATTGCCGAAGACCTGCGCTCGGGTAAACACCAGCAAACGGTAACTCGTTTTCCACCTGAGCCTAATGGCTTTCTGCACATTGGCCATGCCAAATCCATCTGCCTCAACTTCGGCATCGGGCTTGAAAATAACAGCCCCTGTCACTTACGCTTTGATGATACCAATCCCAGCAAAGAAGAATCGGCCTATGTTGAGTCCATCAAACGAGATGTCAAATGGCTTGGCTTTGACTGGGGCCAAAACCTCTTCTATGCCTCTGATTATTTCGACCGGCTTTATGAATATGCCATCCAGCTGATCAAGCTGGGCAAGGCCTATGTCTGTGAACTCTCCGCAGAAGAAATTCGGACTTACCGTGGCACCCTCACCGAGCCAGGCAAAGAGAGTCCGTACCGAAATCTGACCATTGAGGAAAACCTGGATCTTTTCCAACGGATGAAAGATGGTGAATTTGATGAAGGCAGCCGAGTCCTGCGGGCCAAGATCGACATGGCCTCCCCCAACCTGAACATGCGTGACCCGGTCATCTACAGGATACTGAAAGTCTCTCACCACCGCACCGGAGATACTTGGTGTATCTATCCCATGTACGACTACACCCACTGCATCTCCGATGCCATTGAGGGGATCACCCACTCCCTCTGCACCTTGGAGTTTGAGGACCACCGCCCTCTCTACGACTGGTTCCTTGATACACTGAAGACAAAATGTCATCCTCGGCAGATTGAATTTGCCCGGCTCAACCTCACCTACACCGTCATGAGCAAACGCAAGATCCTGCAACTGGTACAGGGCGATTACGTTCAGGGTTGGGACGATCCGCGCATGCTCACCATTTCCGGCCTCAGACGACGGGGATATTCAGCATCAGCCATCCGCAAATTCTGCTCTGATATCGGTATTGGCAAGAAAGAAAGCTGGATAGATATGAGTGTGCTCGAAAATGCGGTACGGGATGACCTCAATGAAACAGCCCCCAGGGTCCTGGCCGTGCTCAATCCGCTGAAGGTGATCATTGACAATTACCCGCAAGGACAAAGCGAAGATATGGAGGCCCAGAATCATCCTCAGAGACCGGAAATGGGCAGCAGAACAATTCCCTTTTCCCGAGAGATCTATATTGAACGCGAAGATTTCATGGAAGATCCGCCCAAAAAATTCTTCCGCTTGGGGCCAGACCGTGAAGTCCGCCTGCGTTACGGCTATTTTATCCGTTGTGTCTCCGTGATCAAAGATACAGCAACAGGGGAAATCACCGAGATCCACTGCACCTATGATCCTGAAACGCGTGGCGGTTCTTCACCCGATGGCCGCAAGGTCAAAGGTACCATCCACTGGGTCTCCGCAGCTCACGCCATTCAGTGTCCGGTACGACTCTATGACCGCCTGTTCTTGACCGAGAACCCAGACGCGGACAAGCAGGTGGATTTCAAGGAACACTTAAACTCAAATTCTCTCACCATTCTTGACAACTGCATGCTCGAACCATCTCTGGCTAAGGCACAAGCCGGGGAAAGCTTTCAGTTTGAACGTCATGGCTATTTCTGCGCCGATCTTATTTCCTCTCAGCCAGGAGCACCGGTCTTCAACCGGACCGTCACCCTGAGAGATTCGTGGATAAAAACAGATAAATCGTAAGGGCCTGCACGTACAATAACTGCTCTGCAATACAACTGGAGACTAATGGTGTAGCGGCTGTTTTGCAGAGTATTTTGCCACAAATCCGGTTTTTTCTCTCATTTACTGCCACATCTGTTCTTAATTAATGGGGCTACTTGGTATTTTCCACTAATTCTTGCCAGATATTTAAAAAAAAGGTAAACTTACATCTTGATGCAGTATCCTTATATCTTTACTTTGTATTAAAATTTGCTCGCGTAGCACATCGTTTCATCTCTGACTGTCAGACAAAACTAAGACTCTTTACAACCGATCAAACAACCGAACACCCGTAAATAAGAAAGAAAGGAGTTCCCTTGAAAAAGAAAATACTTGTTGCCAATCGCGGAGAGATTGCAATCCGCATCATGCGGGCTATCCAGGAATTAGATTATGAGGCCGTGGCAGTTTATGAAACCCCTGATAAAGATTCACGCCATATCCGGCTCGCCAGTGAAGCCGTTCTTCTTGGTGACGGACCACGCTGCGATTATCTAAACATTGAGAAGATCATCAAGGCTGCCAAACGTACAGGCGCCTGTGCCATTCATCCAGGATACGGCTTTCTTGCCGAAAATCCGGATTTTGCCAAGGCATGTGAAAAAGCTGGTATTATTTTTATCGGTCCAACCTCCGAGGTAATCTCCAATCTAGGGAACAAGGTCATTGCTAGAAGGATCATGGCCGAGGCCGGAATCCCCATGGTTCCAGGCACCTCGAACCTTTCTGCAGGAGAAGATGGCGTCCAGGAGGCGTTGGCCTTTGCGGGAAAATACGCCTACCCCATTATGCTCAAGGCCACTTGCGGAGGTGGCGGCCGTGGCATCAGGCTTATTGAGTCAGATGAGCAGATGCGCAAAGAGATCCCGGTGGCCCGTTCCGAGGCCAAGGCGGCATTCAATGATGAATCTGTCTATCTGGAAAAGGTGGTGATCAACCCCAAACATGTTGAGGTTCAGATCATTGCCGACAAGGAAGGCACCACCATCCACCTGGGAACACGTGACTGTTCGATCCAGCGCCGCAATCAGAAACTCATCGAGATTGCCCCTTCTATGATTGGCAATAAGGAACTTCTGGAGGAGATCTGCCAGACTGCTGTCAAGGCTGCAAAGGCTTCAAACTACACCAATGCCGGCACCGTTGAGTTCCTGATCGACAAGGACTACAAATACTATTTCATGGAGATCAACACCCGGGTTCAGGTCGAACATACCGTAACCGAGATGGTCACCGGCATTGATATCGTCCGTACCCAGATCAAGCTGGCACTTGGCAAGCCCCTGTCTTTCTCTCAGGATGATATCCAGTTACGGGGTCACGCCATCGAAATGCGGCTCAACGCCGAAGACCCACAGGCGGATTTTATGCCGGAAGGCGGCAAGACCGTTTCGGTATATCGTTCACCAGGCGGCTACGGGGTTCGTCTTGACGGCTTTGTCTATCAGGGCTATACCATCCCCCAGGTATATGACTCGCTGCTGGTAAAACTGACCGTCCATGGCTTTACCTGGAACGAAACAGTGAGCCGGTTACGCCGCTGCTTACAGAATTTTGAGATTTCCGGTCCTAAAACCACCATCCCCTTTTACCTGAACATCGTTGAGGATCCTGACTTTATAAAGGGTGATTTCAACACCTCTTTCCTGGAGACCCACCCTCAACTCTTTGAGTATAAGGAAGAGCCAAACGAGGCAGAGAAACTGTCCAAACTGATTGCCGAGATCCATCATCGCGGCTTGAACCCGTACGCTCTGTAAGCGAGACAGATACCCCCACGATATTGGTAAGACTTTATAACTATATTTCAGATACTCTTTGTATTTTTACGGATCTGCCCGGATAAACATGAAGATGACGATACCCCCACGAGGATTAATTATGGAACGAATCATACAGGGAACGGCCCCCAGCGAGGTTGTCGCTCAACTCAGAAAGGCCGATGGCTATTACATGACCAATACGGCCCGCGATCTCTCTCAATCTGATTTCAAGAATCGCATCCTGCTGCATACCGACATGCTGGCCGCACCATCCCGTGAACGGGCCGGCTATTTCTCACTTGAGATAACCGGGGGCGCCTCGGTCCATGTGGACATCCTCCGCAAACAGGTTGATCCGTTTCTCAAGCTTGAACTCCTGCGCGAAAAGATGCCCAACACCATGTTTCAGACCTTGTGTCGCGGGGTGAATCTCTTTGGCTATCGTCCTTATCCGCAGAATGTTATCCGCTTCACGGTTCGAGAGTTCGCCAAATATGTTGATGTGTGGCGGACCTTTGACTTCATGAACCATGTCCCTAACATGCAGGCGGTATTTGAGGAAGTGGCCAAGGCCGGCAAGATCAATGAGCCCTGCATCTGTTTTTCCACCGGTCCGGAGCACACTGACGATTTCTATGTCAAGAAGGTGAAGGAGATCATCGATGTCACCGGGGCAGATATCATCCTCTGCATCAAGAACCATGGCGGTCTGGGCTCACCGCAACGTATTGGCCAACTGGTTAATGCCATTAAACAGAGCTATTCGGATCTGCCGATCCACTATCATGGACACAATACCGATGGCAACGATATCGGTCGGATCGCTGCTGCCGTCATCAATGGCGCATCCATTGTTGATGCCAGCGATTCCTCCATGACCGGATATTACGGACCTCCTCCCAGCCTCACCGTTATCCAGACCCTGAAAGAACTGGGCTACAACGCCGTGGGTATTGATGAAGATGCTGTGATTGAGACCTCAGAGGTCATCCGCGACCAGCGCCAGTATTATGCGGCCTTTGAATCTCAGATCAAAGGATTTCAGCCAACCGTGCAGATCCACAAGCTCCCTGGCGGGGCGATGGGTTCCAGCCTCGAGCAGGCGGCAAAAGGCGGTTTCCTTGACAAAATGCCCGACATCCTGCACAAAGAATTACCAAGAGTCCAGAAAGAACTCGGCAACTACTGGTCGGTAACCCCTGGTTCCCAGATCCTGTGGACCACCGCGGTTGCCAATGTCCAGGGAGGAGAACGCTACGGTAATCCATCCGGTGACCTGCGCAACCTGCTCCTTGGTAAATACGGCCCTTTTCCTTTTTACCAGCCGGAAGAATGGATCTACGAAAAAGTGCTGGGTGCCGACTGGAAAAAGGTGCTGGAACAGGAAGGGGGAATGGACGAGATTGAGGACATGGATCTCGAGCAGGAACGTACAACCCTGAGCGAAAAAATAGGCGTTGAACCCACCGATCAACAGCTGGTCCTCTATCTGCAGCATCCCAATGATGCCGTCAACTTTTTCAAATTTGAGGAAAAATTTGGCAAGGTTTATGTCCTGCCTCCATCCATATTTCTGCATCAGGGTAAATTTAACGAGGGATCAAGTCTTTCCTTTACTGATCATTTCGGCAAAGAGCACGTCATCGAAATTGGCCCGTCCATGGTCAATGAAGATGGCGAGTCCAATGTCTATCTGAATGTGGATCACCATCAGCGCATCTACTCCTTTGCTCCTGAGGCCACGGAGGGAGTGGTTGTTGCTACGGTTCTCTCCAAGGAAGAGATCCAAACCCTGGCCAAGAATGGCGATATTCGTGCCCCTTTTGCCGGAAACATCTGTGAGATAAGCGTCAAAGAAGGTCAGGAAGTCGCAGCCGGTGAACAGGTGGCCATGATGGAGGCCATGAAGATGCAAACCCCTGTGGTCAGTGCCATTGCCGGAATTATAACCACCATATCGGTCAAGGTGGGAGATGCAATCAAACCAGGCGCTAAAATAGCAAAGGTTGATATTGACGAATAATATTTTTGCATCCAGGCCCTTCAGGATCTAAACATAAAAGCCCCTTCGTGCAGAGTCATGAAGAGGCTTTTATGTTTTTTAACAAGGACGCGGCTCTGCCGTGAAACAGGGAGGATACGATGAAGGCGCTTCTTATCAGTGCGGACGGGTTTGAAGATTCGGAACTGCTGGTTCCCTATTATCGATTTCTTGAAGAGGGAATAGAGATCGACATCGCCTCAATCAAGAGTGACCCGATTATCGGCAAACACGGGTATCATGTTACGACCACCCGTTCCTTGGACAAGGTTGACTCTTCCTTGTATGACATCCTGATCCTGCCTGGAGGCAAGGCCCCCACTCTCCTTCGCAACAACGAGAAGATGCTCGACCTTGTCCGGCAATTCATTAAAGACGGAAAAACGGTGGCTGCCATCTGTCATGGTCCCCAGATCCTGGTCTCGGCAGGAGTGCTGAGCGGCAGAAGGGCCACCTGTTACAAGAACGTGGCAGAAGAGTTAGAGAAAGCAGGATGCTCCTATAGTGACGAGCAGGTGGTAGTCGATGACAACCTGATCACCTCCAGAGTTCCTGCGGATCTGCCTGCATTCATGCGGGAGATCATGAAGAAATGCCGAAAACCAACCGGGCTGGACAAGAAAAAACTGGCCCTCATTCATATTGTCAAGCGGGACCTTCACCTTTCAGACCAGGAATATCGGGATATTCTGCAGCAGGTGACAGGCGTCCGCTCGGCCAAGGATCTGGACGAGACAGCCTTTAACCGTTTGCTCCGCTATTTTGCCCGGAGCAAACAGTATCAGATCAACCCCTATGGCCTTACCTTCAGACAGAAATATTTCATCAAACATCTCCTGGCAGATCTCCACTGGGACGAAGGACACTTTCACAATTTCCTGAAAAAATATTACCAGAAGACAGGAATCGACGACTTGACCAAGGGAGAGGCAAGTAACGTTATTGAATCATTAAAAAATATCATAAAGCATACTGTCAGAAACAGCCAGCCTGACACTTAAACAAATTGGGCGAACACCTTTTCCCAGGTCACTCATCATACTTCAACTTTGACAGTACTGACCTGGGGGCCATTATCCCCCATTTCCTCATGAAAACGGACCATGTCGCCAATGGTCAGGGCATCGAAATCGCTACCTACTCATGCCTCTTAACCTCCCCTTTTCGCTTGCAAGAGTATTCATCCATCTGACGGTCAACGGAGTTAAAAGCATCGCGGAGGGATATGAAGACGTCCTCACGCTCTTTATGTTGTGCAACTGGTTCCCGGTTGATAACAAACTTTCCTTCCGGACAGCTGATATCAATTCTGGTTTTGAAGAGCCCGCCTTTTTGATGGTGTTGGGCCGGAGCCTCCACTACGATGTGGCAGCTGATAATCTCAGGATGGTGACTGGTTAATTTGTCGACCCGTTTTCGGATATCCGCATCTATTTTCTCGGATGTTTCCATATTGCGAAAGGTGATCTGTAACGGTACTTGCATAGCTTTTCTCCGAGAATACAGGGTTCATGATCAAGTCAAGATGAGCTATTTTCCTTAACATCTGTCAATCTATGCACGGGTAAGCGGTACAAAGGACACGGGTAATACATTCCTGGTACAGAAAACCCCCTGCTGATCTTTCTCCAGCACCAGTAGTTCCTGAGGCATATAGGGCTGACCAATGGGAACGATCAATTTCCCCCCTGGCTTGAGTTGCTCCTTCAAGGAGGGCGGTACATGAGTGGCTGCGGCTGTGACAATGATACCGTCAAACGGGGCATGCTTGGGCCAACCGTTGTAACCGTCACCCTGCCGTACCTCAATGTTCCCATAGCCCAGCCTCTGCAGAAGTTCCTTTGCCCTATCTGCCAAGTCTGGGATGATCTCAATGGTGTAAACCTGCCTGACCAGCAAAGAGAGAATAGCGGCCTGATATCCTGAGCCGGCGCCTACCTCCAGAATCACATCCCCTTTCTCCGGACAGAGAAGATCAGTCATCAGGGCAACGATGAAAGGCTGGGAGATGGTCTGCCCCTTGCCAATGGGCAGAGGGGTGTTCTCATAAGCCATTGCTGCCAGACTGGGCGGCACAAAATCGTGCCGCAAAACCAATCGCATAGCCTCCATAACCTCGGGCAACAATGACGAGCGTCCGGTAAATCCTTTGGTGTACGAGCACTCGATATCAATAGTTTGAAGCATGGCATCTATTTGTTGCCTATTGCTCATCTTCTCTTCACCACCTTCTGTTGTCGTTTTTCATTACGACAATCGATTCGGAGTACCTTGAATGAACAAATAACTACTGTCCGTTCTTATTACCGGACCCAGCTCAGGCGAATAATTTTTTCCGCATCACCATAGGCAAACTCAAGATCGCCCTGATACGCATGTTTCAAGGCCTCACCAATCCGCCGGGCGAGATGGATACCAGTGGTGGTGATCAGGGTATGATCTTCTACTGTGGTAATGGCCATCAACCGTTCCATTGGATGTTCGCCCTTTTCCTGGGCCTCAACATTATGAATCAAATTAAGTATTTCCTCGTCATGACTGCAGTAGAAGGCACCTTTTATCTCCAGATAACCGGCTGGAAACCCATCCTTAATACGCTGGCAGGCCGGGCAGACAATGGCATGAGCATTATCAGCCGACTCCATCCATGCCCATCTCCCATCAAGAAATACGGCACTGCATTCACTACAGACCGTAGGCTCGGGCCACTTTTCCTGTTCTTTATAGGTGTCGTGACGCTCTTCCTGGATCAATTTATCCTGTCTTCCCTGTTTCTGGTCCATACTTCCTTGTTTTTTCTGGCTCATATAAAACCTCCTTTCACATTGTCCCTGCCTATCATCTACGCATTCATAATTGAAGCACCCGACAAGCGGTTGACTGGATTTCATACCTCCTTCATCCTATCTGCTGTCTGTCCATAAATAAGGATTTTTGTTCGATATCAAGGACTGCGAAAAAAATAAGCGCAGGTATATAAATGATATCCCGAGCATTATTTTTTTGATCATGACGCAACTATTGGACAAAAAGACCATTTATGCACAGGCACTATCTGGTTCTTCTATTTATTGAAGTATACATCTAAAGACGGGTACAGATGCAAGGAGATAAATAAATAAAGATATAAATTTGATTCCTCACTGTTTCAAATGGGTAATTTGAGACAGTGAGGAGCCGCTGTGTTTACAGGGGTGTGGCAGATCATCTTCTCAAAGAAGGGTAGACTGACAGGCTACCAGCATTATCGTTAAACAAAAGAAATCAACGATACAGATCTGGATCGAGAATCCGGTCAATGGTCAGGCGGGCTGAGACCAAGGGAGCGATAAAGGTATTGGCCATGTCATGTTCTTCATCCCGTTTACGGGAAAGAAAAGTGATACGATCCTGCATCCGGTCACGCTGGAAGCGAAGATAAGCTGGACTTCGGGACGGTTTATATTTGCGGTCAAAATCTGTGCCAAAATGCTCATTACCATTTTTCGGAACCAGAAGTCCCTTAAAGGTACGCCACTCCCGCCATTGGATATTCCCCCGCACCAGTGCAGTGACAATGGCCAGCGACAACTCTTTGGGGATGTCTTCCAGTTCGTCTCCCACTCCAAAAGCATGAGTATTCATAATAAAACACTCACATCCCATCTTGAAAAGTTTACGAAACTGCTCGCAATCCTCCAGCAAGGAATGAACCCGGAAGGGATTGGCAAAGGGTTCGATGACCAATTTCTCCAACTCCAGGGCATCAACATTTTCCACTCCCTTGGCCCGCATAGTGGAAAGCGAAGCGCCCATGGCCACGGCCAGTGAACTGCTCGTAACTTTGGAGATTGGCGGCAGGCTCGTATCCTTCTGCAGCCAGATCAAGATACCCGGCCGTTCGCAGTGTCCGGCATGGCGAAACATATCCCGGCTCTTCAGACAGCGGCCGTTATTATTACGCACATCCCCATGCACCATTCGTTTACCGCCATCGGCCGTGGCCATCACCCCGACATTCTGGGCCGAATAGAAATATTTGAGCTGCGAGTCATCACTGGTGATCGCATCGGTTTTATCAAACAATGAGGGTTCCAGGGCTACTGAGAAATCCCGTTCCAGGTCAATGAGAAAAGCATCGTCGTGGATCACGGTGACCTTTTCCTCCGCAGTCAGCATGCCCTCATGATCCAGGCTATTGGTGATTGAAGATTTTCCCGAACCGGAAAGACCAAAAACCGCCACCGGCGGCATATTCCCGATCTTCTTGATGCCGCCATGACAGGCCACCATATTATGGCGTACTCCGATGGTCCAGGCCAGGGTCAGGGTTCCCTTTTTTCGTTCCCCGAAATACCTCAGCCCGAGAATGGCGATACAGTTGGTCAGTTCATCAATGATAACACAGCCATGCGGATAATCAGGATGACTCCATTCAGGGTCAGCAAAAGCGATGATATCAGGCTCGTTGATGATTCGTGATTTAGCGTAAATTTCATTCCAGGGCTTGATAAAGGGACAGAAATTGATTCCCCAGTCAAGCATATTTTTGGCATCGGTGGCAGGACTCAGGAGATGGGCCTTGATCATGAAATCAGCGTGCAGTCCAATCACCCCTTCCAGATGCAGAGCTGGCCGCTTATTGAACTGATAGACCGCCTCACGCAGCAAGGCCTGAATCTTGTCACTCTGGCTTTTGTCAAAGGTACGAACCAGAAGGCGGGCCCGGGCGGTGCGTCCGACAACAGACCCATCGTTGGACACCAGCACAACTGCATCCTCTGGAAGGCCGAACAGGCCTGGATTGTACATGGGGTGAGAGGTGGCCACGATCTCGGGTTGACGAAGCGAGAAGTCATACAATTCGGCCATGGAAGTCTTGTGAACCGAATTGGCATACAGGCCAGTTTCGATGATGGCCCGCCAGGGGGAAAGAGGAATCTGTTGCACGGTTGCCATGAATATTTTTCCTTTATCAGTTGCAGGGGACACAGAAGGGATAGATCAGCAGCGAGAATTTATTCTTTATAAGGATATATGGTAAGTGGTAGCGGCCTTCGATGTCAAGTATTTATCGCCAGTGGAAACGGCAACAGACACCACATTCAATAAGCAATACATTATTGACATCCCCTTCTGTCCATGCCCTCATAGTGTTCAATCATGTTTGAGTATTATTTGTCTTCTGTCTCGGAATCGACGTCACCCCCACGTGGCCACATGCAGGTATCCAGAAATGGAGCAGAGGTTTCATCCTTCAGAGATGCAAGTATCTGCCTAGGATCGTTGAGAAAGAAATCGGCCCGTTTGCTTGGATCAAAGAAGGTCTTATCTTCCGGAGTAATAAGATTAAGATCATCCCAGCGAGTCAGATAATATTGGATCAACATTGGCAATTCGCTGAAAATGGTGACCATCGGATCCGGATCGACAAAGCTCGACTGACTGAGTTTTATCGCCGATAGACTCTGCGTTTGATAAAAATTCTGCAGAAACATCAACTCGGGCGGCATCTTGGACTCAATGCCAATCCGTCTCAGCATCCGGGTCAATGCAACCATGCAACTAGCCCCAAACTTGGCTAAAGGAAAGGGCAGGAAGATTTCCTTTGGCAGCTTCAGCTCCATGTAAGACTTGATAGTGAGAATAAGCTGGCTCAATAATACGGGATTGGGATCGACAAAGTGAAAGGTCTGACCGCTGAACTCTTCCCGTTGTTTCAGGATGTGATGGACGAGAAAAGGGACTTTTTTCGCATTGGAGTAAGAATGCATGGCCTGATGATTGGTGAAAAGAAAGGGCATGGTTTGATCAGCCAGCGCAAAAAGCATACGCTGAAAGCCCTGAATTTTGTGATCGTGCGCTCCATAAACCACGGCCAGACGGATATTGGTATAATCAAGCCCGAGCTTGCAGTGCATTTCCTGAAGGGCCAGTTCCGCCAGTAATTTGGACTTGGGATAGTTGGCCAGTTCTGGGGTTAAACTCAGTTGATCATTTTCACCAAGATTTTCCCCCGTCGGCATGACGGCGGCAGAACTGAAATGGATATAGGGGATACCCAGATCGACAGCGGCCCGAGCCAGGTTGACAGTACCCAGGTAATTTGTCTCCAAGGTAAGAAGCGGATTACTATCGATAGAGGTGATGGCGGTATTGATGATAAAATCCGGTGTATTCCGTTTGAGATAGAACCGTATATCCTCAGGATCACGCAGACTCAAGCGTTTACTGTTGGGTGCCAGTAACTCAAACTCATTTTCCACTCTGGTCTTGAAATAATGAATAATGCCACCGCCGATCAGACCGGAGCCACCGATCAGCACCCCGATTTTCTTGTCACTGCCGGAACGACCTTGTTTATCCATAAGAATCTCCTGAAACCGCTACCGCTGATGGGCTGAACAATTCTTGCCGGCTTTTCCTCTCTATGAAAAAAATCCAACCCTGCATCAAATTTATGATACACAAGATAGTCCTTAGCCACAACTTCTTCAGAGAAGTAACTCCGTGCCACCTCCTGGCACAGAATAGCATTTGAATAATAAGAAGCCTGAGCAAGAAGTATAAAAGAGAATCGATCTGGCCACTTGCTCCTGATGGGGCAGGTCTTCACAATTCCGATCAATAAAAAAGGGACTGCTCCCATTGTGGAAACATTCCCTTTGACATTACAAAAAAATCTCTCAACAGCTATAATGAGTCATACATCTGTCCCAATCTTGAAGATGAAGTTGCTGATATTCACCACCATGAGCACACGGGCGTCCTTGAGGACGGAATGGTCTTGTCGAAAACCTGAAGAAGTCTGGTCGGATTTTACAACCACAGAAGTCCTGTCCCAAGAAGGATATGGACAGTTAGCTGTACTGTCTACAGAATTTGACGCCAGTAACGATTTCCTAAAAGTATAACAATTTCCAGCAGAGGGATTGAATGAAAAAAATGATCAGCCAGCATCTTACAAGCATCTCGGAACTTCTTGATTTTTTAGGCAAGGAGGTGGTGGTTTATCTGCAGGTCCATGATTTTCCCGATGCCGACGCGGTGGCCTCCGCCTTTGCCCTCCAGAACCTTTTCCAACATTATGCCATCGACGCCTGCATAATTTCCGTCAGTCATATCCGGGAAGAACGATTAAACAAGATGATAGCCGATCTGGAGATCATGATTCAGCCGACAGCCGCGATAGGCCGGATGCGGACTCGAGACAAAATCATCCTGGTCGATGGTTGCAAGGGCAACGCCAATGTCACCGATCTGCTGGGCGATGAAGTAGCGGTAATCGATCACCATCTGGTGACCAGCCCGGAAGATGTGCAGTTCGCCGATATCCGCCCAGACCTCGGGGCCTGTTCCTCGCTGGTCGGCTCCTATTTTCTGGAACTGGATCTACAAATACCCCCGAAGGTTGCAACCGCCCTGATGATCGGGATCGGCACCGACACCGCCCAACTCACCAGAAGAGTGTCGGCCGAGGATTTGAAAATTTATTACACCTGCTTTCTGCTCGCCGATATCGATTATGTGAAGTCCATGTTACGCAATCCCATTCATTACAGGGACCTCGAACACTTCAGCTATCTGATCAAACACCTGCAACGATACGGCAACATCGCCTTTTGCCACTTTCCGCAAGGATGCGGGCAAAACCTCCTGGCAATCATGGCCACTTTCGCCCTCAGCCTGACGGAAATCGATCTGGTGATCCTGAGCGCCACCAATGACAATCAGGTCCATTTTTCGGTGAGAAATGAAAGGAGCGAGTGGAACGCGGCCCGGTTCATTCAGGAAGCCCTGAGCGACAGCGGCTTCGGCGGTGGCCATCAGGATATGGCCGGCGGCTTGATTCCCGACGCCCGCTTATTTGACAAAAACCAGCTCTACGCCAAGATGCGGGGCCTGCTCAACCATGGAGGAAATAATTAGGGGCTTCCCCCATGCCTTATCGGCCAGCTCTCAGACCACGCACTCTGTAATTATATATACTGTTTGAATGTATAAGTAGGCAACCTTGAAGGAAACCTCCAAGTGGTGCAGAATATTTGCATGAGGCAAATAGTTGGGTCGAGATGGGCTCGCCAAAAAACAACCACAAGGAGGTTTCCATGGAAACAATTTA
>VMSP01000150.1 GCA_013792135.1 Desulfocapsa sp. | reverse complement strand
CCACTCCTTGGGGAGGTAAAGACGACAGTCGATAATCGTTGCCTGCACCCCACGAACCAGCGAGGCATAAACGCCGGTCTGGCAATTATCAACCTTGCCAAGTCGTCCGCACCATTGACGGGCAACACCGACAGACTTTTTCCCTTTTTTGGGCAGACTGCTTTCGTCAATAACAAGAGCGGCATCAGGACTGCCACCCAAAAGACGATCAGCATCCAATGCCACCTGATCCATTACTGGACGGTGCGCCCAAGGGGAATGGGTAGTAAGGTGGTGCAATGATTGATATTCTGTTTCCAGGCAGCAGTGTCCGGTTTGAAAATTGCATACAAAAAAATTTACCCGTGAGGTCCTTTTTTTCTTGACAGTGAATTGAAAAAAAATTGCGTATTTCCTTGAAAGGTTCAATGATTTTAAGGAGATACGCGATGGATTTCTGCTAAATTTACTCTCGCTGGCACATGGTGCCAGAACAAAAACAACTCATGGTGCCAGTAAGGAATATACTTCCAAACACACCGCCACTTCAATCCAGATGCAATAAACCATTGGCAATGAACACCGAAGAGTTACTCAACATCTTGACCTATTAAAATCTGCAAGAATATTCTTCAGGTCGGGAACTGATTCAGGCCCTGCAAGAAGATGAATACGCTCGCGATCTTATTGCCCCTGCTGGCGGCATGCGTCATTCAACATTCTTTGACACAGTCAATGATCGTGGTGTAGAGCAGCTTCTGTATGTGTTTACTCAACTGCAAAAACAGGCAGGGGCTGTTCTCCCAACTCAACATGCCAATCTTGGCAACCTGGTCGCCATAGACGGATCTCTTGTAGATTCTGTATTATCCATGCACTGGGCGGAGTACAATAGCAGCTCCAACAAGGCCAAACTGCATCTTGGTTTTGATCTGAATCATGGCATCCCTCGCAAATTATTATTTCTGACCGAAGGCAAGGGGACGGAAAGACCTTTTGTCAGCAGCATTATCGACCCTGGCCAAACAGCGGTACTGGATCGTGGGTATCAGTCTCATCCCCTTTTTGATAAGTGGCAGAAGGATGGATGTCACTATGTCTGCCGGATCAAAGGGAATACGCAAAAAGAGGTACACGAAGAGTTTCCTCTTCCTGACAATGCCCACATCTTCAGTGATGCCAGAGTGTTACTTGGCACGCCCGGCGTCAACCAAACTCAGCAAGCTGTTCGGCTCGTTGGGTATATCATTGACGACAAAACTTTCTGGATCGCCACCAAGCGTTTCGATCTCACCGCAAAACAAGTGGCACTTGTTTATAAGCTTTGCTGGGACATCGAGAAATTCTTTGGCTGGTGGAAACGGCACCTCAAGGTCTATCATCTTTTTGCCAGAAGCAAGAACGGCCTGATGGTACAAATACTCTCGGGGCTTATCACCTATCTTCTCCTGGCAATTTACTGTCATGAAAAACACGGGAAGGCAGTATCCATTGCCCGTGTGCGTCAACTCCGTAATCTCAGATTCGCAATGAGGATTTACAACAGGCCACAGCATACGGCACAAGGGTTAAAAGAAGCCAGCTACAAACGGCTGCTTAAAAAATCACATGCAATTTTCTAACCGGACACTGCTGGTTTTCGGGACGACTTCGGTCGTCCGTTCTACATTCTTGCGAACAGTCTGCAAGAGCCCGCTCAGATATTGGAGCGACTGTGTGACAACTGAACGAGTCTTGGTGACGAAGAATTTTTTGTAACGCTCATAAAAAAGACAAAATGAGACCGACAGGTCCGTGAGTGGTCGTTTGCTGTCATTTTTTCTCCTATCAGTCGGGATTTTTTTGGGTTGTCATGTGGCTCATTTTATCTCCTAAGAATTGATGAAAACCATACAGCTCTTATAGCATAAAATAACAAGTATTTCATGATGTTAAATCATATTTTAATGTGACAACGTAGAAATAAGTTCTCAATATAAAATTGAACTGTTGCCCTCATAAGCCATCTGGTAAATATTGATAACATCGTCCAGGGTTGGCTTGCGTGGATTATTCTCAACAGGACGGGTCACGGTTAAGGCAATTCTGGCCATTTCGGGGAGCTGATCGACTGGAATATCCAGATCTTGCAGGGTTGCCGGAATACCCACGTCAGCATTTAATTCAAACAGCGCCTCCACGCATCGCTCTGCCGCCTCTCTGGTTGTCATCTCTTCAGTCTTTTTGCCAAGAACCCCGGCCAAAATAGCAAACTTTTCCATGTTGCCGATGAGGTTGTATTCAACTACATAAGGAAGCAGCACTGCGTTGGCAAGACCGTGGGCTATGCCAAACATGCCACCCATGGGATAAGCCATGGCGTGGACCAGACCGACGCCGGCTGTTGCCAGGGCCTTGCCGCCTAAAAGACTGCCCATGAGCATGGCGGAACGAGCCTCCAGGTTGGTGCCGTTGGCATAGGCCTTCGGGAGATTTCGGCTGATCAGATCGATGGCTTCCAGCGAATACATTTCGGAGATGATATGGGCCTGGCTGGAAGTGTAGGCCTCAAGGGCATGAGTCAGGGCGTCGATGCCGGTATAGGCGGTGACCTGAGGCGGCAGGCTGAGGGTCAGCGCTGGATCGAGGATGGCTGCTTCCGGATAGAGCGGGGCGCCATTCATGCCACCTTTAGAGCCTGTCTTCTCATTGATAAACACGGCGGTGAATGTCACTTCGGCACCGGTTCCGGCCGAAGTCGGGATCATAATCTTGGGAGCGCCGGCTTTTACGATCTTGTCAAGGCCGAGATAGTCGGCAGCCTTGCCACCATTGGTGAGCAGTATCGCCACGGCCTTGGCCACATCCATGGCTGAACCGCCACCAGCCCCGATCACACAGTCGCAGCCTTTGGACTTTGCTATTTTGTATCCTTTGTCAGCGAGTTTCAGGCCCGGCTCTGGATCGATGTTATCATAAAGAGTATAGGGTATGGCAGCGGCATCCAGAGGGGCAGTTATCTGACTGGCAATCCCGGCCTTGACAAGGCCTGGATCAATAACCAGAAAAACATTAGTGCCATTAAACTCCTGAACAGTTCTGCCTAAGCTGCTGATGCAGCCAACGCCAAACTGGATGCGGGTCGGCTGGGTAACGGTGAAAGATTGTGAATGATCCATGAGAGTAAGTTGTAGGGTAAAGGTTGAAAGAGGATTATTGATTCTTTACATGCATACAGCTAAACAGAAAAAGAAGAAGTTGGAAATAAGAAAAAAGCTATTACCCCTTAAAAAATTGATACAGAATTTATCTTTCATCTGTTATCCTTCCAACTAAAATTTTTTCCCTTCAACCTCCAATTTGCTGATGAGCGTACCTACAAAAATTATTCTGGCCAATCCGAGAGGATTTTGTGCCGGTGTCGTGCGGGCCATTGCCACGGTGCGACTGGCCCTTGAACAATATGGGCCTCCTATTTATGTTCTCCATGAGATTGTTCATAACAAGCATGTTGTTGAGGAGCTGGAGGGACTAGGTGTTGTTTTTATGGTGGAGCTTGCTGAAATCCCTCCAGGAACAGTCTGTATTTTCAGCGCCCATGGGGTTTCAGTGACAGTTGAGCAAAAGGCGCAAAGTCTTGGTCTGCGAACTATTGATGCCACTTGTCCTTTGGTGAGCAGTGTGCATCGGATGGTGGAAAAGTATCATGCCGAGGGATACGATGTCCTGATTATCGGTCACCATCGGCATCCGGAAGTAGAGGGTGCTGCAGGCCGGGTAGTTGGTAGGGTGCATATTATTGCCTCTGAGGAGGAAGCAGAGACTGTACGGGTTGTTGATCCTGAACGGGTAGCCTATGTCACTCAGACCACCCTCAGTCAAAACGATATAGCCGGGATCAGGAAGAAATTGGTACAGCGCTTTCCTGCAATCAGAGGTCCTCTTTCAAATGTCTGCTATGCCACGGAGAATCGTCAGAATGTAGTAAAGGAGTTAGCGTTGAAGACGGATGTCCTCTTGGTAGTTGGTTCTAAAAGCAGTTCCAATTCCAACAGGTTGCGTGAGGTCGGAGTCAGGGCGGGGATGACAGGATATCTAATTGATGATGCGTCTGATATTCACCCGGAATGGTTACAGGGGCATGCAAGTGTGGGAGTGACGGCCGGGGCCTCCGCCCCTGAGCGTCTGGTGCGCGGGGTTGTCCACTGGTTGCAGGAGTATGGGGCAACTGTTGTCTGTGAGCTGCCGGGCAAAGAAGAGCGGGTCTCTTTTAAACCGGCGGTGCTTAGGGAATAATTACGAATTACGATTTGTCTCATTCGTAATTTTTAATTCGTAATTTTTTCACTCCAGCGTTTCCCGGATACGGGCCATGGCCTTCTCCACATTGACCAGGGAGTTAAAGGCGGAGAGGCGAATATAGCCTTCGCCGCATTTTCCAAAGCCGGCACCTGGAGTGCAGACCACGCCGGTTTTGTTCAGCAGCATATCAAAAAATTCCCAGGAGTCGCCTTTGGCATCTATCCAGATGTAGGGCGCGTTCTCACCACCCACAAAGTCATAGCCAAGGGTTGTCATCTCCTGTCGGATGAGATCGGCATTGCGCATGTAATAGGCAACAAGTTCTTTGGTCTGGACCTGTCCTTCTTCGCTGTAGACGGCCTCGGCTGCGCGTTGCACTGGATAGGAGACGCCGTTGAATTTGGTGCAGTGACGGCGGTTCCACAGCGCATGGATTGATTGCCGGTTTCCTCTGGAGTCAAAGGCCGTGCATTCCTTGGGTACTACAGTGTAGGCGCAGCGGGTGCCGGTGAATCCAGCGCTCTTGGAAAATGAGCGGAATTCAATAGCCATCTCTTTTGCCCCTTCGATCTCATAGATGGAGTGGGGTAGGGATTCGTCGCGGATAAAGGCCTCATAGGCGGCATCAAAAAGGATCAGGGCTTTTTTCTCCTGTGCGTACTTTACCCAGTTGCTTAACTCCTTTTTGGTAATGGTCGATCCTGTGGGGTTATTTGGGAAGCATAGATAGATCAGGTCTACGTCTGTAGAAGGCAGGTCTGGTACAAAATTATTAGTCTTGGTGGAGTCAAGATAGACCAGGCCCTGATACCTTCCTTCTATAAAGTCACCGGTGCGACCTGCCATGACATTGGTATCCAGATAGACCGGATAAACAGGGTCGGGGATGGCCACTTTGATATCCTGAGTGAAGAGCTCTTGGATATTGCCGGTATCGCACTTGGCACCGTCGCTGATAAAAATCTCATCAGCTGTTATCTCCGCGCCCCGTGCCTGGAAATCATTTTTGGCAATGGCCTCACGCAGGAAGTCATATCCCTGTTCCGGGCCATAGCCGCGAAAACTGGCATCGGTTCCCATCTCATCTACGGCCTTGTGGAAGGCTGCGATACAGGCCGTCGGCAGGGCCCGGGTTACATCACCGATTCCCAGTCTGATAATATCTTTTTCAGGGTTGGCCTGTTGAAAGCTTGCCACTCGTTTAGCGATATTCGAAAACAGATACGAAGCCTGGAGCTTGAGGTAATTTTCGTTGATAGTGATCATGGGGACATTTTCCCTTAAATTTGTTATAGTAGATGAAAATTAAGGGCTTATCTTGCAGAGGGCCCTTAATAGAAGCTTTGAATATAATGGAATGGAAAATAGCTGTCAATCATCAAGATACCGGCACCCCTTGGATGTTTGATGATTGGCACAGGATTAAAAATGAGGCTACGATGACCCAGCAGACCCCACTAACTGTTTATCGGCAGGATTATAGCGCGCCTAAGTATCTCACCGATGAGATTACCCTTACCTTTCAACTGAATCAGGATGATACTCTGGTCACGGCCCGCTCTTTTTTCAGGCGTAACCCTGATCAATCTTCCGGAGACAAGTCCCTCTTTCTTGATGGTCAGGGTCTTGAGCTTGTGTCCGTCAGCCTTGATTCGACACTGCTTACGGCTCTTGAATATTCATTGACTGCTTCCGGAATACTGATCCATAGTGCCCCGAACACCTTTGTATTCGAGATCACGACCAGGATATTTCCGGATCGCAATACTGAACTCGAAGGCTTGTTCCGTTCCAGCGGCAACTACTGCACCCAGTGTGAAGCTGAGGGATTTCGCAAGATCACTTATTACCAGGATCGGCCCGACGTGATGGCCCGATTTACTACCCGGATCGAGGCGGACGTGCAAAGCTGTCCGGTCCTGCTCTCCAATGGCAATCTGATCGAGAAGGGCAGTTTGCATGCAGGGAGGCATTATGCGGTGTGGCAGGATCCTTTCCCTAAGCCCTCTTATCTCTTTGCTTTGGTGGCAGGAGATCTGGTCTGTCTAGAGGATAGATTTATGACCAGAGCAGGTCACGATGTTCTCTTGCAGATCTATGTTGAGGCCCGGAACCAAAGGAAATGTGACCATGCCATGCAATCCCTGAAAAAAGCCATGCGCTGGGACGAAGAGGTGTTTGGTCTTGAGTATGACCTGGACCGCTATATGATCGTGGCCGTCGATGATTTTAATATGGGGGCCATGGAAAACAAGGGTCTGAATGTCTTTAATTCTAAATATGTCCTTACCAGTCAGGAAACAGCGACTGATCAAGATTATCTAGGTGTTGAAGGGGTTATCGCCCATGAATATTTCCACAACTGGACAGGTAATCGAGTCACCTGTCGTGACTGGTTTCAACTCAGTTTGAAAGAAGGGCTTACTGTATTAAGGGATCAGGAGTTCTCGGCCGACATGAACTCACGGCCTGTACAACGCATAGATGATGTTCGGGTATTGCGCACCTTTCAGTTCAAGGAGGACAGCGGACCTATGGCTCATCCTGTTCGTCCTGATTCTTATGTGGAAATCAATAATTTTTACACCGTTACGGTGTATAATAAAGGGGCGGAGGTGATCCGTATGATGCATACCCTGCTTGGCGCCAAAAGGTTCCGCCAGGGCATGGATCTCTATTTTGCCAGACACGATGGTCAGGCCGTGACCTGTGATGATTTTGTGGCGGCGATGAGTGATGCGTCCGGGGTTGATCTGGAGCAGTTCAAGTACTGGTACAGCCAGGCGGGAACTCCGGTTCTGAACGTCTCTGAATCCTGGGATGGTCAGGGTGGAATGTATACCCTGACTGTTCAACAGAACTGTGCACCGACACCCGGGCAGGAGGAGAAACAACCTTTTCATCTTCCCATCAATATCGGTCTCCTGGATGGACGGGGTAATGATATGGTTGCGGCTGACATCTTGCTGCAGTTGAGGGAAAAAAAGCAATCTTTCACCTTTGCCGGCCTTGTAGAAAAGCCGGTACTTTCTTTCCTGCGTGGTTTTTCGGCCCCAGTTAAAGTCGAGCCGTTTCAAGGACGGGAAGAATTGGCATTCCTCATGGCTCACGACAGCGATCTGTTCAACCGCTGGGATGCCGCCAACCGGCTCAGTGAGTCTATTATTATGGAATGCGTCAATGCCTTGCATCAGGGTGTTGTTCCTGTCCTTGATCCTTTGTTCGTCCAGGCCGTGCGTCTGAATCTGCAGCAACAGGGCAATGATAAAGCTCTGCTGGCCCAGGCTCTGACCCTGCCGGCGGAAACCACCCTGGCGTTGCAGATGGAGATTATCGATCCGGATAATCTCCATCTGGCCCGGAGGTTTGTCAGAAATGAACTGGCCCGGCAGCTTAGCCAGGAATTTCTTCAGGTCTATGAGGAGAACAGAGAGGTAGAGGCCTATGTCTTGACTCCCGAGGCCATGGGACGCAGGAGCCTTAAAAACATATGCCTTTCTTTCCTGTTGTCCATGGATCCATTGCCTGCAGACTATCTGGATCTGGCGGTGAAACAGTATAAGCAGAAGGCCAATATGACCGACGTGATGGCTGCCCTGAGTGCCCTGGCCCATTGTCCGGTAAAACAGCGGCAGGAAGCATTGGCTGATTTCTTTCAACAGTGGCAGGGTGAGCCTCTGGTGGTTGATAAGTGGCTCACATTACAGGCCACCTCAAGTCTTGAGGATGCTCTGGATACCGTAAAGACTCTGCTGACCCACCCTGGATTTTCCCTTCATAATCCCAATAAGGTACGGGCCCTGATTGGCGCCTTTGCTACTGGCAATCATGTTCGGTTCCACGCAGTAACAGGAGCCGGTTATGCCTTTCTGGCCGAGCAGATCATCAATCTTGATCCTATCAATCCGCATATTTCCTCAAGATTGATGACCCCCTTTACAAGTTGGAAACGCTATGATACAAGCAGGCAGCAATTGATGCGGGAGCAGATGGAGAGAATCGCAGGTCAGCCTGGTTTGTCGGCTGGGGTGTATGAAGTGGTGCAGAAAACCCTGCTGTAGCCTTACAATGCAAAGAGAAAAAAATGTCGGGTATTTGAGTCTGCTAAGACTTATTGTAATGTAAAAATCGTATTGTAATGGATAAGATGACCTGAAGATGGAAAGAGGGTAACCATGTTATTTTTTCAGGAGCACAAACGGGCGGATGCAGAATAATCTTTTTATAATAACAATCGGGCTGACAGTGGCAGGTGTATTCTTTCTGCTCAAGTCCCTTGTCCCGGTCAGGGCTATTATCCAAAAGTTGTCGGCAGGAAATGTCCGGAATCGCTGGAAGCTTCTGGTCAGCCTTATTTTTATGTTTATTTTAGGCTATATCCTCTACGCCTTTCTTCGTACCCCTGACAGTTTCAATTCTATTTCCACTCTTATTGTTCCCGGGATATTTTTTAGCGGAGCTGTTTTTGTCTTTCTGGTCTGCTCTCTTTCCTTGAAAACAGCCCTTGATCTGCAACGAATTTATGTCCTTGAACAGGAAAATATTACCGACCCGTTAACAGGTTTGTTTAATCGTCGTTATCTTGATCGGCGAATTGTTGAAGAGTTTCAACGGGCCATGAGATTTGAACAACCTTTTTCTGTATTTCTGCTTGATATTGATCATTTCAAAAACGTGAATGACACTTATGGCCATCAAATTGGAGATATGGTCTTGAAGAAACTCGGTCATTTGATAATGGAATCTGTGCGCGAAGTGGATGTCGTGATCCGCTATGGTGGGGAAGAAATTCTGGTGATCCTGCCAAATACCAGAATCGACAATGCATTTGAACTGGCTGAGCGGTTACGCAAGCAGATTGAGGAAACGATAATAGAAGCGGCGGATTCTCGAAAAGGACAACCTGCCATCCATATCACTGTCAGTATTGGGGTTTCTGAATATCAGTTTTCTGATGGCTGGGATAACGCGGAGAAAGTTTTACAACGAGCAGACAAGGCTTTGTATCGAGCCAAGGATCAAGGTCGTAATCGGGTTTTTTCCAGTGAAAAACAAGACGAGCAGTGCTGACTATAGGCACTTCCCTTTTGGAAAAGGGGACAATACGTTCATACCCTTCCTTGTCGCTCTATCCCCTTTGATCCCTTCTATCTGGTCTCGATACCATTTCATCTCATGGCCTCTATTATCTCACTGACCGAGACTTCCTGACGATGGAAGATACCGGCCGTGAGTGCCGCCTCCACATTGGTTGCCCGGAAGATATTGACAAAATGCTGGGCCGAGCCTGCACCCGATGAGGCAATCACGGGTATAGATACCGCACTTCGCACCTGCCTGATCCGTTCATGACCAAAACCACTGTTGGTCACATCCTTGTCAATATAGTTGAGGAGTATTTATTATATGTCCAGCGGTTCACAGGTCTGGGCTAGTTGCAGGAATCGATATCTCAGAGGTGGCCTCTATCACTAGTACAGCGTATATTTTAAAGTTTCGGATATAGCCGTTTCAGTTTAATTCGCGCATCATTCGTGGTGAACTGCCAATCGACCTTGGTTTGACGATTATTCCGATCAGTATTCCATGCCATTACTTCAGATCGCATTT
>VMSP01000061.1 GCA_013792135.1 Desulfocapsa sp. | reverse complement strand
TTTAACTACATTGAAGTCTACTACAATCGCCGAAGAAAACATTCTACTAATGGACATAAATCTCCAGCTCAATATGAGAAGGAATGGTGGAATACGAGAAAAGCGGCTTAACAACGGCTCCACTTTGTTGTGGCAAGATCATTCATTTCTATCCCCGGAATTGAGCAATGCTCTGTATTTTATAGAAGAAAATAGATGTTCGTGAATTAATGATCGTATCGATAATAGTGGGTCCAGAGAAGATAGACCAAGAAAGAGCACGCAGTCTAAGAGTTAACCTTCTCAGGAATCTAACTTAACATAACCAATCTCGCACCATAACTACTGTGAATCTCTGATTAAGGGTGGCGGCTTTCGCCCTAGTTGTCAGATTCGCTCTAAGCTTCTACAAATAATCCTACACCTTGTTTTTAAGAATCTGCTCGACAATGGCAATATCCCCGGGACGATCAACGCCATGGCTTTTATGGCTTGTTATCACTACGTGGATGGGGATATTGTTTTCCAGCAGGCGCAGTTGTTCGAGCGCTTCCTTTTTTTCCAGAACTCCTTTTTCGAGAGCGACAAACTGCTCAAGGGTCTTCATCCTGAAGGCATAGATACCGATGTGGCCATAATAATCACCCTCACTTCCGTCCTGAGGAAAGGGGATGGGGAGCCGGGAGAAGTAGAGGGCCTGATTGTCCCTTCCCATAACCACCTTGACCTGATCCGTGGCCTGTGCTTCACTGCTGCTTATCTTCCGGGCCAAGGTGGTGACCTGGATCTCAGGAGAGCAGAACGGGGCGATGAGGGCGGTCAGCATTTCCGGTTCGAGGGCCGGTTCATCACCTTGAATGTTGACCACCACTCCATCGTCAGGCACTGCGAGCAGGCGCGCTGCCTCCAGTACCCTTTCCGTGCCGCAGCTATGATTGGGGCTGGTCATGAGCACGGGAATGGCAAGGGACTCAGCCACCGAAAAGATGCGTTCATCATCGGTTGCCAGGACAACCTGCTGCAAATGGGGACATTGGCAGGATCGGCTATAGACATGCTGAATCATAGGTTTACCGAGGATGAGGGCCAGGGGTTTTCCCTCGAAGCGGGAAGAGGCATAGCGGGTTGGGATGATGCCGTAGCATGGTGGCAGTGAGTTCATGGTATTTTTATTTATTGGTTATTGGGTTTACGCTTCCCTCAAAGAGAAGATTGTTGATGGTGGTACATGTCGTATCGGTTCCGCCGCGGCGGTTTTTCACATAGGTGATAAGTTTCTGACGTGTCTGCTCACGTTGTGGTGGAAGCGAACAATTCCGCATCAGGATGTCAGCGGCCTCCTGCCAGTCTTTGGCCTGGAAGACCAGTTGCTGATCAATAATGTCCCGGCCTATCCAGAAAAAATTGGACCAGTGCGGGCCGATAACCGGTTTGAGCCCGCAGGTAAGCGGCTCCAGGAAATTCTGACCACCCAGCGGGGCCAGGCTGCCACCGACAAAGGCGGCGTCGGCAAGTTGATAGGCGAAGAGCATCTCGCCCATGGTGTCCCAGAGGATGATGCTGCCGTGAGGGACTGGCCCTGTGCAGCGAGACCGTAATTGCCAGGGGAGTTCGTGGCTCTCCAGTATCTTTTCCCAGTTTTTGATGCGGTGCATGTGTCGGGGGAATAAGGCGATGCTTATCTGATTATTTTGTCCCCTGATGTGACAGATCAGCTTGATGATATCTGCTTCTTCTTCCTCTCTCACCGAACCCATGACCAGCAGTTTGGCTGTTGCCGTCGTGTCGGGTGGAAAAATATAGGCCAGGGGATTGGTCGTAGTATTTTCAGCGCTTTGCTTACTAATACGGTCAAATTTGATATTCGGCACGGCCTCCACTGCATCCATGCCAAAGAGGGTGGCAAAACGTGAGGCATCATCGTTGGATATGGCGAGAATTCTCTCTGGCCTCAAGTAGCGCCATAATGACGGCCAGATACGATAGCGGCTAAAACTCTTTGCAGTCATCCTGCCGTTTGCCACCAGGACCTTTACTCCGTGCTGTCTGCAGCTTGCCAGAAGGCCGGGCCATAATTCACTTTCCAGCAGCAGCATAACCTTTGGCCGGATGGCGGTCACGGCCCTGGTCATGAGGCCGGGATGATCAAAAGGGAAGTAGGCGGTGTGAATGGTGAGTTTGCCGCTTTGCTGCATGGCCTCATTTCGGGACTTTTCCAAGATCTCCATGCCTTGACTGGTATAGGTGGTCAGGAGCACCCGGATTGGTCCGGCCGGATCAAGTTTTCTGAGAACCTCCCCTGCCAGAAATGATTCTCCAACCGAGGCTGCCTGGATCCAGAGATCGGCAGGAGCCGGCATCTCCTCTAAGGTACGTTGGCTGAAACCGTGATGCAGTCGGTGATTACGACGGAGAAAAGGGATGGCAATATTCCATGCCAGTCTATAGACCAGCATGGCGATCTTAATGGATAGCGGAGTCCTGGTGCTGGGTGGTTGAATGGAAATTCGCTTGTCTCCAAACGTCTGTTGTTTGATGAATATATTCACCATGTTGTATGGCAAGGTTGATGGCGTTGCAAAAAGTCGCCAACTGCTGCGTTGCCGCACATTTTCTCGACACTGCGGCGTACTTAAGTACGCCTCATTCCTCGAAATGTGCGCACCTTGCATTTGACGATTTTTGCTTAGCCATCCCCAAAGATGACTTTTTACGAGACTGGCAAGGTTGTTTGATAAAAACGGTTTGTTACGCTACTCGGTTCTTACTGATTTTACAACTGCGGCGCGATGATCCGCATCAGGTTTTCGGCCAGTCGCTGCATGGTACCGGCCGGTTTCATTTCATGCTGTGAGTCCTGCAGGAGTTTCTCCATCCATCCGCTCACCGCTGAGATGATGGAATCGGAGTAGGCGAAACTGACCACCTCGTAATTCAACAACAGGCTGCGATTGTCAATGTTGACGGAACCGAGCATGGCGCTTGAATCGTCAAAAAGGATAGCTTTGGCGTGGAGCAAGGGGCCTTTGTACAGGGCGACCTCCACTCCGGCTTCCATTAATTCCCGCATGTAACTGCTGCGCACCACGTTGGCCAGAAAATGATTGGATTCATAAGGGGTAATCAGTTTAACATCGACCCCTTTGTGATGGGCGATGATCAGCGCTTGTTGCAGAGAGGTCGCAGGGACGAAGTAGGGGGTGACGATCCATATCCGTTCTGTAGCGTTGTATATGGCGCAGATTAGCGCCTCAAAGAGGGCGTCTCCGTCAATGTCAGGTCCGGAAGGTACGACCTGGATTTCGGTGTCGCCATAATCCGGGGGAACGGTGTCCAGTGCGATTGGCGTGGTGTTACAGCCCATGGCCGGAGTCTTCACCTTTCTTCGTTTACCCGGCCTGGTGTTACGCGTTCCAGGGTGACCGGAGGCATAGGCCCAGTCTGAGGCGAAGATGTCCAGGTAATGAAAGACTGCCGGCCCTTCGATGAGAAAGAGCAGGTCGTTCCAGCGCCTGGGGTCAGGGAGTGGTCCCAGATACTCGGCTGAGAGATTCATGCCGCCGGTCAGGACAATGCGGCGGTCAAAAAGGAAGATCTTCCGGTGGTTGCGCAGGTTGATATAGTTCCGCAGCGGCATCTGCAGGATGGGCATAAAAAAAGAGACCGTGGCCCCGGCCTGGCGGAGTTTTTTAAAGGGGTGCTGGAAACAGTAGAGAGGAAATGAGCCGAGCGAATCGAGGAGCAGGTTGACCGTTATCCCTTCTTCAGCCTTCCTGATTAATGCCTTGATAATCTGGGAGGTCACCTCGTCGTTATTGAAAATATAGGTGCTGATGAAGATGCATTCCCGGGCCTTGTCTATCTCCCGCATCAATGCGGTATAGGCCAGGACTCCGTCTGCATAGAGTTCAAAACGGTTTCCCCGGGTGGTGCCCGGTATGCCGTTACCGCGCAGGACGCGGTCAATGGGATTGGCCTCTGCCAAGGGAAGATCCTTGACCGAACGGAGGCTGAACATCGATTTTGTCTTGGAATTGACGCGCTTGCGTGAACCGAGGATGAAGTAGAGTGGAACGGCGAGATACGGCAGCAATATAATCGCCAGCAGCCAGGAGATCATGCTGGTTGGGGTGCGACGCTGATACACCATGTGCAGCAGGGCGAGGAGAAAGAGTATCTCGCCCACAATAAGGAAGGTGTAAGAGAAGGTCGGCCGGAGCCATTCGATGTGCATGGGGAAAACGTGGATTCGTTTTTAAGATATTGTTTTTTTGCACTAACAAACAGTGCTGTTTTTCTGAATAATGAAGATATGTAAGTGCTCAAGCCTGCGCGTCAGGGTGTTCCGTCTCGGTTGCCCTTGCCTTTTCCCAAATCTGGCAGGGCAGCTTTTTTAGTGTGTATGCTTGATCCAAGCTAAGCTTCCTGTTGTATAATCGTCCTAACGACATTTCGCAAGAAGCAGCTTCAGGTTGCTTGACGCCGGGGTTTCAGCGGAGATGATATTTGCAATCCCGACCAGGATATGCTATTTTCTCACCATCTTGCGCTCCTGGCGTAGCGCAGTGGCAGTCATCAAGAACGGCCGCCTCTGCAACAGTGGAATTCAGAGGCCAGGCGCATCTTTTAGCAATGAGACGTCGTTTAAAGCCAAGCGACATCCCCTGTCAACCTGAATACTCTGAACAATTACCTACTGCTACTTACAAATTCTGCAGTCACCTGCGAAACAACCAAGGAGCCCATATGGCCACACCACGGATCATCTATACGGCAATCGACGAGGCGCCCGCTCTGGCGACTTATTCCCTGTTCCCCATCCTTCAGGCATATACCAAGGGGTCAGGTATTGACCTTGTGCAGAAAGATATTTCGCTGGCCGGACGGATCATCGCCAACTTTCCCGACTATCTGAGCGAGGAGCAACGCCTCCCCGATGATCTCACGGAACTGGGTCACCTCGCCAAACAGCCCGAAACTAATATCATCAAGCTGCCCAACATCAGCGCCTCGGTTCCCCAGCTGTTAGAGGCGATCAAGGAGTTGCAGTTACAGGGCTATGCCATTCCTGATTATACCCAGAACCCAAAAACTGAGGCCGAGAAGACCGTGCACGCCAGATATGCAAAGGTGCTGGGCAGTGCCGTTAATCCGGTCCTGCGTGAAGGCAACTCTGACCGGCGGGCCGCAGTCTCGGTCAAGAAGTTCGGCCAGAAGAATCCGCATCGTCTGATGAAACTCTGGTCTGCCGATTGCAAGTCACGGGTCGCACATATGACCGAAGGTGATTTCTACGGCAGCGAAAAATCAATCACCGTCGAGCGCGCCTGTGATGTCTGCATTGAATTTGTAGGCAATGATGGTGCGACCACAGTCCTCAAGGAGAAAACTTCGCTTCTCGCAGGCGAGGTTGTCGACTCCTCGGTGATGAACGTCCGCGCCCTTCGCGCTTTTTACAGCGAGCAGATCGCGGCGGCAAGAAAGGAGGGCGTCCTACTCTCCCTGCACCTCAAGGCCACCATGATGAAGGTCTCCGACCCGGTCATGTTCGGTCATTGCGTCACCGTTTTCTTCCAGGATGTCTTCACCAAGCATACCGCTGTCATCAAGGAACTGGGCGTCAATGTCAACAACGGCTTCGGCGACCTGCTGGCCAAGATCGTGAACCTGTCTGAGGCACAACGTGCGGAAATTGAGGCAGACATCGAGGCGGTCTACCAGAAGAGCTGCAAGCTCGCCATGGTGGACTCCAGCAAGGGTATCACCAACCTCCATGTGCCCAATGATGTGATCATCGACGCCTCTATGCCGGTGGTTATTCGTGACGGCGGCCGCATGTGGGGAGCAGACGATCAACTCCACGACACCATCGCCATGATTCCGGATCGCTGCTACGCCAGCATCTATCAGAAAGTCATTGATGATTGCAATCAGAACGGGGCCTTTGACCCGGCAACCATGGGCAGCGTTGATAATGTCGGCCTGATGGCGCAGAAGGCCGAGGAATACGGTTCGCACGACAAAACCTTTCTGGCACCGGGCAGCGGGATCATCCGTCTGGTTGACAGCGCCGGTACAACCCTGTTGGAACAAACCGTAGAAACAGGCGATATCTTCAGGGCCTGCCAGGCCAAGGATGCCCCGATCCAGGATTGGGTCAAGTTGGCTGTCACTCGGGCACGGGTATCCGGTGTTCCGGCGATTTTCTGGCTCGATGAAAATCGGGGCCACGATGCCCAGATCATCGCCAAGGTCACGACTTACCTGCCCATGCACGACACCAGCGGCCTCGATATCCGGATCATGACTCCTGTTGAGGCCATGCGTTTCTCGCTGGAGCGGATCAGGAATGGGGAGCATACGATCTCAGTGACCGGCAATGTCCTGCGCGATTACCTTACCGATCTCTTCCCGATTCTTGAGCTGGGGACCAGTGCCAAGATGCTCTCTATCGTCCCGCTGATGAATGGCGGCGGCATGTTTGAGACCGGGGCAGGCGGCTCTGCCCCGAAACACGTCCAGCAACTCCTCAAAGAAGGGCATCTGCGCTGGGATTCTTTAGGTGAATTCTGTGCCTTGGTTCCTTCTTTTGAGCATATAGCCGTCACCTTCAATCATAAGACCGCTGCCCTCTTTTCCAGGACCCTGGATCAGGCCATCGGCATGCACCTGGAAAACAGGCGGTCACCCTCGCGCAAGGTCAACGAACTGGACACCCGCGGCAGTCACTTTTACCTGGCCCTGTACTGGGCGCAATGCCTGGCAGCGCAGACCGAGGACGCCGCACTGCAGACACGGTTCAGTAAGATTGCCGCAGAGCTTACCGCAGGTGAGGATAAGATCGTAACTGAACTGGTACAGGCCCAGGGCCATCCCGTGGATATCGGCGGCTATTACCATCCGGATTATGAAAAGATCACCCGGGCCATGCGTCCCAGTCCGACCTTCAATGCTATTATCGACACGATGTAGCTACGAAGCAGGTGGGGAACGCCAGAGCCTTGCTTTCCGGTTGAGGCGCGGAGGTGTCGTTACCGCGCTGCCAGGCGCAGCAGTTCGGAATCGCTGAGGCCCTGTACTGGAAGGCCTGTCAGGCTCCGAAGCTCTATGGAGAGTGCTTCGGCTTTGCTGTCATCAATGGGATGGCCGAGGGCGTGCAGATGGTTGCAGAGGGCCCGTTTGCCGCTTTTGTGACCAAAGCGCATTTTACGGCTGGCGCCGACCTTCTCTGGAGAATAAGGCTCATAGGTGTTGGGATTGACGGTCAGGCCTTGGAGGTGCAGGCCTGTTTCGCAGGTAAAGATAGCCTCACCAATGACAGGATGGTTTCTGGCGATGGCGATATCTGCGGCCTTGCTGACGGTCTGGCAGAGCGCGGGCAGGCGGCTGATCTGATAGTGCTCCATCCCTCTCTGCAAACAGAGAAAGGCGACAGCCTCTTCCAGGCGGCAGTTGCCTGCCCGTTCGCCAAGGCCGAGGACGGTGGCATCGATCCAGGATGCTCCGGCCTCAAGGGCAGCTATGGCATTTGCCGTGGCCATGCCGAAATCATTATGGGTGTGGATCCCGCAGGGAAGCCCTGATTCCTGCAGGAGCATTTGCACCATTTTTGTGATGGTGGCAGGGGAGCCGATACCCACGGTGTCGGCCAGCCGCAGGCGCTGCACCCCGCACTCGGCAGCGGTCTTGGCCAGTAAACAGAGGAACTCTGGATCGGCCCGGGTCGCATCTTCAAGCCCAAGGGATATAAAAGGAATACCAAATGTCCTGGCTTGGGCAACGGCCTGACGCAGGGTGCGCAGGATCCAGGCCCGGTCTTTTTGCAGACGCTGACTGATGTGCAGATCTGAGGCCGGAATCGACAGAGACAGGACATCCGGCCTGCAGCTTGCGGCAAAAGCGATATCCCCATCATGGCAGCGGCACCAGAGCCCCAGACGTTGCCGTCCTTTGCTTGTCTTCCTGGCAAAGGTAAAAAGATCCTGAAGATGGCTGTTTTTTTCGGAAGCAACACCCAGTTCAATCTCTTCCACTCCTACCTGGGATATCTGAGTAATAATCTCGTACCGTAGCTCCTGGCTGAAGTTCACCCCAGGCGTCTGTTCGCCTTCCCGTAGGGTGGAGTCAATAATGCCGTGAAAATTTGGAGTCATGGCAGACCTCTTTAGTTTCCTTCGATCTGTTTGCGGAATAAATTGATCTGGGCGGTGCGAATCTCATCCATCTTCAGCCGATAGATATCACCGGGAAAAAGGAAATCCGCCACACCGGTGTCGAAGATCCGCTTGACCTCATACTCGTCATGGGCAACATCCCGCTGGTAAATATAGTTGAGATAGGAGCGGTTGGTGTGGATGATGAATTCCACCCGTATTCCCCCCAGTCTGGCAAAAAATTTCAACATCGGGGTCTTGTTGGAGCTTCCCATGGCCGTGCTCCCGTACTGACCACCAGTCAGGGTGTCGGAGATATCCTCGAGTGTCATGAGCGATCCTGCCTGTACCGCGCTGCGGGTCAGGTGGCGGATAAAGCATTTGACATCACCCACCGAGTTGAGGACCGCCATTAACCCCAGTTCATCATCAACGGCCACAGCTGGATTTTTTTCATTTTTACGCAACAGCTTCAGGACTTTGGCTGCCGGAGGTTTTTTCCTGATGGTGACGTAGATCGGCACCTCTCTCTCCTGGCTGAGAAAACGGCGGCGCTTGATCAGGGTCAGTTTCTCTCCGGAGGTGGGTGTCAGTGCTCGGGCCTGCTCTTCAGAGAGAACGTTCACTTCCCGGCAACTGAAGTCCTCTGGCTGGTGATGGCTGTGGAGATACTTGATCTCCAGCTCGCCAATCTTGAGACTGGGGCTCCAGACATGGGCATTCAAAAAACGAAGAAAATTGGAAAACTTGGTCTCGATAACGGTCTCCCGTTCCCGCTGATCAATGGAGCCGGCAAGATTCATGAGTACCAGCTTGCGCTTGGCCTCAAAGCGGGCCTTGCGGTGAAAACGATCGTCAAAAATGATGAGCAATAGATCCACCGGATCATGAGTGGTTTCGATCTCATTTGTGGTCTCAATATGAGAGCGATAGGGGGCCAGGACCTTGGCGCGCAGGGAGTTGACCACGTCATCGGCTGTGCGGGCATAGTCGTACAGGTAACGGCCGATGTCATGGATGGTACTGTCCAGGCCGAACATATTTCCTAAAAGGATACGGGAGCGTTCCGCCGTCTTTTTACGGAGTTTGCGGTCATGGATCAGGATCAGGATCTCATCAAAGCTGCTGATCCCCAGAAAGTCGAAGATCTGACTGCGAACGGCGCGATATTTGGTCTTCAGCAGTTGATCCCCCTGCAGATTGCTCACCCAGTTCTTGGACTCTCTGGAAAATGGATGGGCAAAGGGGGGCAGTTCGCCCACAGCAAAGGGGCCATCTTGCAGCATGGACGTAAAGATGGACTTTTGATTCAGGAGATTCATGGTTTTGATCCTGTTTTTTTCAATATCTTGAAAAGAGTTCAAGCCCTACATGGTCTCTATGTTTTTTCATTCCATGGGCTCAGGGCAAATTCCGGCCTGTCGAGCTTGAATTTTTTGATCCGATAGCCAATCTGGCGCTGGGTCAGACCCAGCTCCCGGGCAGCGCGGGCTTGGACCCAGCCATTTCTCATCAGGGCGGCCTTGATCTCGGTCCGTTCCAGGTCTTCCAAGGAGTGGAGGGCCGGGTGCTGGTTGCCGACTACGATGGAGTCAAGAGCATGATCAGTGGGCGCTGTCCTTGCAGGGGAAGTAAGTGTTGTATCCTGAGGCAAGGTTTTCATCATCTCTTGAGGAAGATCACTCTTATAAATAATACTCTTGTCGGTCAAAATAACCAAGCGTTCAATGAGATTTTGCAGTTCCCGTACATTTCCCGGCCATTTGTAGTTCATCAGGAAGTCGAGAACCTCCTGAGATAACTCCACCTCCATGCCATTCCGTTCATTGCTGGCGCGCAGGAAGTGGTTGAGCAGGATCGGGATGTCGCTCTTGCGTTCCCGCAAGGGGGGAAGATGAAAGGGCAGTACATTCAAGCGATAGTAGAGGTCGTTACGAAAGGTAGCGTTGGCCACGGCATCGCTAAGGTTCACATTGGTGGCGGCAATGATGCGCACATCGACCTTCAGTGTCCTGGTGCCGCCCAGACGTTCAAACTGGCGCTCCTGGAGGACCCTGAGAAGTTTGGCCTGGAGGGAAAGCGGCAGTTCACCGATCTCGTCGAGAAAGATGGTGCCGCCGTCAGCCAACTCAAAGCGTCCGGCGCGGCTGGCAGTGGCACCGGTAAATGCCCCTTTCTCGTGCCCGAAAAGTTCGCTCTCCAGCAGGTTTTCAGGGAGGGCCGCGCAGTTTATCTTGATAAAGTTTTTATCCCTTCTGGGGCTCGCCTCATGGATGGCCCTTGCCACCAGTTCCTTGCCGGTTCCCGATTCTCCCAGGAGCAGTGCCGTAGCCCGGCTGGGAGCCACTTTTTCAATGGTGGCAAAGACCTCCTGCATGGGGCGCGACTGACCGATGATATAATGGCGGTTGAAGCGGCCGTGCAGTTCAGCTTTCAGTGAGCGGTTTTCTTCCACCAATCGTTTTTCCTTGCGGTTGATGGCTTGGTGCAGGGCGATGAACTGGCTGATGAGCGTGGCCAGGATACTCAGAAAACTGATGTCTTCCTTGAAAGATATTTCAGGTCCGAAGAGTCGGTCAACTGTGAGGACTCCCACCGGGTGCTGGGCCATGAGAACCGGCACGCCGATGAACGAGAGCCTGTCTTTGGTGATGGTTGTCCTGGCGCCTGTACGATTGAGGAACAGGGGTTCGCTGTTGATGTCCGGGACGATGCAGGGCGATCCGGTCTGAAAGATCTGGCCGCAGATCCCCTCGGAGAGTCCGTAGATCCCCCGCTGTTCCTCTTCAATGGTCAGGCCGTAGGATGCCTTGATTTCCAGCCTCTGTCTGTGCGGGTCAAGGAGAACCAGAGTGGCTCTGTCCATGCGCAGGATCTCGTGAAGGACCTGAAAGACCATGGCCAGGGCGGTGTCGAGATGTACGGCCTCGCCGATGAGCTGGCAGATTTCGGAAAGGGCCTGAATTTTCAGGGTCTCCAGCGGGCTGGAGGCGAGAGCAGGTATTGGTGCTGGGGTGTGATGGTGATTCATGATTTCTCCCAAGTATCGCCGAGTGGCTGTGCGTGCCATGATGGCACTTGGAAGGTTCGTAGCAATAAGCATACCAAGAAAGTAATTGCTATATCTTCAGGATGTTACTATGCTTGCCGTGTTTGATGTTTTACAAATTTGAAATATTTATACAGTTGTAAGCACATTTTTGGAATTTCTCAGTGTCTTGTGGGGGTGGATCATGTTCCTCGACGGCAACTGCATAAAGGGTAAGGGTAAAGATCTGCCCCTTTATGCAGTTGCCGGGCATGGTCGAATGAAAGGGGATCAGCCGCAACCAGTTCCCGTCCCCTGACAGTGTCCACTGCCACAACTCTTTTTCTCCCGCCGTTTCAGTTTGGACATGCCCTCGCCACTGTAAATCGCCTTGAGTCCCATATCAATAAACCCTGACATGGTAATCGGTTCTATCCCCTGTTTTTGCAGGATCTCGCGGGGAGTCTCACCCATATCACTGACCAGCACAGCGCGGCAGTCATAAAGAATACGGGTCATGGCCTGCCAGCGGCCAATGCCACTGCCGGGAATGGGCGCCGGACGCTCTTCAACAAGGCGGAAGGTCTTGTCAGGGTTCTGTTCCCAGATCATAAAGCGGCTGGTCTCGCCCAGATGCTGATTGACGAGCATTCCCTCCATACTGGCCACCGCCACATACGGACGCATATTCCCTGGACTTGCAGGCATTGAGGCACAGGCGTTCAGGCATCCGGCCATCTCTCCGGAGCGGTCAGCGCCCAAGAGTCCCACGGCATCGGCCCGGCAACGCTTACAGTGGCGCATCTGCGGCAGATGTTTTTCGCCGGCGCCGCGCAACCTGGTCATCGTTTCTTTATCGGGCTCGACAACATCGGCAAAGACCGTGCCTTCATTGGGCAACAGGGCCATACAATTAAAGAGATCCACACCCATTCCGGCCATGAACTTGGCCGTCTCTTCCACATGATGATCATTGACTCCGGGTACGACAATAAAGTTAACCTTGACGATCACCCCTCGTTGTTTGAGTTTTTCAATGGCCTTCAACTGCCGCGCCAGAAGCAGCTCTGCCGCCTGAACACCGTGATAGGAGATATTGCCATCCTGCACCCAGCCATATATATTTTTGGTAACCAGGGGATCAATGCCATTGACTGTCACCGTCACATGGGAGACCCCGATATCCGCCACCTCATCAATATATGGATACAGGCCCAGGCCATTGGTGGAGAGGCAGAGGATCAGCTCCGGATAGTTCTTGCGCAGAAGCTGCATGGTGCCAAGGGTTTCATCCGGGTTGGCAAAGGGATCACCAGGGCCGGCAATACCGGCCACACTGATGCGCGGTTCCGCCTCCAGCACCTTGCCCATATAGACCAGGGCCTGTTCCGGTGAGAGGATGGTGGAGGTCACCCCTGGGCGTGACTCATTGACGCAATCATACTTGCGGTTACAGTAGTTGCACTTGATATTGCATTTGGGGGCCACAGGCAGGTGCACCCGACCGAACTGGCCCTGAACCTTGGGGTTGAAACAGGGATGCCGATTATAATCAATAGTCATGATACGCTCCTGATAGTCTTTTAGTCTGAAGGTTTTTAGTCTTTGAGCTCAACAGCTACAGACTATCCACCTCAACACCTCACACATTACATATAGCTATAGCCAACCGGCGAATCACTCTGCTTCCTGGCCAGGGTCGCGTTGACCACCTGATCAAAAAGGGACTGGGTTCCCCGGTAACCGAGATGAAGAATCCGCTGACCACCCATCCGGTCATGGATGGGAAACCCCACCCGGATCAGAGGAATTTCCAGTTTTCTGGCCAGGGGATAGCCTTTGGAATGGCCGATGAGCAGATCCGGGGCCAGGCTCTCAGCCATTTCGCTGATATCGAAAAAGTCCATGCCCTCAAAAACCTGGGGCTGCTCTGCCAGAATATCTCCGGTTGTTTCCTTGATGGCTGCGGCCAGCTTGCCGCTCTTGCCGCCGGAGGCGCAAAGTACGGGCACGACACCAATCTCGGCCAGAAAGGCGGTAAGGGCCACTACCAGATCCTCTTCACCGTAAACGATGGCTTTTTTCCCGAAGATATACTTGTGGCAGTCAATGTAGCTGTCCACCAACCGCCCCCGTTCCTGAGCATGCTTCTCGGGAATGGGTCGACCACTGAGCGTGCTTAAGGAAGCAAAAAAGAGATCACTTTCTTCAATACCAATGGGCACGCCAAGGCTAATGCGCTTCACGCCATGTTTTTGTTCAAGGAGTGCACCTGCGGTCTTCCCATGCAGGGTTCGGCCAAATTCGATGGTGGCGGTGGCCCGACCCATAGTGGCAATGGAAGCCAGAGGGGTACCGCCGGGCTGAATCTTGTCATACTTACTGGTGGCCGGGCCATCCATGGTATCAGAGAGATCTGGTAAAATCGTGACGTCCAGTCCAAAATCATCCAGTATTTCAGAAAGATAACGCTTGTCGGCAGGCGAGATAAATCCCGGCAACAGGTTGATCTTCCCCCCAACCGCCTCACCACCTTCGGCCAGTTGCTCCACCACAGCTGTCACGGCGGCATGAAATCCTTCCATGTGGGTACCGTTATAGCTGGGGGTGGAGACTCGAACCATGATCGGCATGGTGCCCACGGTTTCCCGATGAAACTCATGGAGGTACCTGCCCACATCGTCGCCGATGGTCTCGGTCAGACAGGTGGTGGCAATGCCGATGAGCTTGGGCTGATACTTCCGGGTTACATTGACCAGACCCATTTTCAGGTTTGGCCCCCCCCCATAGATGGCATTCTTCTCAGAGAGCGAGGAGGAGGCAATATCAATGGGTTCATTGTAGTGGCTGATAATATAGCGCCGCATATAAGTGGCGCAGCCCTGTGATCCATGCAGATAGGGGACAGCACCCTCGATTCCCTTGAAGGCCAGACAGGCCCCAAGCGGGGTGCAAAGCTTACAGGCATTAGTGGTGGAGATATAATTGGGAGGATTCTTTGACATGGCACTCTTCCTTTATCTAATGAACCTCTTGGAAAACTTTTATTTACCCTTTAACAATGGTCTTGCTGGTTTCTGTCACAAGATCCTTGGCTTTGGTCCGCATGGCAAAGCGCCAGACCGGACTCATTACCGAGGAATAGACCTCTTCGGCAAAGTTGAGCATCCCCTGAAAGCCGGCCAGGGCCTCTTTACGTTCATGGTTATGATCGCAGAAACCCACACCCAGTTTGTAGGCAATAGGTCGCTCCTTGACACCGCCCACCAGGATATCCACCTCTTTTTCCTCAAGAAAGGAGGTGAGCTCCAGGGGATTGGCATCATCGACAATGATCGTGCCGGGATCGGTAATCTCGGCCAGTTCCCGATATTCCTGTTCGGTGCCGGTCTGAGAACCCACCATCACCACCTGCATATCGAGAAGACGAAAGGCCTTGACCAGAGAAAAAGCCTTGAATGAGCCACCGACATAAATGGCCGCCTTCTTGCCGGCCAGGACCTCTCTGTACTTCTGCAACTGCGGTACAACCCGGGCCAGTTCTTCCTTGACCAGTTTCCTGGTCTTCTCCAGCATCTCCGGGTCACCGAAATGCTCGGCCACGTCATAGAGAGACTGGGCCATATCCTCAATCCCGAAATAGGAGACGCGGATGGAGGGGATTGCATATCGTTCTTCCATTATCTTGGCCAGATCCATGGTGGAACCGGAACACTGCACCACGTTCAGTGCCGCCCCGTGCGCCCGCGCAAGATCAGCAATCCTGCCGTCGCCGGTGATATTGGCAACAACCTGCACCCCCATACGTTCAAAGTATTCACGGATCATCCAGATCTCGCCCGCCAGATTAAAGTCCCCCAGGATATTGATGGAATAAGGGGAGATACCGGCGGTGTCGCCAGTGCCGATGATCCTGGCCATGGCGTTACAGGCAGCCGTATATCCATCTCGCTTGTTACCCTTGAATCCTTCGGACTGCACCGGAATCACCGGGATTCCTTTCTCCGCCTCCACCCGCCTGCAGACCGCTTCCAGGTCGTCGCCGATGATGCCGACGATACAGGTGGAGTAGACAAAGGCGCCTTTTGGGCTATGACGGTCAATGAGCTCAATCAGGGCCCGGTATAGTTTTTCCTCTCCGCCAAAGATGACGTCGCGCTCCTGGAGGTCGGTGGAAAAGGAGAGCCGATGCAGCTCCGGGCCGGAGGAAAGGGCGCCGCGGATATCCCAGGTATAGACCGCACATCCTATGGGCCCATGTACCAGATGCAGGGCGTCGGCAATTGGGTAAAGCACCACCCGTGATCCGCAGAAGACACAGGCCCGCTGGCTCACCGCTCCGGCCAGACTGTCTTTGTTGCATACCAGGGTAAATGGCTGTTCACCGGTGCGGTGAACTTGTTCCTGTCGATCTGCAAGTAATGCTTCCATGCCTTTTCTCCTTCCTGATACCAAGGGGTGTTTATGGACTTTCTTTAAACAGAGAAGAGCAAGAAGGATGCCAGCAGGTGAATATTGATTATTGATATCTGATTACAGGGAGTTATGGGTCAGAACAGGTCGAGTGGGGAAACAGGGAAGGAGGTACTGAAAATGGAGAAAACCTTACAAAATGGAAGGAACAGTTCTTTATTGTTGTAAACAATGAACGGGCAGATCCCTCGGGATCTCTTTCAAAAAGAGTAGTTGCGGATCGACAGGATCACCGAGAAAAGGAAAATTGTGAAGATGGGAATGGAGAGTCTGCTGTGCTGTTAACAATAAAATTTTTTGAGAAAAAAGGAAAAAGGTGTAACCTGAAATAGAAGAACAGCGAGTTATGAAGTTAAAAGGGCAAAGAAAATCCGTCGCAACGGGATCAACTTTTCATCCATTGTCGAGAAGCAATGGAAAAGGAGTCAGCCATGTACAAAACCATATTAGTACCTCTTGATGGATCCAAACGCGCTGAAGCAATTTTAAGTCATGTCGAGGAAATGGCCAATAAACTAGGGGCAAGGATTATTCTGCTCACCAGTATTGAGGAGAAACTTGTCAACCCCGGGGCAATGGCAACTTCGGTCATAGGATATAAGGATGACGACATGGTGGAGCAGACCAAAATTGCGAAGTCGTATCTCCAGGAAGTACAGACGAAACTGGAACAACAGGGTCTCAAGGTAAGCACGACGATCATACAAGGCCCGCCGGTTGAAGCAATCTTGACTGTTGCCACTCAGGAAAATGCTGATCTGATTGCCGTTGCCAGCCACGGACGCAGCGGTCTGGGCCGGGTTTTCTACGGCAGTGTGGCTGCGGGTATCATGCAACGAGTGGATCGCCCCCTGCTTCTTATCCGCGCCCAGGAGGGTTGAGGAAAAAAGGTGGCAGGACGCAGGCATACTCCTCCCTGCCGCTTCATAACAGATATGAATTCTTGAGGGTTGTGGGTTATCCCGCAGCCCTTTTTCTTTCGAAGTAATCCGAAAACATCTATGTGGGCATGGTGGCAGCGTAGAGCGAAAACTGAAAATATCAACAACGTCCACTCGATGGAAGGATTAAGTAGCTGCCCCGTATCTGAAAACAATGCCGGGCGTCTTTAAATCGGCGCTCACGAGACTCTTCCATTCCTTCCCATCCTGCTTCTTGATTTCGACAACAGGCGATTCTCCTGGCCTTTCGACAACAGCTACCCGGAGTCGACCCGATGCAGCAGCGGCTTCACCATATGCCAGGCCGGCCCCGCGCATTGCGCCATGAGTCAGGGGGACAGGCATCATTGCTCTTTCTGCGGAGAACACGACTCGTAGTGACTGGACGACGAGACTATCGCCCGCCGGACCGATGCACAGCATCGGCTCCGGGAAATCATACACAAGTGTGAAGGTATTCTCCGTCTTGTTCGTGGTCTTCATATGGTCAAGGAAGACTGCTCCGACCTCAGGCAAGGTGACTAGGTAGTCGAGTAGCACACCGAAGAGAACATGAGTAGTTCCGGTCTCATTGTGAAGAGTCAAATCGCGCGGAGCGGCAAGCGCCTCCTGACCTTTGCTCGATTGAAAGACGATGAACCCGTGATAGTTGGATTGCAAGGTTTCGACACCTATCGCAGGTAATTTTCCAACAAGGCATGTCCAGTCTGTGGCTTTCGCGCTGGCGAGCGCGAGAGTTGTGATGTTGAGGGCGTCTGCTTTACGTTGAGCCTCACGGCTGAAGCCGGAACGGGACACGAGAACAAGCCTGTCGGTAGGAAGGTCTAAATGCTTGGCGGACACGCGTTCTATCTATTCCACGGTTGCGGGGCGGTTGTGATCGATGCATTCAACACTCAATAGAATGGGGTATTCAGAGACTTGAGATTCGATGACGATGTCGACTTCCCGGAGCTTGCCAGTTCTGGAATCAGGCAGAAACTTGGACTCGGTGACTGTTCCATCACTGGCGAACTGCTCGTGAAGAAGGGTCACTACTTGCTGGAATGCGTTGCTTCGTTTCGGCATAAGACTTCCAATGAGGACTGGGCCACCTAACCGCGGTGCTGACCTGCACCGTGGGCAGCGCAAGCAAGCGCAGCTTGGTTGTGATGGTCACGGTGTCAGGTCAAGCTCCTTGTTCTGGCGCAAGGCGCCAGGGCAAGGAGCTTGACGAAGTCAGCACCGCGGTTCATG
>VMSP01000049.1 GCA_013792135.1 Desulfocapsa sp. | reverse complement strand
TAAATTGTTTCCATGGAAACCTCCTTGTGGTTGTTTTTTGGCGAGCCCATCTCGACCCAACTATTTGCCTCATGCAAATATTCTGCACCACTTGGAGGTTTCCTTCAAGGTTGCCTACTTATACATTCAAACAGTATATATGAACCGGCTCAATATTAGGGTGCTTCGCTTTTTGAATACGGATGTTTATGAGAACTTGTATGCAGTTTGTGAAAGGATTCTGGCGGAATTGAAAGGAGAGCTTACCACCCCCGGCCCCTCCTAAAATAGGAGGGGAGAAAGGAAAAGCTCTTCCTGAAACAGAAGGGGAGAAAAGAAAAGCTCTTCCTGAAACAGAAGGGGAGAAAAGAAAAGCTCTTCCTGAAACAGAAGGGGAGACAGAATAGTATCCTGGTTCTCGTTGAGAAGAGGAGAGAGTGGTGGGAGTGAAAGCCCCCTCCTTGTTTTTAAGGAGGGGGTTGGGGGTGGTTTGTTGTGGTATTGTCTGCTCAGCCCGGTAGCGGCGTGCGTGACTGGTATTCTGTGTGTTCAAGAATAACCTGAATAGCCCGGTTAGTTTTGGGGGCAAAGAGAACGGGAGCGGTCAGATTCAAGCTGATTTTTTGGTCTGGGGGTACGGTGACCACTACCAGGACATAACATTCGTCTTCCTCGCTTATCTGCAAGGAGCTTCGTTCTGCGTTGTCAGCTGTCACCTTGTAATCGAGGAAAAAATTGGTCGGATCGGTAAGGACAAAGGCGATGGCTGGATCGTCGACGCTTTGGATCCAGAACAGCGGACCCTCTTTTTTGTTGGGCATAACAATGAAGGAGTGCAGGGTAGGGAAACCGATCAGGCCGGCTGGAAAAATGAGCAGGTTGTTGGGATCATATTCAACTTCGCCAAAGCGTGTCTCTATTTTTTTCATTTTTTCTTTATTCCCACTGAAAGGTTGTCACTGAGGGTGTCCAGATCGGTCATATTCCACTGTGCCGCGGCACGGTTTTCCATGGTGATGCGGTCATAGATCTCCTGCCGGTAGATTTTTTTGTCTTGAGGCGCTTCGATGCCGATACGAACACCGCCGCCTTTCATCTCGACGATCTTGATTGTTATATCGTCCCCGATGACAAATCCTTCACCGGGTTTTCTGGTAAGAACCAGCATGGTTGAGCTCCGTAATATAAATGAAAATCAGACGTGGGTCTGAGAACAAGTATATTTCTCCCTCTGTTTCAACAGGGGGGAAAATATACTGCAAACGAACTTTATAAACGTATGCGATCTGCTATAAATAATCAAGGATAGAGATTTTGGATACCTTGGCGGTGATGCTGAGTGCTGCCTGGAAGGCAGTCTCCTGCTTGGTGATTGCGGCAAAAGTCTCAATGGCATCAGCATCCTGGTATCGGGAGAGTATCTGGTTCAGATCAAGCCGCACATCCTCCTGATGCATCATTGCGGTGTCAACCCGGCTGGCTCGGTTGCCAAGCTGACTGCGTAGTCGACGGCTCTGGTCGGCAGCGGTGTCGATATTCTCCATCTGCAGTTGCAGACCACCTCCTGCTCCTGCCGGATCGTCGATATCGCCGGCACGCAGGGCTTCTTCTACCCGGGTAAGGACGCTGAAAATGTCAACCCTCCCTGCATCAGATGGATAGCCAACAGCGGGTGGAATGGGGCCAGCCTGCATGACGCTGTTGCTGATACCCATAAACAGATCATTACCGGTAAGATTTGTTTGTAGTTTTTCACCTGGGGTGATCTCAAGTTCGGTGGGGTTTGGGTCACCCTGATAGATATAGGGCCAGGTAGCTGAATCTGCCTGGTCGTAGAGTGCTGGGTCGTATGAAGTGTTTTCGACAAAGGGCTTGACGTTTTCCTGGTATCCAGCAAAGATATATTTGCCATCCACAGTAGCGTTGGCGGCATCCAGAAGCTCCTGCCGCAGTTGGCTGACCTCGTCGGCAAAAACGGTCATATCGGCTGGGGACATGGCTCCGTTGATGGAGTTAATAGTAATTTCTTTGACCCGTTGCAGGATGTTTTCCACATGCTCGAGATTTCCGTCAGTAGCCTCCATTTTGTCCAGAGAGACGCCCATAGTATCTAAATAGCGTTCGGTGCTTCTGATCTGAGACCGAGTGGTGAGGACGGGCCGGATTGAGGCCGGATCGTCTGATGGCTTATTCAGTTTGATACCGGTAGCGCCCTGGTTACGCAGATCCTCAAGTCGAGTACTGATCTTGCCCAGATTGGTCTGCAGCATGCGGTAGGTAGTGCCGTTGGTTACTTTCATAGTTCTTTACCTTGAAAAATTGAGAAAAATTTTATTATCGCTTCAAATCCATGAGGGATGCCATCATCTCATCTATAGTGGAGAGGAATTTGGCGGAAGATTCAAAGCCGCGTTGAAACTGGATAAGACTGATCATCTCTTCGTCCAAGGAGACTCCGGCCATTCCATCCCGCAGATTTTGCAACTGTACCATGGCGTCTTCGGCTCCCCCGAGGGAGAGCTTATTCTGATTGCTCATGATGCCGACTTTGGAGACCATTTTCCCAAAGTAGGAATCAAAAGTATCCGAGCCATTGATGAGAGAAGTTTCACCAAGATCGGCAATAATCAGAGCATTGCGGTTGTCCCCTGGGGCCACGGTTGCCGGGGGGACGGGCGCTTGTGCTGCTGCTACCTGGTTTGAGTTGGTGAGTGCCACAGAGATGTTGCGCGCCGCGTCAAGCCATAATGGGTCTGTTGCCAGAGGAGGAGCCGAGTTTGGGGTGAAAAAATTCAAACCGGTTGAATCATCAAGTCCTGCCCCAGTTGTATGAAAACTGTTGACTGCTGTGCTGATATTGTAGGCAAGTTGGTCCAGATTATCATTGAGTCCTGGGATAACAGTATCACGGATATTGACCAGGCCATAGAGCTCTCCGCCAAGGTTGTTCAAACCAATGTTTCTGGTGACACCTCCGGTATGAAGTACCAGGCTAAGCTCCTGGCCATTGGGAACCGCTTCTATGGTCATAGGTTCGGTTCCCTGGACCAGCGGCAGGCCACCCGGGAGTTGCACCGCCATCATGCCCTTGGAATCAGTGTATGTCTGTACTCCAAGACTTGAAGCAAGATCTTTGGCCAGCATATCACGACGATCCCTGGCGCTGTTTGCAGTCTGTCCCTGGATCTCAATGTTGAAAATGCGGGTATTGAGATCGGCGATTTCGGTAATTTTTGAGTTGACGTCATCAACCTTGGAGATAATGGAGTCGTTGATGTTCTGCTGAACTTTATTCAGGTCATTGGTGATGGTGTGAAAGCTATCGGCTAACTGCTCTCCACGTTGAATGACGATATCCCTTTCCACAAGACCACTGGGATTAGCAGAGAGTACTTTCCACGAATCAAAAAAATTATCAATATCGGTGGCAAGGTTATTGTCAGAGATATTGAATATGCGTTCCAGTTCAGCAAGGGGGTTGGATTGTCCGCTTTGAAGGCCATATTCTATGGACTTTTCCTGGAGTTGATTGGTGACAAAGGTGTCATGGTCCCGCGTGACATCGGAGACCTTAACCCCCTGGCCGATGAAAAAACTGCCGAAACTCATGGAGGGGTAAGGGGTTAATACGGCGCTTTGTCTGGAATATCCTTCGGTGTTGACGTTGGAGATATTGTTGCCGATAATTTCAATGGACTTCTGATTGACTTCAAGAGAAGTCTTTCCGGCATTGAGTGCTGTGAATAGTCCGCCCATATTGCATTATCCTAAGTTGGAGAAAAGGAGCCACTTTTTATGGTGTGGCTATTGTATTCTGTGTACTGTTGTATCGGTAAAACGGGAGGGATTGTTTAGGAGTTGTTATGAAAAGAGCAAAGCCTTTCTTGTTTTTTTATAACAGCTTCTTGTTCCGATTCAAAGAAAAAGCACCACCCCAACCCCTTCCTTAAAAAAATGAGGGGCCTGTAGGGTTGTTTCTTTGAATCGACGTCTGGCAGATACTATAGAGTTAGGGGAGGAGAAGTTTTGACGGAGAAGCTTTTGGCGGGAAATTAAATCCTGCCAGAAAGGAGCCTGCCGTTCACGGGTGCGGAGATGGTTCCGGCGCTGGCAGAATAAGTGGAGGTAGTGGTTTGTTTGCCAAAAAACTCCATGGTGTTTCTGATCCAACCCAAAGTGGCCTTAAACAGATAGGCGTTGCGGCGATTTTCATGGCGGATTTGGGCAGCAATGCCTTTATCTGCCTGCTCAAGAGTCTGTACATGAGCTAATATCTGCATCAGCTCCTCTTTCTCATGAAGGATCTGGGCCATGGCCGTCAGGTCCAGGGTTTTGGCGTATTCTCTCTCCTGGATGATTAAGTTTCGGAGGCGAATCAGATAGTCATGGGTTTTGTCATCGGTCATGATTGTTTCTCCTCTATCATAAACTGCAGCAGGCTGGTGGCAACCTTATTCAGGTCAGGATGATAGGAGCCTTCGGCAATCTGAGCCTTGAGCTCTTGGACGCGCTCGTTTCGCTGGGCCTGCATGGTACCACTGCTGGTTTGCGCCTTTTGGACATCCTGAAGGACAGATGAAAACTGCACCTGATCCTTGCCTTTGCTTTCTCCTGGCTTATTGGTGGCTTGGGTCTTTTCAGCCTTTTTCATGGCACCTATCTGGCCAAGTCCGCCAACTCCAAAAAAATCAATACTCATAATATCACCTGATATATTTGCTTATGATTGTTGGCCAGAGCTTGCATCCTCTGCCCATTTATCAAGTTTTTCCATTACTGCATCATAGGTGTTGTAGGAGATGTCGGGAAGTTGTCCGCCAAAAGCATCCAGCGCTTCACTAAATCCCTTGCCAACTCCCTCTTTAATCGCCGCCAGGCGGGAAGGGTCACCACCAGCCATAGCAATGGCAAAATCTACAATACGATCAGAGGTTTGTTTAACTCCAAAATAGCCATCATCGGCAATGAGTGCCTGAGCATCTTCCTGACTCAGTTGGCTGATGTCTATTTCCTGAACGCCGGTTTCGGCTCCAGTTGCAACTTTAAAATCAATCCCTTGTTCCTTGAGTATATTTAACACAAGACCACGCAAAAGGTCAAATCCATCTCCTGCGACATTCTGTTCCATGGTCAGAGCATTTGAGTAGGTTACTGCTGTCTCTGATCGCTGGCTGATGCTGACGGTATCAGTGGTTACACTGGTTTTATCCACAGAGATTTTTCCAGTTGCCGGTGTATTAGCTGCTGGCGACTGCAGATTTTTGTTATTGTGTTGCCTCAGGAGCTTTGGGTCGATATGGGCCTGAATGCTGACTGTGTTTGTCATGATTGGTCGCCTCCTTGCGTTGTCCCCATGCGTCCTTGCGGGGGATAATATGTGATAAATATGTATGTTCGAAGATTTTTTAATCTCCGGTTACAAATAATATCGTCAGAGGAGGGAGAAAACTTTAGGATTTTTTAAGCGGTATGGAAATTATCAGTGCCTTACAGAATGTTTTATTGTTTTTTTACAAGAAAATATTCTGCGAAAGGCAATTATCCAGTTTATCGGGGTTTATGGGATTCTACCTTATCTTTCATCTGCTGGTACATGGCCTCGCCAATGCCGAGGCCCTTACCTGACGCGGTGGTCTTGGCCATTTCCATGTCCAACATCTCCTTGTAAACTTCACTGGCCATATTTTTTTCAAAAAGACCACTGTCGGGAATAGTTTTACGCATGGCTTTGTTCATTTCCTGGATATAGATCGCCTCAAATTCACGGCAGGATTTACGCAATGCTTGCAACTTTTTATTTTGAGTTGCGTCAGGTTTTCCGACGGCAGTACCAACTACTCCAGCTATATTCTGTGAATTGTTAATCAACGGCATTGTTATTCCTCTATTATAAAACGATCAGTTCGCCCTGCATGGCACCGGCAGCTTTGATGGCCTGAAAAATGGCAATGAGGTCTCTGGGGGTGGCGCCAATGGCATTAAGGGCATCGGCAACTGCGCTGATACTGACTCCTTCTTTAACTACTGTGAGTCCGCCTTCCTCTTCGGTGATTGCTACACTGGTTTGGGGAATGACAACTGTCTCGCCAGCTGCAAGTGGATTTGGCTGGTATACGTCAGCAGACTCTTTAATGACAATCGAGAGGTTCCCATGGGAAACCGCGACGGTGGAGAGTCTCACGTCCTTGCCCATGACAATGGTGCCGGTGCGTTCGTTGATGACGACCTTGGCATTGGTGTCAACCTTGATATCCAGAGATTCCAGTCTGGCAATGAAGGGGACTGGCTCGGCCTTGAAATCATTCGGTATGGTCACGTTGACCGTTGTTGAATCAATTGGAGTGGCCGTGCCTTCACCAAAGGTTGAATTTATAGCATCGCTCATGTTGGCGGCGGTGCTGAAATCGGAGGATCGTAACCGGTAGGAGAGGGTACCATTCTCGCCAAGGGCAACAGGTACTGTTTGTTCAATAATTGCTCCACTGGCAATGCGTCCCACTGTCGGGTGGTTTTTCTGGGCCTTGGCTGCCTTGCCGCCAAAGGAAAAGGCGCTGATGGTCATGGGGCCTTGAGCCACGGCATAGACCTTATTGTCGGGTCCTTTCAAGGCCGTCATGAGCAGGTTTCCACCGGCCAGACTCTGCGCGTCGCCGATGGATGAAACCAGGATATCAAGGGTGGAACCTGGTTTGGCAAAAGGTGGAAGGGCGGCAGTGACCATGACCGCTGCTACATTTTTAGATTTAATCTTTTCAAACTCGGTTGGATTGATAGTGATGCCCTGGCGTACCATCATATTATAGAGCGCCTGGCGGGTAAAAAGCACTTTTTTCAGGTCATCACCAGTTCCGGCCAGGCCGGTCACCAAGCCGTAACCGATCAATTGATTTTCACGAACTCCACCTAATTGGGCGATGTCCTTGATTCTGGTTGCTGCTGCTGAGTGAACCAGGACCGTTAGGAAAAAAAGAAATATGCAAAGGATCTTTATGGATTTCATGATTTTCCTTGTGGTCAGAATGGCCAGACATTGTCAATGACTCTGGTCATCCAGCCGGGATTTTGTTTGTCGCTGATTGCGCCCTTGCCGGTGTATGAAATCCTGGCATTGAGGACATTCTTTGAGTCAATGGTATTGTTGGCCATGATATCTACAGGGCGGATGATACCTGTCAGATAAATGACCTGGGTTTCGTTGTTGACCCGGACCTCTTTGCCGCCTCTGATCTTCAGATTTCCATTGGGGTAAACCTGGATGACCTGGGTGGTGAGCGAGGCGACAAGGTCTTCTTTGCGTACAGTCTTGCCGGATCCAGCGAAGGTGTTCGCAAATTCGGCCTTAAGCAAGGTGGAAAGATCAATGTTGGGATTTTGAGCCATTGTGGTGGAATTTTCAATGCCCAGGAAATTGGGAATAGCTGCTGATAAACTGCTGCTCCGATCCGAATCGGTGGAGGCTTCCTTGCTGGCGCTGGCCTTTTCAGAGATGATGACAGTTACAATATCGCCTGTGGCCCGTCCTTTGAGATCGGCATAAAGGGAGTGCTGTTCCCCCGGCCAGAGTGAACCATCAGAGCTCGTCTTGGTTGCGTCAGTCTGGATCTCTTCCAGCGGTTCAGGAATATTTACAATCTGTTCATGTGGCTTGGCGCAGGATGTCAGGAGCGTGGCAAAGCAAAGGATGAGAAGAAAGTTTTTCATATCAGATCTGTACCTCGACGAGTCCAGGTGCCGTTACACGGCAGAAAATCACTTTATCGGAACTGGTGTTTTTGACCTTAATGATCTGCCCCTGTTTGCCATCTGTCTTGGCAATACCGCTGGCAGTCAGTTGCAGGCCATTATTTTGACCGAGAATTTTGACAAATGCACCTTTTTTTACCACTGGAGGGAACTCAATGGATGACAGATCGATAACCGATCCAACCTTGATACTCTGAAGAAGTTTTTTGCCAATGACCTGCTGCAATTGCAGGCAGGGAGCTCTGAGTGTGGAGATATCTCTGGGCTCCATTTGGATTTGAGTTTCGCCGATCAGATCACCTCGTCGAAGATTTGACACAGCGACAGCCACCGGGGCCAAAACCTCCAGAGTACCGCGGACGGAAAAATTTTTAACAACCTGATTGTCGATACGTCCAATGAGCGAGAAGCGATTACTGCCGATAATATCGGGATTGGAGGGGATGATCTCCCATTCCACGTCTCCTGTGGGAATCATAAAAGGTAAGGGCGGATCTTTGGGGGTAAAGGTGTATCTGGCATCCGGCAGTACTTTGCTGTGTTCCGTCAGGTATGCCTCTATGGTTTTCTGTATGTTCTGGGCGGTAATAGTGATCCCTTGACGTTTAACCGTCACGGTCTCCGCCCCGCTCCATTTGATTTCGGCCGGAGTCGTAACTGCCCTGGTAAGTTTTTGGACGATACTGTTGGTGTCGAGGACGATTTCTTGTCCAGCATCAGGGCTTGCTGCCACAGTCTGTCCAGCCAGGGCGTCTGCAAGTGTGGAATGAGTGCTTATATCTGCAATTTCTGCCAGGGTAATAGAAGCGCCTGAAACGGTGGCTGTTGTGCGGAAGGTGATGTCAAAAGCATGACAAGGGAAAGCAGTCCCCAAAAACAGCAGAGTGATGAGCAGAAAGATGCTGTCAGTGGCTAGACCAGTTTTCCGGCCTTTGCATCCGGTTTGTCGCACAGATTCCGATTTCATGAATTATTGGTTAAAACTCCTGTCAACTAAACCAGATTATTGGTGGTCTGCATCATTTCATCAGATGTCTGAATGGATTTAGAGTTAATCTCATAAGCCCGTTGGGTGGTGATCATAAGAGCCAGCTCTTCCACGATATTGACGTTTGAGCCTTCAAGATAATTCTGGCCCAGGGTGCCATAGCCATCGTCTCCTGGAACGGCGGTCTGGGCAGTTCCTGATGCTGCAGACTCCACAAAGAGATTGCGGCCTACGGCGGTCAGGCCCGAATTATTGGTGAAGGTGGCGGTTTCAAAGGCGCCTATTTCGGTGCTGGTGTTGTCTGCTCCGATGATGGCGCTTACTATGCCGGTCTCGCCGATGGTAATTTGCCGGGAACCATCGGGAATGGTAATTGCCGGAAGAATCGGGTAGCCGTCCGAGGTGGTTACGCGGCCATCGCCATCCCTTTTGAATGCCCCTGCTCTGGTGTAAGCAGTGGTGCCGTTAGGCATCTCCACCTGGAAAAAACCTGAACCCTCGATGGCTACATCCAGTTCATTGCCCGTCTGGATCAGGTCGCCTTCGGTGAATATTTTCTGCACAGCGGCAGGGCGGACGCCCAGGCCAACCTGGATGCCGGTTGGAGATGTGGTGTCGGCGGAAGACTGGCTTCCTGGAACTTTCATGATCTGGTACATGAGATCCTGAAAATCAGCCCGGCTTTTTTTGAACCCGGTGGTAGTCACGTTGGCCAGGTTATTGGCAATGACATCTATGTTGAGCTGCTGACTGTTCATACCGGTTGTTCCGGTCCAGAGTGAGCGAATCATTTTTTATGGTATCCTTTTAGGTTATGGGCACTCATTGCTATTTCAATTATGCCAGGCTACCCAGTTCATCCTGTTTCTGGCTGAGATCGGAGTAACTCTTTAATACTTTGTGATAGGTCTCAAAGGTCCTGAGACTGTCAATCATCAGGGTCATTGCCTCGGTCATATTGACATTGGAGGATTCCAGGTTGCCAATGGCAAGAGTGGGTTCGGTAACAATTGTTTCCTGGCCATCCGCTGGCAGGGAAAAGGTGGTGTCTGCTTCCCGCTTCAGTTTGCTGGGGTCGTTTATAGTGACCACACCAACAGTGCCGACAACAGAACTGCTGCCATCCCTTCCCATGATCGATATCTCACCAAGGCTACTAACGGATATCTGATTGGTTGCGGTGTTGGGAATATTAATCGGGCCATTGGCCTGGTTCAGGACCTGGAGGCCATTACTGGTCTGCAGGTTACCATTCTGGTCTAAAGTAAAGTCTCCGCGTCGGGTGTAGAGAATACCATCAGGGCCCTGTACCTTGAAAAATCCATCGCCATGGATTGCCATATCAAGGGGATTACCGGTCTCTGTTATCGGACCCGGGGTGAAATCGGTAAAGTTACCTTTGGTGCGGCTATAATTAATACCTTTAGCTTCTTCAGTCTGTTTGGCTCCCTGAAGCAGTGACTCAAAGCTGATACTTGCCTTTTTGTAACCTGCCGTGTTGACATTGGACAGGTTGGCGGCAATATTTGCCATGCTTTGTTCACGGGCAATGGCCCCGGAGAGAGCGCTGTATTTACCTGATACCATAAGAGTTTAGCAAGGGGTAAAGGTTAATGGTGGCTGGTGCTTATTTGTATTGTATCTTTTGTTTTATCGACAGGGACGACTTCTTTCTTAAGTCAGGAAAACCGTGTCTTTGTGTTTTTGCTGAGGGCGTGCCACCCTGATCAAGGTGACAAGCTGTGTGGCTTCATGCAGAGACAAGGAGAGCATAGATGCAATATCCTGGGCGCTCATGCCTTTCTCAGCCATTGACTGAATATAACGGTAGCGTTCTGGCGTGGCAGGGGAGTAACCGCACTGCTGCATGGTGAGACGGGGTTGCTGAAGTCTGGTGGTAAGCTCTGCCGCGCGTAGATTGTCATCAAAGATGTTTGTTATCGGTTTATCCTTGATGTAACTTTCTGTGCCTGCGCAACCGTTTTGCAGGCTGTTCAAAGCCGCCTGCGTTTTTGTAAGCAGTTTGTCTTTATTGCTGTTTGAACGCTTGAGCATGATAGCCAGCACAGAGCTTACCGTACAGAACAAGATGCTCATCAGAATGATGGCCATGTGGTATCTGGTCATTGGAGTTACTATCTGCAGAGTGGCGATGTGAAAGCTGGTCATTTAAGTAAACTTTTAAAGTTAACGGAGGGTGTCTGATAAGTTATTATTGCTTTTTTTATTCCCTGCTCCCCATTTTCATCTGTACTTTCGTCTTCAATTTGAGCAAAGCCTGGCTGTGTAGTTGGGATATTCTTCCTTCTGATAATTCAAGAACCTCAGCGATTTCTTTCTGGGTCAGTTCTTCGTAATAGTACAGCGAGATTACTAGTCGTTCCTTTTCAGAGAGTTCTAGCAAAATCCCTGCCATTAATTTTATTAATTCTTTGTTTTCAAGCTGGGCAGCTGGGGTGTGGTCTGAGCGTTGATCGGCAAGGGAATCAAGAAAAGAGGCACCATCTCCAGAATTATCAAGGGTCTCATTAAGACTGACGCAACCGAGATGGCTGACCTCACCAAGAATTTGCTGGTATTCATCCAAGCTGATATCCATGGCATGGGCCATCTCTTCTTCTTCAGGGGTCCTGCCTAGTTTGCGTTCCAGCTGGATCATGTTCCGGCTGAGTCTGTTCTGCTTCTCACGCAAAGAACGGGAAAACCAGTCAAGCTTGCGCATCTCATCAAGGATAGCACCCCGGATCCGGTACTCGGCAAAGGTTTTGAACAGAATGTTCTTGGCAGGATCGAATTTATTGGCGGCATCAATCAACCCCAGCATACCGGCGCTGCGCATGTCATCCCTGTTCATAAAGGATGGGACCTGAGTGACCATCCTGCCTACCAGGATATCGACGAGATAGAGGTTGTCTCTGATCAACGTGGAATGATCTTTCAGAGGAGGTGTGTTCATATAGACCATGATTAGTTCCTGCCGCCAAAATCAAGAAGCTTTTTCCAGAAAAACTGGATACCCCCCTTAGGCTCGCAGGTGATTTGTTCAGAGCATAACGTGCCGGCAAGTTGGGTAAAGGCACTGGTGATCCGGGAAGTGGGGTAAAGTTCAACGATCACTTTCTGTTTCCTGATTGCGTCAATCATTTGACGGTCCGCTGGGATTGAGCCCAGAAAATCAATGGAGATGTCAAGGTAGCGATTGGAGACCATAGTCAGTTTCCGGTAAACATCCAGAGCCTCCTCGTCGTTCTGGACCTGATTGACCACCAGATTGAACCGTTTCTCATGGTACTGGGTGGAAAGCAGTTTCATCAGAGCATAGGCGTCGGTGATCGCTGTGGGGTCAGGGGTAGTGACCACGAGGATTTCTTGAGCGGCGGTATTGAAGTAGGTGACATTCTCAGAGATACCGGCCTCCGTATCAATCAGGACAAAATCAAAATCGTTATGCATCAGGTCAAGACCTTCCAGCAGTCTTTGTTTCTGGTGGGAATCGAGGCGGGTGAAATTCTGGACGCCGGATCCGGCTGGCAGAATTTTGACACTGTTGGGGCCTTCCACCAGAATAGCACTCAGTTCCTGCTCGCCGGAAAAAAAATGATTCAAATTATATTTGGGGGCCAGGCCAAAAACAACATCAATATTGGCAAGCCCCAGATCGGCGTCAAGGATCAGGACTTTTTTGCCCAGTCTGGCCAAGGCAACGGCGGTATTGGCGGTGACTGCTGTCTTGCCTACTCCCCCTTTGCCGCTGGTGATAGAGTAAACGCGTGTAGCTCTCTCTTTCTGGGAGTCCTCAGCAGGAGACGCAGCGGCCCCCATCGAGCGAAGTGTTGTTGCCTGGTCTGTCATTTTTTGTTTGTTATTGTTCATGGGTTGCTCCCTGTACAGGGGTCATTATAAGCTCGGCCACGAGTTCCCTGCTGGCAGGCAGTAGATCTTCAGGGACCCGCTGGCCGTTGGTAATCCAGGAGAAAGGGATACTGTCGTCTTTGTCATGCATCTGGATGTCGATCATTACACCCAGAGTAGAGCATTCATCGGTCTTGGTGATGATGGTGTTGTTGATCCCCAGTCTGCCAAATCGGTTTATGGCTTCGAGAAGCTCGGTTCTTCTAGTTGTTGCTGAAAGAACAAGGTGTTTGTCAATGGCCAGATCTGCCCGAAGAAAGGTGGCAAGTTCTTCGATGCAAAGGGTGTCTCTGGGGCTCCGTCCCGCAGTGTCGATCAGGATAAGCTCTTTGTCGCTATGGCGCAATAAGGCCTGCTCCAGTTGTTCAGGAGTGATCACGACCTCCACGGGTAGATTCATTATTGTGCCGTAAACCTTGAGTTGTTCAACAGCGGCGATTCGATAAGTGTCAATGGTGATCAGGGCAATGGAGTTGGAAAAATGACTCAGATAGTGGGCAGCGATCTTGGCCAAAGTTGTCGTCTTGCCGACACCGGTCGGGCCGACAAAGGCAATGCGGTGCTGGCTTTTCTCTTCTGAGAAGGGATGTGGGGCAACGTGAAGGAAGTCGCGGATGGTCTCCTGGAGTACGCTCTTCCGGGTCTCGATATTGTTCCATGTCTCTTCTGATGGCAGCATTTCCATGGTGCGTGCGCTTATCTTTTTCGCTGCAGTCAGACTGATTCCTTGAGTCAGGAGCATTGAAAGGAGTTGAAACATATTGTCCTTCTGGCAATCCGGGCTTTGTTGTGGGGGCGCAGAGGAGGCGGCTATCTGTTCGGGATGTATTTGTTGTTGCAGGCCAGTGCTTGGAGCCCCTATGCGGGACATCTCCATTCCTAGCTTTTTCACCATCTCTTTCAGCTCATCCAGTTCACCTCGCATCTCCGGTTGAGCATTATTGGCCGATCCGGGCTTCTGGTGAGGAGTAAGTTTGGTCTTTTCGGGTTCCTGCAGGATACGTAACTGGGAGTCATATGTGATGGCCTGCCCTGCTTGTGACTTTGGTGGAAGTGTGTCGTCACTCCATTGTGAAAAAGTTTTCTTCCGAGCCTGGACTTTCGGTTTTAGCTCAGGCCAGGGCGTGTCGACCGCAGCTGTGATCTCCAGGATTGGTTTGCCCAGAATCCCCATCTTGCCGCTGCGGATTGTGCGGGTAGACAGGATGAGGGCATCCGGTCCCAGAGTCTCCTTGACTAGTTTCAGACCCGAGGCCATATCTGTTGATTCGAAGATTTTAACTTGCATCAAGGGTCACGGTGCCAAGGGAACGGACTTTCAGGTTCGGGGTGATCTCGTTGTGTGAGAGTACCACAAGTGCCGGGTAGTAGCGTTCGGTCAGTTTACGTACATGCGGTCTGATCTGGGGAGCGGAGAGCAGGGTTGGACGCTGACCGCCGGCAAAAAGGGTGATGGCCTGGCCGATGGAATCGAGAATGCTTTGGGCTGTAAGTGGATCTATGGCCAGATAACTGCCGGATTCCTTGTGCTGAATAGATTTACTGATGGCGTCTTCCACCGGTTTGGCCAGGGTGATCAGAGGAATGGTACCATTTATGGCTAATCCAGCACTGATGGCTCGGGCCAAGGCGTGACGCACATATTCGGTAAGAACGTCAGGATCCCGGGTGACAGGGCCCCAGTCGGCCATGGTTTCAAGGATGGTGCGCAGGTCGCGGATGGAAACCCCTTCTGCCAGAAGATTCTGGAGGATCCTCATGATGGTACCGAGAGAAAGAATGGCTGGTACCAGTTCTTCCACCAGTTTTGGGTAGTTTTTGGCCAGATTGTCCAGCAGGTTCTGCACCTCCTGGCGGCCAATCAATTCATGGCCATGCTGCTTGATAATCTCGCTGATATGGGTAGCCATAACCGTGGTGCAGTCAACAACTGTGTATCCGGCAATCTGGGCTCGCTCTTTTTTATCTTCGGTGATCCAGATGGCTGGCAGGCCAAATGCAGGCTCGGTGGTGGCAATACCTTTTACCGTTTCGGTTACCATACCGGGATCCATGGCCATATAATGACCGGGTAGCATCTCGGCCTCGGCGACCTTGATTCCTTTCAGCGCCATGGTGTACTGATTGGGATTGAGTTGGAGATTGTCCTTGATATGGATGGGAGGCACAATGAAACCGTTGTTCATGGCGAACTGTTTGCGGATGGATTGGATACGGGTGAGCAATTCCCCGTTCTGGGTTGAATCGACAAAGGGGATCAGCCCGTAGCCTACTTCTAGTTCAAGCAGATCTACATTGAGCATCTCTTCATAGTTTTCAGCCGCTGGCATGGGTGCTTCCTTGGGCTTCTCGGCAACGATCTCAGCGGCGGTCTCGCGTTTTTTCTTATCCAGTTGCCAGGCCATCAGTGCCAGGGAGCTGGCCGTGAGCATAAAAGGAATAAAGGGAAAACCTGGAATGAGGGCGAAAATAAGGAGTAGCCCGGAGACCACCCAGAGGGCAATGGAATAACGGCTGAACTGTGTTTTGATGTCGGCGCCGAAGTCACTGTCTCCAGCGGATCTGGTGACGAGCAAGCCGGCAGCGGTGGAGATGATGAGAGCCGGAACCTGACCTACCAAGCCATCACCCACGGTGAGGATGGTATAGTTTCTAGCGGCCTCGGCCATGGGCATGCCTTTTTGCAGGACGCCAATAATAAAGCCGGCACCGATATTGATCAAGGTGATGATGATACCGGCAATGGCATCTCCCTTGACGAATTTAGAGGCACCATCCATGGCTCCATGGAAACTGGCCTCGGCGCTGATTAACTCCCGTCTTTTTCTGGCATCGGCTTCATTGATGAGTCCGGCGTTAAGATCGGCGTCAATGGCCATCTGTTTGCCAGGCATGGCATCCAGAGTAAATCTGGCCGCAACCTCGGCCACACGTCCGGCACCTTTGGTGATAACCATAAAATTGATCAAGACCAGGATGGCAAAGACCACCACTCCAACAACATAGTTTCCGCCCACGACAAACTGGCCGAAGGATTCAATGACTGCTCCGGCCGCGGCAGGCCCCTCATCACCATGCAGGAGAATCAGTCTGGTGGAGGCCACATTGAGGGCCAGACGGAACAGGGTGGTGGCAAGCAGGATTGCCGGAAAGATGGAAAAATCTGTAGCTCTGACCGTATAGAGGCTGATGACCAGAATCAATAAGGCGATGGTGATATTGGTGGAAAGAAAGAGGTCGAGCAGAATCGAAGGCAGAGGGATAATCATGATCATCAGAATTGAGACCATGCCCACTGCCGCCATGATATCAGTGCGCTGCAAAAGGTTTTTCCAATGCAGTCCGCTGAGTATCTGTTGTTTTGCTGTCAGTTCCATTATACGAATTGTTTCTGGATAGTTTTTAGGCGTCAGCAGAGCTCTTTCAATTGCAACAATCTAAGGACTTATTTGGGGCTCTTGCCTTTGAGTGAATAGATATGGGCCAGAATCTCGGCCACTGCCTTAAACATCTCTTCGGGAATAGCGGCTCCCAAGTCAAGTTTATGCAATAATCGGGCCACGGGAGGGTTTTCGATCAAGGGGACGTTGTTTTCTCGGGCGATCTCACGGATACGCATGGCTACAAAATCTGCGCCTTTAGCGACAACTATGGGGGCGGCCATGGCTGCCGGGTCATATTTTATGGCTACTGCAAGATGGGTCGGGTTGGTGATAACCGCATCGGCCTTGGGAACTTCCGCCATCATCCTTTTCTTTGCCATTTGTTGTTGCAGGGCTCTGATCTGGGCCTTAATGTGAGGATCACCTTCACTTTCTTTGAATTCCTCTTTTTGTTCCTGTTTGGTCATCTTCAGCTTTTGTTCCATCTCCCAGCGAACATAAAGGAAATCAATGAAGGCCAGAAAGATGAGCAGAGCGCAGACCTTTGACAGAATGAGAGCGGCTGTCTTGGCCAGAAAGGTCATGATGGCGCTGGTGCTGGTGTCCACCAGGATCAATGCCTCGTTGAACTTGGCCAAGACAGTGGAGAAGGCAATCCAGCCGATGAGTGTGATCTTGGCTATCGACTTGATGCTTTCAATCAGGGAGCGTTTGGAAAAGAGACGGCCCATGCCGGCAATAGGATCAAGTTTACTGAAATCAGGTATGAGGGGTTTGGCGGTGAGCAGCCAGCCGAACTGAAAGAAGCTGGAGAAAAAGCCAATGATCAGCACCAGTACAAACAATGGGGTCAGCAGAAGGCCCACTTCTTTGACGATATGAACGGACAGGCCTGTTGTGGCAGAGGGGGTCCCCTGAAATTGCTCGGCGGACTTCCAGATTGAGCCCACCAGGGTGGTAAGTCCATCCCAGAAGTGGGGCATGTAAAGGAGCCAGAAAAGCAGAGTCAGGCTGAAAAGAGCGGCCGTCTGGACCTCTTTGCTCTGGGCAACCTGCCCTTTTTGACGGAAATCTTCCCGTCGCTTTGCTGACGGGTCTTCTGAGCGTTCTCCCCCGGTAGGGGCTTCTTCGGCCATGGTTTATAAATAATTTTATTGTAAAATTTTTCCCCGCAGAAGCACTTAGCACAGAGCAAAACTTATTTGTATTGCTCTGTGCCTCAGCGCCTCGCGGGAGATCAGTTTTTAATAGAGTTGCACGAGATTGGTTTCACAGATATTGCAACAGCGTAAGAATGCGTTCCCCTATCGCGTCAAATTCCCGTCTTAAAAGGCTGGTGACCATGTCAAGAGTCAAAGCAATGACAATAAAGGCGATACCGATATTCAGGGGGAAAGAGAGGAGAAAGACATTGAGCTGAGGAAAGACCCGAGCCAGGATACCGAGGATAAGTCCTGAAAGGAGGAGGACAACAAGGACAGGAGCGCTGAACTGGACGGCCAAGGTAAACATCCTGGAGGTGAGTTCCATGAGATAAGGGATAGCCTCTCCTGAGAGATTGAGATTGCCGGGAGGCAGAAGCTGATATGATCTGGCGGCGGTCTTGATGAAGATATGATGACCGTCGAGCGCCAGAAAAATGAGAATTGCAAATACGTTCTGGAACTGGGAGATCAGGGAAACCTGGTTCTGGTGCTGTGGGTCAAAGACATTGGCAGCGGCAAACCCCATCTGGTAGCCTATTATTGTTCCGCCAAACTCAACTGTGGTAAATACCAATCGAGACATAAGACCAATAAGCAGGCCCAGAAGTGTCTCGTTGACGGTGAGCAGGAGGAAGGAAATTGGTTCGAAGCTGATCGTTGGCAGACCGGGTGAGAGGATAGGGAAAAGAAGCAGAGAGATGGTAAAGACTAAGGTGACCTTGATCCTGGCCGGGGTCTGATTGCCGAAATAGACAGGGATGGCGCCGATGAATCCAGCGACTCTGGCCGTACAGATCAGAAAAATCTGAAATTGATGAACAGGGATTAGCTGGAGATCCACAGGCGTTCCGCACTGTTATTAAAAACTGGCTAAGGACTCAAAAATGCCCATAGTAAAGGCGATCATGGTGTGCATGATCCACGGGGCAAAGATGAGCAGAGAGAGAAAGACAACAACGATCTTGGGGATAAAGGTCATGGTCTGTTCGTTGATCTGAGTGGCGGCCTGGAAGATGGAGACAAGAAGGCCGATGATCATCCCGGACAGCAGCATGGGCGCTGCGATCATGAGGGTGGTCTGGATGGCCTTTCTGGCGATATCGATGACAAATTCAGGAGACATGGGACACTCTTAAATCTTAAGTTTTTGACTGAACCACGAAGGATTCGTCAATTCTTTGCTAGCTGTTCAGTTTGTTCACGAATCAAGACTGATCTTGCGAAAAAATATTGTAAAACAAATAGTTATTCTGATTTGTGTAGCATGGTTATATTATTTGAAACTTTGAACCAACGAGCCGACAATCAGTCCCCATCCGTCTACCAGTACAAAGAGTAGAAGTTTAAAGGGCATGGAGATGATGACCGGCGGCAGCATCATCATGCCCATGGACATGAGGACCGAGGCGACTATCATGTCAATGACCAGAAAGGGGACATAAATCATAAACCCCATCTGGAAGGCCCTTTTCAGCTCAGAAAGCATAAAGGCCGGGATCAGGGTCATTGTGGGGATATCGTTCTGATCAAAGGGTTTGTTGTTCAGGGTGATGCCGGCCAAAAGGGTCAACTCTTCTTCCTTTACCTGCGAAAACATGAAGGTGCGCATGGGACCAATGGCCTGTTCCAAGGCCTGCTCTTGAGTAATGCTCTTTTTCATGTACGGTTGCAGGGCCTTCTCGTTGATGGTGTTGAAGGTAGGTGACATGATAAAAAAGGAAAGGAACAGGGACAGGCCGATGATGATCTGGGTGGGTGGCATGTTCTGGGTGCCCATGGCCTGACGGATAAAACCGAGAACGATGACGATCCGGGTAAAACAGGTGGTCATGAGCAGGATGGCCGGGGCAATCGAGAGGATGGTCAGGACAAAGAGGACCTGAATAGCCGTTGATACCTGTTCCGGAGTGTTGGCATCAGCTACCCCGAAGGTGATGGTTGGAAGGCCAACGGCGGCACATGTGGATGGGAGAAGAAGGCCTGTTCCCAGTATCAGTTCGCTGATCAGTAGGGTGCGTGATCGTTCAGTGTGTGCTGTCATCTTCAAGGATACCTTTATCTGATGCTGCAGTCGTAAGTGTTGTGGCAAAGTTTTTTTTATCCACTGGTTCAATCGCGGCAATCAGATTGATCTGGTCATTTCCCAGTCCCAGAAGATATTCCTGGTCTCGAACTTTAATCAAACAGAGTGATTTCTTGGGCATCAGATGGCGCATCTCAATAATGGTGATGGCACCCTTGCCGCTACCAGCGTTCAGGAAAGAAAGTTTTTTTTTGGCCAGGGCGTAAACAATAAGGAGGACACCAAAGACGATGAGCAGTCCCCAGAAAAGTCTGAGCGTAGCGGAAAACGAAAAGGGCGATTCTGTCCCGGCAAAGGCGCATGTTGCTGACAGGCCGAAAACAATGAGGGCTAGGATGAGGCGCATGTTACGTTCAACTCTTCTTGTTACCCGAGATTTTCGATGCGATCAGCTGTGCTGACCACATCTGTTAGCCTTATACCGAATTTGTCTCCTACCATCACCGCTTCCCCTCTGGCAATGAGGCGGGAGTTGACGTAGAGGTCTAAAGGTTCCCCCGCCAATTTATCAAGTTCGATGACATAGCCCTCTCCCATCTTCAAAAGGTCGCGAAGCAGGATTTTACTGCGTCCCAGTTCAACAGAGATCTGCAAAGGGACATCGTAAAGAAATTCAAGCCCACGGTTACTCCCATCTTTACTGTGTGACGTGGTTGGGGACTGTTTGTGAATTCCTGGATTTGTCGGGAGGGTTTTATCGTCTTGTAGGAGCTCTTTCAGCTCTTCAGGGTCTGGCTTTCCGTTCATCGTATTCACATTTGTTGATTTTATGGTTTGTTTCTTGAGATTATCCGCTCAGGCATTGTTGTATACCAGACGATTATCTGTAAGCACCGGTCAGGCTGATTGCTTTTTTTCCGGCGTGCATGCCTGGTCTTGCAAAAAATTTTATATTGTCTTCAATGAGCACCTTCAATGGGGTATTGGGGTCATAATCCAGTGGGATAATATCACCTTTTTTAAAAGAAAGTACTTTATGAAGGGGTAAGGTTAAAGTACCGGATTGAGCAATGATTGTGGTTGGCATTTCCAGAATTTCATCAATTATTCGTTCGGACCATTCACTGAAATTGCTGGTTCTGACGGAGAGTAGATCTTTGAGCCTCTCCCTGAGTGGTTCCAGGGTGGCGACGGGGAAAAGCATCTTTAATTCACCAGACAGACTTCCAATCTGAACCTTGAAACGACAGATAAGAACCTCTGACTCGGGGTCGGTGATTGATACCAGTCTGGGATTATTCTCAACCTTGATGAGTGAAGAATGGAGATTAATTAAGGGGGTCATGGCCTTGGTCAGATTTTCACAGGCCTTGGTCATTACTGACTTGAGGATGTTGAGCTCAATGGTAGTCAGTTTGCGATCCAGTTTTAAAGGCTCAATCTCACTGGATGCACCCAGCATGATCTCGATCATGGTGAAAGAAAGCTGTTGATCAAAGATTAACAGGGAGCCATATTTTAACGGCTCAATATTAAGTACTCCTATGGCTCCAGAGTTTTTTTGATCGGTCATGAACTCGTGGAAAATGGCAGATTCTATGTCGATACGACTGATGGTGAAGGTTCTCTGCAGTTGATTGGTCAGTGAGATAGAATAGTTCTGAGCAAAAGAATCGAGGATGATGTCAAAATTGGGAATTCGCAGTTGGTGGCTGCTTTTAGTAGATGTATGAAAGAGATTGATTGCTTCGGCGTTGGAAAATTTTGCCGTTTGCTCCTGGCCTGTCGCATCGGTGGAAATCTGACCTTCTTTGATGGCACAAAGTAGATCCGCAATTTCTTTTTTGGAAAGGATTGGTTCCACTGCTGTCCCCGATTAATATGTAGACGATTGGTAGTTATGACGATTGTTTTAACGAGCAGGTGGATAGTTAGTAGGGGGCCGTTGACAGTCGGTGAAGCTACAAGCTAGCCACCTGAGCAGCCATACTTATTGGACCACAAAATCTGTGAAGTAGATCTCTTTAACCTGGCCGTTTCGGAGGATCGAATTAATTTTACTGGCCAGCTCAGCCTTAAGCTGTTTCTTTCCCTGCAAATCCTGGAGTTCTTCATAGGTTTTGTTACCAATCAGAAGGAGGATGCTGTCTCGAATCTGAGCCATACGCTGAGTGGCTTCTTCCTTGGCCAGATCGTTACCGGTTGCTTTTGTGTTGTTATCTACCACTGTCGGGTTATTGACGAGCTCAATGGTTAAGGAGGCCTTTACATAGTGTCTGTCCACTTCACTGATGATATTGACAATAAACTCCTTTATTTCAATCATAGGTCCAATGGCTGCAGGTGGATTCAAACTTGGCACTTGAACAGCAGCCTCGGACTTTTCTGGTGTCTCTTTGCTGGAGTTGCTTTTTTTCAGCAGAAAGAAGGCTGTGACACCGAGAATGATGATGAGCAGCAGGGCTGCTCCACCAATAATAATGAGTTTTTTTTTCTTGGAGCCTTGGTCGGTAGAGGTGTCTTCCGGTTTATTGGCATCTTTTTTGTCAGCCATGTTTGGTGAGTCCTTTAGGTTGAAAGAAAAAAACGTACGTTATGTTCTGTAGCTGGTAGATAATTTAGGTATAAAATTAGAGTGGGATCTCTCCAGCCTTGGTCCCGTTGTTGCCCAGTCCCAGCCTCGTGTTGGCGCGCAGTACAAAATCGACCCGGCGGTTCTTGGCACGATTTTGTTCTGAAGTATTAGGTACAAGGGGTCGTTCATAGCCATAGCCCACTGCGCTCATTCGGTCAAGGGGCAGAAGTTTACTTTTTGTAAAAAATCTGAGCACTGAGACAGAGCGGTCAATGGAGAGATCCCAATTATCACTTTCACTTTTAGGGACCATTGTGTCATCGGTATGTCCTTCGATGCGCAGGCGCATAGGAATGGGACGGATGATGTCAGCAATTTGACGCAAAAGGGGGTAGGCCTCTGGAGAGACCTTGGATTGATCGGGTTTAAAGAGGACGGACTCATCAAGGCGAAGAATGATTGTGTCATCATCTTTTTGGATCAGTTCCACAGAGTTTTGGATTTTAAGCCCTTTAATCTCTGTCTCAATGCGTTTTTGAATCTTGGTTATTGAGTCACTTTGAATGGGGGCAAATTGGGTGCTGGGTACAGACGGAATAGTTTGAATCTTGAATTCTGCTTGGGAGGCTGAACCAGCACCAGTGCCGAAGGCGTTTTTGATCGAGGCCGAAGCGGCAGCAAATTTCACGCGATCCATACTGGCCATGGAGACCAGGAGGACGAAAAAGGTGAGCAGCAGGGTGACCATATCGGCAAACGTGACCATCCATGCAGGGGCTCCAGCTTCACATTCCGGACATTTTTGTTCTTGTTCTTCGTCAGCCATGGGATGAACCTGGATTATTTTTTAAAGGTTGATTCCCTTAGTTTAGGGGCAATAAATGCATGTAGCTTCTGTTCCATGATGCGGGGATTTTCCCCGGAAAGAATAGACTGCATACCTTCAATAATTAAAGTCTTGAGGAGTACCTCAGAGGCGGACCGAGTTTTGAGTTTTCCAGCCATAGGCGTAAAGAGGACATTGGCAAGAACAGCGCCGTAAAAGGTGGTCAGCAGGGCAACGGCCATGGCCGGACCGATAGAATTCGGGTCGGACATATTTTGCAGCATCTGTACCAGGCCGATCAAGGTACCAATCATGCCCATGGCTGGGGAATATGTGGCAAGGGCGGTGAAAATAGCCGCTCCCATGTTGTGTCGTTCCTGGACATAGCTGATCTCGGTGTTAAGCATACGGCGCAGTGTTTCAGGTTCCTGTCCGTCAACAGCCATCTGCATGGCCTTAAGCAGAAAAGCGTCATTGACTTTGTCCATCATGCCCTGCAGGGAGAGGATCCCTTCCTTGCGGGCCTTGTTGGCGAACTCCATGAGTTGAATAATCAGTTCATGAGTAGAGGATTCTTTGTGAAGAAAAGTCTTTTTGGCCACGTTGATTGCCCCGAAGACGTTGGCAAAAGGATAGTGGATAAAGACCGTGCCGATGGTACCACCAAAAACAATGGCCATTGATGGATAATCGATAAATATGGAAAGGGGGCCGCCTGCCATGATTGCCCAAAGCATCAGGGTGAAGGCAACAACCATCCCAATAATGGTTGAGAGATCCAAGAAATGCTACCTCCAGGTAGATTGAAAAAAAGTAAAAACAAGGCTGCTTGGACAAGAGACTGTCTATCGGTCACCTTTTGAGGTTTATTATACGTCTGTTGATTAAATATAACCGTAACTTTGAAATATAGTAACCAACATAAGAAGCTGTGACGAAATGATTAAGGATGTCGTAGCCATTTTATGGCAGCTTCTAAATTTTATGCATCATACGGTTTAATTGCATAAAACTCAAGTTTGCAATTTCTATTCCAAAATATTTTATAAAGGTAAGAAATGGCCGGGTATGTTGGTAAAGGGTGGAAAAAGATGTTTTTGTTGATGGAGATCCACAGAATGTAAAAAGGGCCATTGATATGATAATACCAATGGCCCTTTTTGTTGTCAAAAAAATGACTAAACTTTTTATTTTATCGTTTAAGATTGATCAATTCACCAAGCAGTTCGTCAACGGTGGTGATGATTTTTGAATTGGCCTGAAAACCACGTTGCACGGTGATCATATTTACAAATTCTTTGCCCATATCCACATTAGACTGTTCCAGAGAGTTAGTGAAGATATTACCCAATTCTGGTCCAGGAAGGCCGACTCGAGGAACACCGGAGATGTCGGAGGCAAGAAACAGGTTGTTGCCCACCAGTTCGAGCCCATTAGGGTTGGTGAATTTGGCCAGGGTAATGTTAGCAATTTTTGTTTGTTGTCCATTGGAATAGGATGCGACAACTATGCCCTCGTTGTTAACGGTGACATTGGTGAGATTACCCGAAGCATAGCCATTCTGCTCTTGAGAAATAACTTTTGAGATATTATTAAATTGAGTGGTGTCAAAAGTCAAGTCTATGCCGGTGGGGGTGGAACCATTGGCCCAATCGAGATCAGCCGCAGCAATGGCCCCGGTACCGTTGCCGGCAATAGTTGTATCCAGTTGGCCATCAGCGGTGAAAATGATTGATCCCATGGGAGCGCTTCCGGCCACATTCCCAAGGGGAAGGGGGGGAACTGAGGTATCTTCCGCACCCCAGTACCAATTCCAGGTTGGGGGGCTAATAACGGGGTCTTTGCGGAAATAGGTGGTCACCAGATGGGGATTGCCCAGAGAGTCATAGGTCTGGGTAGAAGCGGCATAGTCGTAGGTATCTGCATCTGCCGGGTTAAAGGCTATGGCCGCGGCAATGGGAACTGTGCTGGCATCAAGGTTGCTGGTTATGGTTATGCTATCGGTCACCTTTGACGGAATCAGTCCCACGCTTTCTACGCGAATATCTGTGGGGTCACCAGCGATGAGCTCGCCATTGACGTTAAAACCTTTCCCCTGAACCCGGAGTCCCTCGGGGTTCACCAAGTTGCCCCCTTCGTCAAAGCGAAAGGCCCCGGCTCGTGAATAAAAGGTGGTATCGTTTCCAGGTTCTTTCAGCATGAAGAAACCGTTTCCTTCGATGGCTAAATCAGTGTTGGATTCAGTGGATTCAAAGGTGCCCTGGCTGAAGATACTGTCAACTTTTGATACGCCGACTCCACGTCCAACCTGAGATGTACCTCCAGAACCAACGATAGTACTTGAGAGTAGGTCGGAAAAAATAGTGCGGGAACCCTTGAATCCAATGGTGTTGGTGTTGGCCAGGTTATTACCGATAACAGTCATGGCCTGTGAATTGGTGTTGAGTCCGCTGATTCCGCTGTACATTGCACTTGCAATACCCATGGATGATGCCTCCTTTAATGTTCCGGTGATTCCTGATGGTTACCGGGTCAGGGTTGGGTTTGTTGAATGAAAAGATCGATAAGTTCCTGTGCCGTCTGCCCATCATCCGTGGAAGCAGTATTATCAGCGGGTAAAGAGGCCACAATCCCTGTGACCGTTGTTGGTGAATTAATTTCTGGTTCAGAGACCCCTATAATATTCATGAATAGAACCTCACCGTCCTTGGTGGATATCATCCCACTGCTTAAATCAACACCCGTCACTTCTGATCTGACGAGAGGGGCTGCGGCAATACTGGAATCTTCTCCTGCGGCTCTGGCCTCGAGAACAATCTTGTATTGACCATCAGCTATGAGATTTCCGTTCTGATCGGTTCCGTCCCAGGTGATAAAATGATTACCGGCACCCAGTTCTGTGGCCGATGCCTGCAGGGTGTGGACCGTTTTACCATCGGCATCCTGTATGGAAAGGGTGACACTTGTTGCAGTGCCATCAAGTTGATACCCTACCCCAACCGGTTCACCATCAAAGGTAAACGAGCTTCCGTTGTAGGAAACATCTTTACCAATCAGACTAAGGGCAGAGAGTTTTTCAGAATTAGCCTGGGCAGTGGTCAGTCCTTCCATGCTTTTATTCAGGTTGGTAAGTTGTTCCAGGGAGCTGAACTGGGCGAGCTGGGAGGTAAATTCAGTAGCGTCATCGGGGTTAAGTGGGTCCTGATTTTGTAATTGGGCCACCAGCAAGGTGAGAAAATCCTCTTTGCCCATAATGTCTTCTTTCTTGGCGACAGAAGATGTGGTGCCGGCGCTGCTGGTCGCTGCGGTGGGAAACGTATATGTCTCAGAGGAAATCGTAGTCATAGCTATTTCTCTTATATGTTCAGGTTAATGCCTGAGTCCATGGAGGGGTTGCTCAGAATCTCTTCTGCAGAATTCAGGGAGATATCAAAAGAAATTTCATTATTGGTGAGTGTCTTCTGTGGTGTTGAATCCTGTCTGGAAGAGAATTGTTGCTGGAAAAAATTATTGGAGTCAGAGTTTGTTGATGCCAAGGTCACTTGAAATTCTTCGATGGTGAATCCCTGCTGTTCAAGGATGGTTCGGAGCTTGGGCATATTCTTTTCAATAGTGTCCTGTATTTGCTGACTGTTGGCAGTGATATGGGCCTTGATGGAGTCACCCTTGACTAGGATATCAATTTTGAGGGCTCCCAGTTCGGCTGGATTGAGATTAAGGCTGATCTTACTGGTTTGCAGACGGGGGTTGGTGCTGAAGCGGTCAACAAGATGAGTGATGATTTCTTCGGCGGCAATCGGGACGCCTGGTAAGTAAGTCGCAGGGGAAGAAGTAGGGCTACTGGTCGGCGTTAAGGCAGATGCTTGCACTACCGGAGTGGTGATAATGAACTGGCCTGTTTGTTCGTTATTGTTGAGTGAAGATGTTAGAGTGGGAGTGTTTTGCTGATTAGTGCTGTTCTCTTGCTGTCCGGTCTCTTGCTGTTGGTTTTTGGCATTGTTTTTGTCAGCAAGGGCCACAATTTTTGCATTCAGGTATTGTTCTTCCACATTTTGGTGGACACTCTCAAGAGATTTTGTTGCCACTGTTATGTCAACAACTTTCTCCGGCATAGCCACATGAGAAGCTGACATCGCAACACTGACTGTTATGCTGTTGGCGGATTGGAGATAGGGGGATGAAAGAGCGTTCAGACCTTCATTCGGTGCTGATTGATAAGGAGTGTGGATGGCAATGGTGTCGCGGGAGTCACCTGTAAGAATTGCTTGTAATTGTTGGGTTAAAAGGGATTCTGTTTTGTTAACAGATCCTGCTGACTGTTCTTTGCTCGGTACAGGGGAAAAGTCTGTGGAGGTCTGCCCTTTTGCTGCCAGCATTGCCTGGAATTGTTTGAGGTCGCTTGGGGCGAGAATACTAGAGGATTCGGTATCTGAGATACTGGAGAAAGTTGTAGTGATGTTTTGTTCAGGCAATGTATCCGAGATACTGGTAAATGTTGCTGTGATGTCCTGCTCTGGAACAAGCTGACTGGTGTTCAGAACAGGAATGCTCTGGGAAGCAAGGGCGGCCAGCTCTGCCGGCAAGAGCATTTCCTGCTGGGTAGGGGAATCTACTATGGATTCAGACTTAAGATCTTCCGTTTCTTTCGGGATGTCTTTATCTTTATGTGCTGTTTTGGCAGCTGACAGGAATGTGGTAAAGGTGGTTGCCTCATCTGTAGTCGTAGTTGTTTGAGACGGCGCGTCCTGTGGCGGCGTTGGCACTGGTGTGACAGCTAAGAGGGACGCTTCCATAGTTCTCTACTCCGTTGACAGGGTGGACAAGGTTGTAGTCAAGGTGGCTGCTTTCATTTTATCCAGTTGTTCCAAAATCTTGGCTGCAGATTTAGTCTTCATGTTGTTAATGAGGTCGGCTGCCAATTGTTGATCTTTTAGACTGCTCAAGACAAGAGCGGCTTTTTCCGGGGACATCTTGGCGTATATATTGCTCAATTCTTTTATTTTTTTCAGTTCGGCTTGATCTTTCAGGGCAAGCAGCTCTTCAGTCTTTTGCTGAACCTTCTTGAGCTCCCGAATCTTGTTATCCATTTGTTCAAATTTCTTATCGACCTCCTGTTCCAAGGTCTTTAGTTCCTTTTCCTTATCGGCCAATACTTTTATTTTTTCCTGCAGGCCAGACCTTTCAAGCTCAAGGGTATTATAGAGTCGGCGTTCTTCCACCGAGGAATAGGAATTTTTCTGAGAAGATTCCGTTGTTGGTGTTGTCTTCTCTGAAGTTGCCACCTCTTTTTGTCCTTCTACGGCTATTGATATTGTTGGAAAAGAAAAGCTTACTAGAGACAAACAGAATAAAAAAAGAGAGAGGAATGTTGTTTTCATTATTGAGTCGCAGGGGTAGAGGTTATTCATTCTCTGCCGTGAAAGATGACGGCAATCTCGTCAAGAGTGGCAGTTTCTTTCTGGTTCAGATATTGTCGCCAGGCCTGATCTTGTTTTTGTTGTAGAGTTTCCATTATTTTTCGGTCTTTGCTTTTGCTGATCAAGTGCACCTGGGCCTGGTTTAGGGCCTCATTTTTCTTCTGCAAAATGGTTCGTAATACTAATACTTGTTTTTCAATCAAATTAATTCGTTGCTCGAATTGTACCAGCTTGACCACATCAATCCCCAGGGTTTGTTCTCTGTTGAGAGTCTCAATCAGGGTTACCAGGATACCCTCTTCCTTATTAAGTTGGTCTTGCGCATTATTCTTTTCTTCCCGAGCCTTGACAAGACGCTGGATGGCTTGAGTTTCCAGGTTTTTTCTGTGCTTGAGTACTGTGTCCAAGGTAAAGGGCTTCATCGTTTAGCGGTAAACACATGAGGTTGAGTCGAAAATGAATGATCAATACTCATCGTGCATTGATCTGGTCTACACTCCTGCGGTCTTTTTTCTGTTCAGCTTCATCCTTTCTACCGCTGAGCAGTTCACCAAGTTGTTCAATGGTCTGTTTCAAGGGTGTTGTTTCGTTTATCCCCTGTTGCAGAAAATCGTTGATAGCGTCGATCCGGGTGATGGCATAATCAATTTTCGGATTAGATCCTTTGGCATAAGCACCTATATTGATGAGGTCTTCTGCCTCTTTGTAGGTTGCCAGAATGCTTCTGGCCTGGCCGGCGAGTTCTTGATGACGAGGGGATGTGATATCCCGCATCACCCGACTGGCTGAACCCAGGATATCGATGGCCGGATAGTGATTCTTGGCAGCAATGTCGCGTGACAGAACAATATGGCCATCGAGAATGGAACGTACTGAATCGGCAACTGGTTCGGTCATGTCGTCACCATCCACCAGCACCGTGTAGAGCCCTGTGATTGATCCCTTTCCACTGAAGCGGCCGGCGCGTTCCAAAAGTTTCGGGAGGGTGGCAAAGACAGAGGGGGTGTAACCCTTGGTGGTGGGAGGTTCACCAACGGCCAGACCGATCTCACGCATGGCCATGGCAAAACGGGTCACAGAGTCCATCATCAGCAGGACATTTTTCCCTTGACCGCAAAAGAATTCGGCAATAGCAGTGGCCACAAAGGCTCCGCGCATTCGCAGCAGTGGCGATTGGTCCGAGGTGACCACCACGATTACTGAGCGAGCCAGCCCTTCCTTTCCCAGGTCGCGCTCGATAAACTCCCGCACCTCACGTCCGCGTTCACCAATGAGGGCAATGACATTGATATCGGCCCTGGCGTACTTGGCCATCATGCCAAGGAGTACACTTTTTCCTACCCCCGAGCCGGCCATGATTCCCATGCGCTGGCCCATGCCGCATGTGGTGAGACCATTGATGGAGCGGATGCCAAGATCCAAAGGCTCGGATATGTTTGTTCTTTGCATTGGCCCCGGTGGGAGAGAATAGATGGGCTTCTCGTGGGTCAGTAAAGGGGGTGAAAATCCGTCCAAAGGATGTCCCATGGCATCGATAACTCTTCCCAGCAGAGTGTCGCCCACATGGATGGTAGCACTGTCTTTGATGACTCTGATCTGACTGCCTGGTCCTAACCCCCGTAGCTCACCTAAAGGCATGAGTAGGGCGCGCGAGTCCTTAAAGCCGACGACCTCGGCATAGACAGGTTCACTGCCCTTGCCAAGCGGGGTCAGTTGGCAAAGGGAGCCAAGGGAGGATGCGGGACAGTATCCTTCGACCACGAGTCCTACGATACGGGTGACTTTTCCCCATACTTTTATGGGGTTGATATTGGCTATGGTGGAGGCGAGAGAGATCATGGCCTAGATACCTTATGGCTCTCCAAGATAACTGGAGGCTACAGGCGTGGATTCAGATTCTGCTTCCAAAGCCTCTTGGATTACTTGCAACTGGCTGTTGATTGTGGCATCTACTGTGCAGTTGACTGATTCCAGAAGGCAGCCTCCGCGATCAACGGAGCTGTCTGCTTTGAGGACAATATTGTCCAGGCCGCTGATCTCTTCGATGAGTTCTTTTTTCTTTTGCTTGATGATTTCCAGATCTTCGGGATTTACCCGGATCTGAAATTCTTCTGATTTGACAGCAAGGCGAATGGCGTCTTCAATGGTGGCTAAAATTGTGTCACTTTGTTCTCGCATTGAGTGGCGGATAATCTTCTCGGCGATTTCCATGATCAGGCTGTGCATTTCAGCAAGATTGTTCCGTAAGATGGTCTCATGGAGATGTGTCAACTGATCGCAAGCAGAACGAAGAGTAAGGGCGCAGGTTCCAAAATCTTCATCAGACTGGCGTCTTCCTTCAAGCACACCTTGAGCAAATGCCTTTTTACGGATTGGCTCAAGATCTATGGGCGGGGCCGGGGGGGCTTCCTTGTTCTTGTCAGCTGGGGATGGCGGCATAGATGAAAGTGTGCTCGTTTCATCTGAAAGTTGTTCGGGAGTTAGAGGTGCTAAGGAGTGCTTGTCGGAAATTATTTCATACCCACCATTTTTGTCCGGGATAAATGACTTCTGATGTCCGCTCAGAGAAGGGAGCCCGGCATCCAACTCCTGCCAGACTGGTTCAATAGGATGCTCCTGACGGGGTAATATCTGTTCCGGCACAAATGATTCCGAGTTCTTGTAAACTTTAGACAAGCTCATCACCACCTCCAGAACCAATAACCAATTTACCTTCCTCTTGGAGTTTCATGGCGATTTTGACGATAGTCTGCTGCATGGTCTCGACCTCAGAGAGGCGTACCGGGCCCATGGCCTCCAAGTCATCCCGGATCATATCTGCGGCGCGGGACGACATATTGGCAAAGATCTTCTCTTTCATCTCTTCAGAAGCCGTTTTCAATGCCAGGGTCAGAGAGTCGTTGCTGACTTCACGGAGAATCATCTGCAGTGAGCGACCATCGAGTGCCACCAGATTTTCAAAGGTGAACATGCGCTTGCGGATCTCTTCTGCCATATCCGGATCAGTTTGCTCTATGTCCTCAAGTATTTCCACGTCCATGCTGTTTTTCAAATGGTCAAGCAGATCTACAACCTTATCCAGGCCGCCGACCTGTTTCTGCTCTTTACCGGCAACCAGCCCGATCTCACGATGCAGGGCATCTTCAATGCGCGTAATAACCTCAGGCGAAACTTTTTCAATCTTGGCGATTCGGTAGATGACATCTGCCCGGAGTTCTTCGGGCAAATTGGCAAGGATCTCGCTGGCATGCTCAACGTGCTGGGTGGAGAGGATCAGGGCCACGGTTTGGGGATGTTCTTTTTCCAGCAGTCCGGCAACCATCTTGGGGTGCATTAGAGCAATGGTTTCCAAGGGGCGCGTTTCGGTGCCGGAGACGAACTGTTCCATCAGCTCAATGGTGCGTTCCTCGGAACCCGAGGCCGCAATGGCATTTTTGGCAAACTCGGCTCCTTTGACAAAAAGACCGGCAAGCTCCTGCTGGGTCTCACTATAACTGGCAAATACCTTGTCCTTTATGTGCTCGGGGATATGGTCAATTGTGGCCATGGTACGGGTCACCTGGCGGATCTCATCGTCGGACAACTCTTGAAATATCTTAGCTGTGGCATCTTCGCCCAGACAGATGAGCAGGACTGCAGCTTTGTTGATTCCGGTAAGGGTTTTGATACTCATAAACTATCCTTCCTGTATCCAGTTCTTGATTATATAGGCTGTTGGTACTTGGTTTCTGGCGATCTCCTTGCGCAAGTGCAGGATCATTTCATCAGGCAGGATTTCAGGTAAAGGTTCTTCCTCGATCGGAGGAGGGGTTGCTTGTTCCCGCTCCAAGTCGGCCACGGTTTTGTTATGCCGGGTGACTTCCCCTTTCATCGTTTTGATCAGAGGCCGGATGAGAAGAAAGTAGGTGAGCAAGGAACCCAGGGCCATCAAACCATATTTTGTAAAAGGGAGGTATTGATACAGCATGTTGGCAGGTGGTGCTTCAACTATGGTAATATCCTTTGGTGTCTCGGTAAAGGGCAAGGAGACGATGTTGATACTGTCGCCTCGCTCTTTTACAAGTCCAAGAGCGCTTGAAACCATGGTCTCCAGGGATTTCAGTTCTTCTTCTGTCCGTGGCTGGCTGGTGGCCGGTTCCTTGTCCTTGCCGGGGATGCTTTTATCCGCGACCAGGATGGAAACAGAGAGTTTGGTGACACCGCCTACAGGGGTGACGGTTTTACTGATTGTTTTGCTGATCTCGTAATTGGTGGTGCGGGAGGTTTTGCTGGCAGTGGGAGTGCTGCTGGTTTTGTCAGCTGTGTTGCCCTGGAGGTTCGATTCAACACCAGGCACTCCTCCACTGGTTTTTCCACCACTCTCTTCCTGCTGCATTTGTTCGCTGCGGATAACCGGGTCATCGGCGTCAAAGAGTTCCTGGGTTTTTTCCACTTTGGCAAAATCAAGGGTTGCTGTTACCCTGACCATGGAGTTATCTACTCCCAGGGCCTTGTCAAGCAGTTCCAGGGCCCGGGTCTCCATCCGATGCTCAACTTCCTGCTGGAAGGCAAGCATATCGAGTGAGACACTCTGGTCAGAATTGTCTTTTTCGTTACCGTTTAAGACCTTGCCGGACGCGTCGATGATCTTGACATTTTCAGGATTCATACCGGTTACCGATCCGGCAACCAGATGGATGATCCCCTGAACTTGATCTTTATCAAGGGTTCTGCCAGCCATAAGGGTAACAATAACTGAGGCGGTTGCCGCTTTCTGCTGGTTTTCAAAGAGGCGCTTTTCCGGCAGGGCCAGATGGACGCGGGTGGATTCTACCGGGGCCAGAGAGGTGATCGTTCTGGAGAGTTCTCCCTGTAGTGCTCGGGTGTAATTCACCTTCTGGACAAAATCGGTAAGAGCAAAACTCTGTTTGTCAAATATCTCAAAACCAACTCCACCTCCAGATGGCAGGCCGCTGGCGGCCAGCTCCAGGCGGGTTTCATAGAGCTTGTCGGCAGGGACCCAGATATTCTTGCCATCATTCTTCAGCTGGTAGGGGATTTTCTGTCCTTTGAGCCAGTTGACTACTGACCCGGCATCGGCTTCACCCAGATTGGCATAGAGCAGCTGTTGCGTGGCTGTTTGTGATTGGATGATGATAACCGCAAAGAGAGCAATGGAGATGAGGGCAACGGCCCCGAGAGCTATTTTTCGGGAAAGAGGCCATTCACTGATCAATGTCAGGAGATTCTTGCGTTCGGGACGTTCTGCCGAAGCAGTATCTCTGTTGAGTGGCGAAGTTGTGTTTTCGTTTGCCATGAAAAAAACCTTTTTAAAGACCGTTAACCTTTAAGCCGCTGTAAAAAAATAACATAGCCGTTTAATTTCCCGGGGCGGCATAAGGAGCCGTAACGAAATGATGTAAATGGCCATGTTATTTCGTAACGGCTCCTAATCTGCAGGCATCAACCCTGTTATTAAAGCTGCATCCTCATTATTTCTTCGTAGGCCGCAAGAGCCTTGTTCCGCATCTGGACCAGCATTTTCAGGGAGATATCTGCTTCTTCAACGGCAAGCATTACCTCGTGCAGACTTTCAGCGTTGCCGGTATTGAGTTGCTCAATGGCTTTATCCCCACTATTTTGAGCCTGATTCACTTGGTCGATGGTGGATTTCATGATGTCTGCAAAGCCATTTTTGGCGGTGGAGACAGCGCTGGTGTCGGCAGGTCGCAGTGAAAGGGGTGCGCCAGCCCCGGTTATCTGGATACTCATGGTCTGTTATCTCCCTATCTCGAGCGCTTTTAATGCCATACGTTTGGCAGATTTAATAACCGTGGTGTTTGCCTCGTAGGCCCGGGTAGCTGAGGTCATGTCAACCATCTCTTTTAACACATTCACATTAGGCATGGCAACATAACCATCTTCTCTGGCATCGGGATGGGACGGATTGTAGATTAGTTGTGGTTCGTCCTGATCTTCCAGAATCTTTGAGACCTCCACCCCTTGAATGCTATTTTTGAGCTTTCCATCCAGCTGTTCTTTAAAGGAAAGTGACTGGCTCTGGAAATAAACGGACTTTTTCTTATATGGTCCACCCTCAGGGGTGGATGTCGTCTCCACATTGGCCAGATTGGAACTGATGGTGTCGAGACGAATCCTTTGAGCCTTAAGAGCTGAGGCACTCACGTCAAATGTATTAAAAATATCCATTATTGTCTCTTGTTAAGGTTTTGAACAGAAAATACGTAGTTTTTTAATGGGCCGCTGGTTGTTTATACCCGATAACTTATTGACCACCCTGAATGACGTAGCTTAACTGGGTTAATTTTTTCTTTAATAATTGGGCAGCAGTCTCATAGATGAGCTCGTTTTCCGAGAGGTCCATCATCTCTCGATCTATGCTGACGCCGTTTTGATCGCCTATTCCTGTTGTGTCGGGATCCTTGACAATGGTGCCGGTAACACTGCTCAGATCTGACGCGCCAAGGGGGATATGGTTTGGATGGGTGACATGGGCCGATCCTTTTCCCTGGATTGCCTGTTGAAGTTCCTGCTCAAACTCCAGATGGGATGGAGCGTAGCCCGGGGTGTCGGCGTTGGCAATATTTGAGGCGATAACCCGTTGATTAGCAGAACGAAGATCCAGAGTTTTTTTTAAAAGGTTAATATTGGAATCAAAGAGAGATATTCTTTCCATTGGGAGCGCCTCCGTTGTGCCTGTGTTTTGGATTTTTTGAGAAAGACTGATCTCTCAAGATTTTTTTGGTGCTTATTGCGTTAAAGCAGTGAGTGCCAGTTCTTTCTTGGCTAATTCCTGCCACAAAGGGTTGTCTCCTGTTTCGACAATCTGGGTGAAAAGTTTTAACGCTCTTTCTTTTTGTCCAATTTTTCGCGCAATCTCGGCCAGTCTGAATACTACCTGGTCTTTGTGTAAGCTGTCTTGCTGTAATGGAATCAACAGCTCTTCCGCCTTTTGAATGTCACCCAGCTGATAGGCACTCTCCGCCAGCATAAAAAGAAGATCTGTTTGTTTAGTGGCAGGGGTCACCTTCATCTCTTCCAGAATGGTTTTTGTCCTGGCGTAGTCATTGAGGAGAAAGGAAAGATTTGCCTCGAGAGATTTAAAACGTTTGTCCTTGAAGTTGTTCCCGGACAAAAATGTGAGAGCCTCTTTGTACTTATTATGAGTCATGAGGTTCTGCAATCGTAGGTAGAGGACTTCCTCACGACCCTGGCCATTTGGGTAGTAATAAGCGTATTGGTCTGCATATTCTTCAACCACTTCATAGTCTCCCTGCTCATAGGCGAGTTTGATCAGGGGAAGGTAATAAGGTTCCTTGTCTTCCTGGGCACTGACATCCAATAGATAGATATACATTTTGGAAGCCTCATTAAAAAAACCGAGTTGTCGGTATGCCTCGGCCATGTCTATGAGCAGGCTGATGTCGATCCAGTTTTTTATGAACAGATCTCTATTTTGTTTGGCCAGGACCAGGGCCTCAACGTACTTACCGTTTTTGATATCTTCTTTCAGGATATTCGGCAGGATCTCAATAAGCAGGGCAAGTGCAGTCTCATGCAGGGGGCCACTCTTGAAATCCCTGAGAAAGGACATGAGCAGATCCGTACTTTGGGTGTTCTTACCAAGTATGTGGTAAACAAGGGCCACCTTAAAGGTCGCTTCTTCTCGGATCGAGCGAGAAGAAGCCGTTTCAGCAAGGGTCTGATAATATGTTAGAGCTGGTTTCTCCCAGTTCTTTAAGGTCAGTAGCTTGAGATCGATCTGTTTAAGTGCCGCCCTCGTTCCAGCCTCAGTGTTGGGGTAGACAGATTCAATCTGGGCAAAATCATTGATCATGTCGGACTCATGTGTGGCTCCTGACGTACTATGGAGTTTTGCCATGGCCTTGCGGAAACTGATCATGTCAAGTTGCTGGTTGCTGGTTGAGGATTGTTTGGCCAGGCGATCATAGCAGTCAGCGGCTTGTTTGAATTGTTTGTGACGATAGAGGACACTGCAGTACCCATTGAGTGAGGAGTTTTCCTCGGTCAGAATGTCAGTTTTTTCCAGAAGTTGGTAGCCGGCATGGGCCTTGATGAAGTCGCCTGTGGCCAGCCAGTAATCTGCCTGACGTAAGGCCTTCAACGGTGCTAGCCTTGCTGGTAAGGAGACGTCATCTCTTTTCAGCAGTGTGCCCATGTGTTGAAATTGTTTGCTTGCCAGAGCAGTCTCTATCTGGGTCTGAATAAGATAGGGAAGTGCCGGGTTGTTCTTATCCATCCTTGATTCGAGGTCTTTTAACTCAATATCGGCAAGATAGGGGTCTGCATATTCTGCCTGCAAGCGTAAAAGAAGATATTTTGCCAGAATACTGATAGGTTCTGTGGTATATTGTAACGATAAAAGGTAGAATTGTTTATATGCTTCTTGAAAGTTTCCGGCGCGCAAAATGATGTCACCATAGGTGAGGGTCAATTTTTTCTTATTCTCAGGGTTTTTTTCATTGTTGAGCTGTTCAATGATCAAGGGGATCAGGTCGTTCCAGGATTTCAGCCTGGCGCCTTCGATAATTTCAGATGGCAGGAGAGCAATGTTTTCTTCCATGTCAGGGGGAAGAAGGGTGATAGCAGGAAAGGGAACCATGGAAAACTGTACGGCTGGTTCAATCTTGAGCTCTGTTTCATACTCTTTTATAAACTTCTTCCAATTTCCAGGGTAAGGTGATGCATTAATCGGATTTGATAAGTCCTTGCTCTTGCGTTGTAAAACGGACATGCCTTGCAGTCGGTCTGCAGAAAATGGGCGTGTAGTCGTGAGCTCATTTCCTAGAAGGATGTCAAGGGTCAACTTGTTTGCTTCTTGCCCTGGAACCACATTAACTTTTTGGGGTGGGTAACGGAAAAAGAATGAAATAGTGGTTGTTTTATTTTTTGCTAGTGACAAAATTTTGACTATCTTTCCGTCGGTTTCAGGGAGTACTAGCTTGTCGGCGGGAATGGTGTCAGAAAGTGTCAGGTCTATTCGTTTTTCCTTGTTGTAGATGGTGTATCTGGGGGGAGAAGTGAAGGAGAAAAAGAGCTGGACACTACTGTAGCTGTAGCTCTTGCTGATATGCGTAATAACCGGCTTTGACCATGCCTGTCCGGTTATAGTTACCAGAATGATTATAAGAAGGAAAATGACATTTTTTTTCATAATATTTTTTATAAAATAAGTTTTGTTTCTTGTGATGCAAATTCTGTTCCATGGCTATAAGGTTTTGGTATTTCTTGCGGTGGATTGTTGAATAAGGTGTTGAAGAGAGAATTTTAGTATCCATTTTCATTATTAGCATTGACGAAAAAGATAATTATTATCAATGTAAGATTGTGAGATTGATTTTATCAGAAATTTTCTTTTGGAGGTTATTATGGGGAATAATGTTTTATTGGTGGACGACTCAAGTACCATGCGGAAAATTGTAGGCAGGTCTTTACGTCAGGCGGGTTTGGAATTTGATAATATCTTGGTAGCGTAGAAAAAGAGAGACCTTGACGATGTGAGAGTAAAAAATGCCCTCCCCTTTATGGTAATAATAGTTTTGGCAAACTAACCATAATAAAGGAGGGCAATATGGGATTTCTCCCACAGTGCGAAGGTATCATTG
>VMSP01000163.1 GCA_013792135.1 Desulfocapsa sp. | reverse complement strand
AGCATGGAGGCGGAGTTCTGTGTTGATTGCCTAGAGGAAGCCTTACGCAGGCACGGCAAGCCTGAGATATTCAACAGCGATCAAGGTTCACAGTTTACAAGCGACGCCTTCACAGGCGTGCTGAAACGCGAAGGCATTGCTATCAGCATGGATGGCAGGGGACGGGCATTCGACAACATCTTTGTCGAGCGACTCTGGCGCAATGTTAAACATGAAGACGTGTATCTGAAGGGTTATACAACGATGATCGAATTGACGGTCGGTCTGGCCGAATATTTCACCTTTTATAACAGCGAACGTCCACATCAATCGTTGGGGCAAAAAACACCTGATGTCGTTTATAAGACCGCGATGGGCGGGGGAGCGATGATTGTAGACAAGTACCCACGCACGGTTGATGGGACCCCTGTTCCGCTACGCTCCACAGGGGTCCCATCAACCGTGGAGTCAATATCAGAAGTACCAGCAGAGGCTAAACCGGGGCAGCGCCGACCAGCTGTGTTTGAAATTGAATGTGTAGCTTAAACTCAGTGCATAATTGTCTTGACTCAGGGGTCCACTTTACTGAAACTAATGTTGAAACAACACTGACGAGATATGAACTCCAACCAATTACTCAAGTTAGTTAGACTTCTCGCGCCACAGATTCAAGATTTTCTTGGAGGGAGGGATGTCGCCTATTTCAAGAACAGAATCAAAGGCATTTCAGACCTAAGCATACCAAGCAATGGTGGCGTGATAGATCAAGGAAGTGATGTCCTGTTATGTTTTAAGAATCGAGGTGGCGATGTTATTATTCTACAGTTTTCACGTCCGACCCTTCAGTTCTCACCTATCGAGATACGCTTCTTAATGCAATTATGTGAGGGGGTGACATTACTCGTCAGTGGATTCGATGATGCCAAACATGGTATCCACCATAGAACGGTTATTATGAGTACCGCCTTTGATATTGCTGTCGCAAGATTTCTTCGAGGTCACACAAAACACTTTGACTTTGATAACGTTCAGCACGTTATTGAAATTGCCAAAAAACTTACATACCAACGGTACGAAGGTGCTCCATGTACCAGTGCTTTAATCTATGTTAACAAACCAACCAAAGAATTTTTAGAGAAAATAAAAACACTGGGTTTCCATTTTGCCAGCACGCCCAATATTCAGTTTACCTCAACTTTCTATAGTGCCCCCCTTTCCTATCGCTATGTTGACGGGATTCAATCAGCATTTCTTTTACAACCACCAGCAACGTGTGTTGGTATTGTACAACTAGGTTCAACAAAGCAGATATCATCATATCACGGTACCCATGAACAATTTATTTCTGTGCTGGAGGGTACAAGTCTAGGTTCATTTGCAGTATTCATAACCCCCAACTCAGAGGTTGATGTATTGTTTGCGCCAGGCGGCATTCTTCGTTGGCAGCGAGGACGTTGGACGCTTATTGAACTCCCACGTATTGCATCCCTGATTGCCGAGCATCTGAGTTCATCCGATACGGCGGAACTTCTTTGTAAGATTGTCGTTGGAATTTCTGCGACCAGGCATGGTGGCCTTATTATTCTCTCAGATCACACCTTGAAAGAAATAGGTGTCATAAGAGGAATCGATGATACTGACATAGGGAAATTACTTCGGAAGCGTCTCCTTAATCTGCCAGTTGCGGACGCTTATCGCAGTGGTGTCTTCACTGCTGCAGTTACGTCAGATGGTATGACTATCATAGACTCTTCTGGGGTAGTGAGGGATTCTGGAGCATTGATAGATCTAGGATTTGCCACAGCTGCTGGTGGCGGTGGGAGAACTGCTGCTGCCCAAAGCGCTTCACTCTATGGCTTGGTTATCAAAATATCTGAGGATGGTCCCATACAACTTTGGCGCAGAGGGGAAAAGCTGATGCAGATCGGTTAAATTATTGGTAGCGTAGAAAAAGAGAGACCTTGACGATGTGAGAGTAAAAAATGCCCTCCCCTTTATGGTAATAATAGTTTTGGCAAACTAACCATAATAAAGGAGGGCAATATGGGATTTCTCCCACAGTGCGAAGGTATCATT
>VMSP01000037.1 GCA_013792135.1 Desulfocapsa sp. | reverse complement strand
GATCAAACGGTACGGCAAAGTGAACGAACACAATGCCCCTATTCCCCGTGATTTCTGGCTCGAACTCTGGGAACGGGAAGCCATTATCAAGTTTGCCGAGAACAACCCGCTTGAGGGATACCGTCGGCTGACCTTTATGATGCTGGATCAGGATATCGTGGCAGTCAGTCCCTCAAGTACTTGGCGTGTTCTCACAAAGGCAGGTATGCTGCAGAAGTGGAACAAGAAATCATCTCTTAAAGGAACAGGATTCATTCAGCCGCTGCGTCCCCATGAACATTGGCATGTGGACATCTCTTATCTCAACATCCATGGCACCTTCTACTACCTGTGCAGCTTCCTGGATGGCTGCAGTCGCTCTATCATCCATTGGGAGATCAGAGAGCAGATAACTGAGACAGACGTGGAAATCATCCTCCAACGGGCCAAGGAGAAATATCCGGAAGCCAGACCACGGATAATTTCCGACAACGGCCCCCAGTTCATTGCTAAAGATTTCAAGGAGTTCATCCGGATCTCTGGGATGACCCATGTGCGGACTTCGCCCTATTATCCTCAGTCAAACGGTAAACTGGAGCGATTCCACAAAACCATTAAAACTGAATGCATTCGTCCTGGTGTTCCACTTTCCCTTGACGATGCCCGCAGAATTGTAGAAAAGTACATTGTGCATTATAACACCGTCAGGCTGCACAGCGCTATTGGCTACGTTACCCCAGCAGACAAGCTGAATGGCAGAGACCAAGAAATATTCAAAGAGCGAGACAGAAAACTTGAGGAAGCCAGAGAACTGAGAAAGCAAAAACGACAGAAAGTCTTCTCTGAAATCATGTCTTCAAAGGAACACGATAGTTACTTACAGCAGGCGGTCTGAAAGTCCATTTCCGACTGAGGCAAAACAACACCGTGACCATCACAACCAAGCTGCGCTTGCTTGCGCTGCCCACGGTGCAGGTCAGCACCGCGGTTAGCCTTCAAAATATATAATGAATAAATTCAAGTTAAAATTACTCGAATCACTAAAGAATACTTTCAAAATTTATATTCGTCATGCTATTGAACATTCTTTATCAGAGCAAAATCCGACAAATATTTTACAAGCAGTTATTAATTTGCAAGCATCACTTGAGCTACTCGTAAAATTAAATATCTTATCCAAGAATGGTTGGAAAGAAATAGTTGACCATAAATTCCATTCAAAAAATGAAGAACAGCTTATTGAAATATTCAACAAAGGTACCTTGAAAACAATACCTTTCTGGAAAGGGAAAAAATTTATAGAAGATAATTGTATTATTGATCAAGATGACAAATATTTATTAGATAAATTTCAAAATTATAGAAATTCAATAATGCATCTAGGGGTCATTGACCCTGATTATGATATCAAACATGAATTATTTTGGTTTATTGTAAGGATAATACATCAATTAAGCTGGCAAGATGCATTGGAATTAAGGCATCAATATCTTTCTAACAGTATGAAAGAACTGGTTGGATTTGAGTTATACGAGAAAATGCTCAAGGAATCTGCCTACATTGATGAAGCCGTAGATCGTGCGTATGACATTACAGATGATATTGTAAGACATTGTCTCGAATGTGGAAATGAAACATGGATTGAAACAGACAATGAATATTTACTTTGCCTAGCCTGTGGCTTCAGGGGTGACAATCAAACATTTGGATTTATCGATTGTCCTTCATGTAATTCATCTTCATCACTTGTTTATGACCCTTTAAATATTGACCACAATATTTTTCTAGATGGAAAATGTTGCACATGTGGAGACATTATCCCGGTAAGAAAGTGTAAAATATGTGGGTTAGTAAAAGTGTTTAAGGAAAAAGATGATTTAACATCAGAACTTTGTTGCATGGACCAATAACGCATTTAATTCTGGCGTAACATGTTAAACTTACAAAATAAATAGGCTAACGGATAAGGATAGATTGTGAGCGCGCAGCGATCCACAATCTTGTCCATGGTTGAACAAGCCCGGGGTAATAACAAGGAAATATCTTTTTCAAAGGATTCTGTCAGAAGTGCAATCGAATGATATGCACTTTTCTCAGGACGCACTTGTCCCTTTGCCTGAACAAGCATAAAAAGTCGATTATTTCATAGAACCAATCTTCCTCCTTCTAAAATGAATATTGAGGCTGCGCCGGGTAGAACAGTTACACCCCTCGAGGGGGTACTGAAAAGAGTCCCGGCCTTCTTAAATTCCTCCGGAATTCTACAATCAGCATCGAAGCCTTGCAGCAGGGACACTTGAAAGCAGGTCTTTGGCGTGGTGCAAATATTTCAATAATGACGTGCAGGATGAGCTGGACAAGAGAGAGCAGTTTCTTTGCATTACCATGAAGAAACCCAAAGTCCCGCACTCGCCTAAACCCAATCCATAAGGTTTTTAATTAATCCCTCCCCCACATGTGCTAACTTTGCTGTATGTGTATTTGTTCTGGTCTCTATGGAGCAATCGTTGCATAACTGTAAGAAAGTTCGGTTTATCAACTATAAAGAGGATTTTTCACTATAGTTCACCCTGAAGAAAATACAGTTGAGTTCTCTATCAGTTTTGCTCGGTTTCACAGGAAACATGTCCACCGTTTTTTTCTCTTGGTAGCCTGATTGTAAAAGTCGCGCCAATACCTTGTTCTGAAGATACCTTTAAGGTGCCATGATGTTTTTTGGTGATGACATCGTGGCAGATTGCTAACCCCTGTCCAGTCCCTTTGCCAACTCCTTTGGTGGTAAAAAATGGATCAAAAACCTTGTTTATAACCGCTGCTGGAATACCGAGACCATTATCCTGAAAAATCAGCTCAACTTCTTTGTCTACCAGCCGTGTTGATATTGTTATTTGCCCCATCTCCTGGTTACCACTCTTTTCCCTCTTTTCCTGTATTGATTGAGAGGCATTGACAACCATATTGAGGATGACCTGACTCATCTGATCGACAAGAAGAGGGATCTGCGGCACATCTGCACCATATTCCGTTATCACCTCGGCAACATATTTCCATTCGTTTCGCGATACCGTAAGGGCAGTATCAATTATCCCGTGCAAATCGGCGTTGCTCATCTCTGTCGATCCAGGATGAGAGAAACGTTTCATGGCGGCAAGCAGGGAACTGACTCGATCTATCCCGTCTCTTGATTGTTCTAGAGCAGCAGGGATTTCTGTATTGAGATATTCCCAGTCAAGTTCCTCCAGGGCAGCTGTCATTTGCTTTCTGGTCTCTTCCGGCCAATCCAGGGACGCAGTTTGTAATCCTACAACAAACTGTGCCGTATCAGTAAACGCATCGGAAAGGAATTCTATATTGGTGCCAATGAACTGAGTGGGTGTATTTATTTCGTGAGCAAGACCGGCTGCAAGTTGGCCGACGGACTCAAGCTTATGTATTTGTAAGAGTTCCTCCTGGATTTGCTCTTTCTCGTCTCTTTCTCGGATTCTCTCTGAGATGTCACGTACAATGGAGACAAAACGGGGATCGTTGCCAGGGGGTACTGCATATTTCAATAAAATCTCAACGGGAATATCATTGCCAGCCTTGTTGCGGTGTATGGTTATAAAAGAGATCGATTCTTTTTGGTTGTTTTTGAGAACACTGATTTTTTGACGAAAAGATTCCTCTGTAATTTCTGGTTTTATATCAAGTGGAGTCATGTCGTAGAGCTCTTCACGGTCATAGCCAAGATGATCCAAGGCTCCCTGGTTGGCATAGATGAAGTGAAGAGAGTCCGGATCAAACATAAAGACACAGTCAATAACCTGATCGAGGGTCTGGTTAAAGCTGTTAATTGTTGCTTCCTGTAGCTTTACCAATTCATCTGCCATCCTGTTGAGGGCCTTACTCATTTCGCCCATTTCATCCGGTCCCTCCGGTAATCTCTCGGAAAGATTGCCATTGGACAATTTGTCAGCAAAAGAAAGAACGAGGGAAATCGGCCTGGTAAGAGACTTGATCATAATAAAGCTGAGAATGACACCGAGTACCACACAACCTACAGCTATCAGAAAACTGAGCTTAGCCGTCTTATGTTGTGATGACTGCAGGGATTCTTCGATGACAAACTGCGACTCATCAATTGCCGATTGAAAAACGCCCAATGCCTTCTGGGTATTTTCTTCTATTCTCTTACTGACAAGAGCCTGAGTGGCAGCAGTGTCCTTTCTGGTCTCATTAATCTGTTCGTTGATAACTCTGTTGGTCTTCTCTCCCTTCTGTTGCAATTGGATCGGTAAATTAATCTTCAGATCATCAATTGTACTTTGGACCGCCTTCGCTGAGGTATCGATTCTGGTTTGTATTTTAGTCTGGGCTGCAATGAGGTTTTCGATAACATTTTCGATTTCCTGCGCCTGTATCTTTCTACTATTCTTCTGTTCACTGCTGATTGCCCATTTGACATTATTCGCCGCAAGTCGCATTTCCTCTGCCAGAATGCGCTTCTGCTGGTCGACCGTCCGAAAAACCTCCTGAATAAATGTATTTTGTCTTTCTGTTATTATCGACTTCAGGCGGTCAAATTGGCTGATATAGTCGTCACTCAAGAGAAAAAGGCCGGTTCCTTCCTGCTCACCTTTGGTGAGAATGTCGACCAGAAGTTGATCGATTGCAAAATTGTTTTCATCACTTAACCCTATGAGCAGGGAGCCAAACTTTTTCTGATCTGCCTTGAATCGGTTGAGTCCTTCAATACCTGCTGATTGCAGGTAACTGACATTTCCAAGGGCCGCATTGGAAATGACCGAAAAGGAATCTCTGTCAAGTTGCATTATGCGGTTCACTGAAGCAGTCGCTTCAGCAAGAAGTTGGTCCAAGCTCTCTTCTATAGCCAGATCCTGTTGTTCAAGAGTTTTTGATATGTTATCACCGGCATGATCAATCTCCTGCCCAACCGTGTTATAAAATTCCTGCTGGTTTGTGAGCGTTATGGAGGTTACCTGGTCTATTGCCACCAGTCCGCTGGCATCGATGACACCTTTATCAGCAATCTGTTTGGCTGTCTTGAGTCCGGCAGTCGAAACTTTTTGTAATTCTATTAGCTTGCTGGATACTCCATCGGAAACATCCTTTTTCCCTTCCTCTGATAACTTTGCCGTAGTAAAAATAATGGCACTGCTGACCAGAGCAATGAGAAAGACAAACTGGAGAAGAATCTTATGCTTAAGCTTCATCATTCCTCTTTTGTTGATGCATTATTGCAGGAGATATGGATCAAGCAACATATCGTTAGCATTGACTGATTTTTGCAGTAGTTTGAGAGAAATCATCTTCTCGAAAATTTCCTCCAGAGCCGACAGAGCTACTTTTTCAGATGAAAATCTGGGTGACAAATGCCGATTACTGAAAGATTGCCGGATTAGGGCGGGCTCAAATCCAAAATAGAGCTGCTGCGTAAGTATGGTTTGCGCTCCACCATAGTTCTGAATATCCTCCTCAAGAAAACGGCAGGCACGCTCTATGCTGCCGAGCCACTCAAGAAGGCCTCCATTATTGCTATTGGTAACCAAATTGCTGTTGAAGGCAAGTGCCGCTTGCGGTATCTCTACATCCCCGACTGCAAGTTGACTCAACTGCACTTTATCCGACAATTGCAGTGAAGCCATTGTCGGATAAGGCTCAGGGAGGAACAAACCGTCAACATGCCCCTGTTTCAGCTCTTCAATGGAACTATCAAGTTGTACCGCAACTACTTTAAAATCGTCACCATAACTTAATCCCGCGCGGCTGAGAGAGCTGTAGATTATCAAAAATTCGCTGCTGGTCAGTCCGGGGATACCGTAGACAGTGGCGGAGCTTTTCTTCTCCTTTTCAGGCGAAGCCGTAACCAGAGAAGAGCCGCCTTGATGAAGGGAATTTCCCATGAGGACATTTATGCCCTCGGCCCTCATGGCAAAGATGGTGGGTATGGGCAGGTAGGCTATATCAACAGCCTTGACCCTGAAGGCAGCTTCCAGGGCGGTAGAGGATTTAAACCCCGTCAGCTCAACCCGGACATTCTGGTAGGAGAATCGATCCCGGTCATAGGACACAATAAGAGGTAACTGCGCAAGGACTGGTAGGTAGCCTATCCGCAAGAGAACTGGTTTTTCCGATGGAGTCTTTCCTTCTGCGAAAGCCTGCCCTGCATGCAGAAAAATAACGAGTAAAACAACTGACAAAATCCTTTGCCAGGGACAAAGCAGACGATATTTTTTCATAGCAGATTTTTTTATTCAAGGGGTTCGAGTTTTACGGGGTTTTCCTCTCTGGTGCGCGCAAGAAAATCACCATCTTTTTCACCAACAATAGTGAACAGATCCCATTCGTCTTTACTTTCGGCTGGACTTTTGCCAACAGCTATGTAGGTCGGGTGAATTCCCTGATGATCCCAGTCTCTCCAGTATTCGTCTGCTCCGAGCAGAGTGAAATGATGACCCTCCAAGGCCTTAACCACAGTATTCCCGGCAAAACTGCCTGCCCGCTCGACTGCATCGGCATACTGGAACATATTGACCCAGGCTGTCGCAGCAGAATTGCCGGGTTTTTTATGGTAGCGTTCTTCAAACAGAGTCACAAAGTTGCGTGAGCCCTCAAAGCGATCGGCCAGGCTATGATACCAGCACATGGAGGTCATCACTCCCTCCATTATCTCCGGACCAAGAGGCTGGGCCATATGGAGTTCCATCAGCGGTACGACAATGGCCATCTTGTCCCGCAACTTGAGTAGAGTTGCTTGTTTGAGCGAGTTGATCATGTCTTCACCGAAATGGATCATGACCAGGACATCTGGTTGCGCTTTTTTCACCTTGACAAGTGCTGAGATAAAACTTTTTTCCCCGAGTTTGGTCGGTAGATTTAAAACGATTTTCCCACCGTCTTTTAGAATAACCTTTTCGAAGGACTGCTGAACAGTCTGTCCCCAGTTATAGTCGGCATAGAGAAAGGCATATGTCGCATCTTTACCATATTTTTCAACCAGCACAGAAGACATGGCCTTGGCTGTTTGATGGCCGTTATTGTACCATCTGAAACTATACCTGTGACCATGACTTCCGGTTGTTGCATTGGAATGGGACAGTCCGGCCAGAAAGAGCACCTTTTTTTCCTGACATACTTCGGCCTGGGCAATAGCCACTGCCGAACTTGCCCCCCCCGTAATCAACTGGGCCCCCTGCTCGATCAACTCATAGGTGTTGGCCTTGGCGACAACAGGATCCGTTCGGGTGTCCCGGACTGCATAGACAATTTTTTTGCCAAGAATTCCACCTTTGTCGTTGAGTAAATCGATTGCCAGGGTATATGCCTTAAGTTGATCTTCTCCCTGTCTTGCGTAGGAGCCAGACAGGGGGACATTCAGCCCGACCATAACCGTTTCGGCGGCATGTAATGGAGAGACAAAGACGGACATCAGTAAGACCAGAAATAGTGTACGACCGAGAGTGACCATCGCTCCAAACATTTCACCTCCGTTGCTTGTATATCTATTATTTTTTTCTATCGCCTCACCAGAATACAGCGATTGGAAAAACAATGATGATCTCACATTCTAACTATCCTGTATTTCGATGAGAGAGTCAAAATAAAGTTCGTTTTTTCAAAGAGGAGAGTGGAACAAACCGGCGGCTAGGTTTCTATGCCGCCGCCGTTAGTGACATTTGTTTCTCCGTGTTCATGCCGGGAAACCATCGGCAAAAGGTATTACGCAGATCGTCATTCAGAACCTGTACCAGGGCTTGCAGCAACAGGTGTCCACTTTTAGTTGACCACGTCAGTTATATTTGGGTTTCCTATTTTGGGCATTATAAACTGGTTGACAGCACTTCCCAGCAGATGTAAGAGATTCCACTTTCACTCAATACGAAAACGGAGAAACGAGTAATGCGATACTATATCTGACAGTGACGACGGCATCAGCCGTTCAGCCTGGGCCAGGCTGATTCTCATAATGTCGGGTGTTTCTCCCGTTTGTCCTCTCTACAGTAATTCCCCTCTAAAGTCTGGACACAAGGGGCGGTAACCCGATGCTACGGGTTCTGCTCTTAATGGTTACTCAAGTCAGAGTTGTAATAGCTGATTGCTTTGGCATTTTTTTGTGTCACCCATCGCGATCTGAACAACGATACCTGACAAAGAGAAATTGTCCTGTCAGAAATATAATTCATGCTCTTCTCCTGCTTCGTAAAGTGGTTAACCATTTTTATTAAACGAATCAAAAAGGAGACAAAGTTATGAAAGAATTAAAACGAGCAATTGCGCTTTCCCTAGTAATATTAATGTGTTGTTGGGCAAGTGTTTCATCAGGAAGTGTTGCGGAGTATGGCCTTATTAATACCGAAGACCTGAAGAAAAGTATTGATGAGGGTATTGAGATGACCGTGGTGGATGCCAGAAACCCAGAGGAGTTTCAAGAGGTCCATATAAAAGGGGCGATCAGCATACCTGTTAAGCAATGGGATAAATACGCTTTCCAGCTACCATCTGAAAAAGGGGCCAAAATAATCTTTTACTGTAACGGGGTGAAATGCGGCAAGAGCAAGGATGCCGCCCAGAAAGCTCTTGCTATGGGGTACGAAAACGTCCTGATCTATGCGGAAGGGATGCCGGTCTGGGAGGAAAAGGGGTTGCCAATTTATGCTGGCCCTGATTACGAAAAGCGTATCGAGACGACAAAGATCGACCCTACTGCTCTTGACCAGCTTATCAAAAGCAGCGCCGCAACTATTACCATAGTGGATGTCCGTGATCCTGAAGAATTTACAGAGGGCCATATCCCCGGTGCGGTTAATATCCCAGTAGCCAACTTTGCTTCTCAGTCCAGCGCCCTCGATAAAGAAAAAAAGATCATTGTTTACTGTAACTCAGGAGGGAGAAGTTACAACGCTTATCGAAAACTGATGAAGTTAGGTTACAAAAGGATTAATCAAGCCATTTTTGCAGACTGGAAGGATCAGGGTTTACCAATAGCATCAGCTGGATTATAAATATATTTGACAAATCACAAACAATAGCTGAAGGATGAAAGATATCCTTTGGCTATTGTAGTTTTGATTAGCCTGTTTCTAATGATTTTTTTAGGACAGCAGAAAATTCAAAAACGAAAGTTGTTATCTTTAAGAGATCTACGAGTTATTCTATTGTAATTGGGATGGCCGAACCCGACGGTTCACTAGACGCCGGAAAGCACGGCGAGGCTGACGCGGCAAGGCAATTGGCGGCGCAAGCGACCTTGATCGTTATGCGTCACAAATGATGGAGGTCACATATGTCCATACCAGAAGGTACGCTCAGTCTCATCGTCGCAATCGGCGCTTCATTAACCATGCTGGTTGGCCTGTGGCTTGTTTTTGATCGTCTCAAGAAAAAAGACCAGGGATTTGGCCCCAATTCCCTTAAAGCACTTGGAATAGTGCTCTTTATACCCGCACTATTAATGGTTTCTGTCTCAGTAAAAGACTTCAAAACTGAAACACTCGCGGCCTTGTTAGGGACTGTAGCCGGGTACGTTCTGTCACAGTCGAAAGGTGACGATACTTAGGCGAACGACTCGAATATTCCATCTATCCAGAAATCTAAAACACATGGGAATTCCGGGGACATCCATGATAAGTATTGTCAAGGGGAAAGCGGAGATTTCCCTTAACCTCCAAAAAGTACTCAACCCTTTCTTCCCGTTACTACTGACGAGAGCGGAAGAAAGAGACCACTCCGAGAATGGGCTCTCCGATT
>VMSP01000180.1 GCA_013792135.1 Desulfocapsa sp. | reverse complement strand
CAAACAGGGCATCGGCGTTGAGATGAAAGCGCATTTTTATTTTACGAATTGAATTGGCAGCATTCCGATGCTGCTTGCAACAGGTTTTGAGTGTAGACATGGCGTTCCTCCTTTGTAAGTATCTGAATCTACAAAGAAAAACGCCATACCTCAAGGCCGATGTCTAGAAAATAATCGTGTCACCTGAAACTATTTCTTACAATAAAAACAATATGTTACCATGCATAGCTGTATGATTCCGTAATGAACATGTACTCTATCAGGAATTGGCTGAATTTGTGTCAAAGTTTACGAAACAGTTGTCGTCAGCCCCTGTAGACATAGGGATGGAAGCGGGTGCGGGAATTGCTGCCAAAACAGTAACAGATCAGACGAGACATATACTCCTCCATAAATTTTATGGGGGCAGCCGCCAAAGACATGGGCCTTTCAACACATCCATCAAAAAAGGTTCATGCGGAAGCGGATATCCTGATAGCGCAACACCACACCCTCCCAGAGAATCTGCTCCAGATAGAGTTGATTCTCAACCAGATCACCCTCACGACAAATCCTGTTATTAATAATAATCATCCGCTTGCTGGCATCTTTTGCATAGACATGCCCGGCAAGTTTCAATTGCGGCAGCATTTTCTGCACACTGGGCGGCAAGTCCTGAACAAGCGGCAAGGCTTCTGCCGACTCCGAATCGACCTGCTGCTGGACCTGGGGGGGAAGATCACCAACTTTGATCACCGTTTGTGCTCCAATTCCAGGATCCGGAATGTTGTCCGGCACCACCCTTTCACTATCCTCTGTCGCCATCACAAACGGCTTTGACGCTACTTGTTCTTGAGGCACAGGAGATTGGACAAGCACAGGAACCTCATCTTGCTCTATTACCGGCGGAGGTTGTGGAACAGCTTCTTCTTTGATCGCAGGCGGAGGTACAACTTCTGGAGCAGGCTGCTCTTTTAATTGTACTACACTCTTTTCCAGGGCAGAAATTTTTTCCTGCAAGACAACACTGCTGCTCTGCATGCGCCAGTAAACCACCAGAGCCAACAGAACAAAGACCACACCAAGCAGAATCCATTTCCCAAGAGAGGATCTTTTCTCTCTCTTTCCATGGCCGGAGCTCAGCACATGATCGCTTTGCAGGTCTGGAATCTCTCCCTGCTTGCGTTCCCGGTCTGATTTCTTGAGTGCCTCCAAGATATAGGACATGATCACACACCCATCGGTACAATTTTATCTTTCTTTATCCAGAAAAGTATTCTTGTCGGCAGGAACCTCTTTCAACCCCTGCGTCCCCTGCCCCTGGTCTGTTCGGGAGACAAACTCCCAGTGGCCATAATAGAGGGATACAGCCAGAATGGCCAAAATAGACAGGAGCAGGCCTAAGAGCAAACCGTTAAAGGAGACCCCCCGCAACATGGAGCGGAAACCCTCTCTCTTTTCAGACCGTCCAAAAACTTCACGCGCGGCCTGATTGACAATTCTCGGGTCAACCTGCTCTTTTTCCTCCACATAGGCCCCAAGCAAGGCTCGATCGCAAAGAACATTGATCAGCCGGGGAATTCCCCGACTCAGCTCCGCCACCCGCTTCACCGCCGCTTCAGAAAACAATCTTTTCCGCCCGCCAGCAACCGCCAGACGGTGTTCCACATAGGCGGCAACATCCTGACGGGCCAGAGGAAGCAGGTGATAACGGGAAGTAATTCTCTGATTGATCTGAGAGACCTCTTCATGATCAAGAAGCTCTCTCAACTCCGGCTGCCCCAGCAGGATGATTTTCAGTAATTTCTGCCTCGCCGTTTCCAGATTGGTGAGCAGCCGAAGCTGTTCCAACGTATCGACGCTCAGATTCTGGGCCTCATCAATGAGCAACGCGGTAATTCTTCCCCGGGCATGGGCGGCCAGCAGATAGCGGTTCAGGTGATCTACATAGGTCTTGACACTGTTTTTTGGGCCGGTAACAACAATTTCAAGCTCATCACAAATCGATGCCAGCAGCTCCATACCATTTAATTTTGGATTGAGAATCAGAGCCAGATCAGTATTCTCTGGCAGCTGCTCCAGCAGACAACGACACACCGTTGTTTTTCCCGCGCCCACGTCACCAGTCAGCAGGATAAAACAGCCATCACTGCCGACACCATAGAGGAGATGGGCAAGGGCCTCCTGATGCAACGCACTCATGTAAAGATAGCGGGGATCAGGGGCAATGGAGAAAGGTTTCTCTTTAAGTCCGAAATATTGGGTATACATAATCAGGAAACAGACAGTAAAAGACAGAAGGTCATAACAAGGCTATTTGGCATCCATTCAACCAATGTTCTTTCCTTATCCACTATAGGGTATATTGGCGACAGTTTCCATTTTTTCTTGTTTCTCGTTGAAATTCTTTAAAATACTGCTACGATACCAGAAGAAAGGATGTTCCCAAAAATAACAATCAGCCGGTTATCATATAGTTCGCCATGCCCATCTACGAATACAAAGCATTTGACCAGAAAGGTAAATCTAAGAAGGGTATCATCGAGGCCGATAGCGAGGCCGGTGCCCGCAACAAACTCAGAGCTGCCGGGAAATATCCCGTGGAGCTCAAAGAGAACCTCTCCCAGTCAACCAAGGCTGGAAGAGCTGGGCTGGGATCGTCCGTGATGTTTGAACGAGTCAAATCGGTGGAGATACACATCTTCACCCGCCAACTTGCGACCCTGCTCGGCGCAGGCATCCCCCTTGTCAGCGCCCTGAGTTCCCTGCTTGCACAAACTGCAAATCCAGCACTTAAAAAAGTGCTGGCCCAGATCAAGGATGCCGTCAACGAAGGCAATACCCTGACCAATGCCCTTTCCCGCCACCCCAAGCTCTTTTCCCGGATCTATATCAATATGGTTCGGGCCGGCGAGGCATCCGGGTCGTTGGATATCGTTCTCGAAAAGCTGGCAGACTTTGGAGAAAAACAAAGGACCATGCAGGGCCGTCTGAAGGCCGCACTGGTCTACCCGGTCTTTATGGCCGTTATCGGCAGCGCCATCCTCTTTATTCTCATCACCTATATCGTTCCCAACATTACCAAAGTCTTTGCCGACATGGAACGCACCCTGCCCCTGCCCACCCGGCTTCTCATCAGCTTAAGTAATTTTTTACGAGGCTACTGGTGGCTGCTTCTGCTCCTGATGATTGGCGCCTTCTTCTCCCTGCGTCTTTTCATTCAAAGCCCCAGGGGCCGTCAGCTCTGGGATCTGCTAAAACTGAAATTGCCCATCATCGGTTCGGTCAACCAGAAGCTCATCCTCGCCCGCTTCGGTTCCACCCTGGCCAGCCTGCTCGGCAGCAGCGTGCCCCTGGTCACTTCCATGCAGATTGTCCAGTCCATTGTCAACAACTCCCTGATTGCTGAGGTGATTGAAGAGGCCATCGAGCAGATCCGTAAAGGCAAAAGCATGGCGCACGCCCTGGGTTCATCGCCCTGGTTCCCACCCATCTTTGTGCAGATGATCAGCGTCGGTGAACAGAGTGGCAATCTGGAGCCCATGCTGATCAAGGTCTCTGATGCCTATGAACGTGAGGTGGATATGGCAATCATGGCGATGACCTCACTCATTGAGCCCATCATGATTGCGGCCATGGGCGCAGCTGTAGGCTTTGTCGTCCTCTCCATCCTGCTCCCCATCTTCGAGATGAACCAGATGGTAGGATAAAAAGTATGCTGTAATAGTAAGATATTGCAATGATCCATGTCATTTGTATGACTTTCACAGAAGGCTCACACGAGTGATGTGTATAGCTTTCAACCTTCAGTCTTCAGCCTGACGCTATCTCAATCATTATGATCTATCTTGACCTGATTCTCAATCTCAGCCTGCTGGTCTCACTCAGCATTATCTCCGGCTTTATCGAAGCCCGCTGGCCCCGCTATAGCCGTCAGGGGCAACTCCTGCAGGGCCTTCTCTTCGGCAGTGCCGCAGTGATCGGCATGCTGCGGCCGCTTGTTTTCGGTCCCGGCCTGATCTTTGACGGCCGCTCAATCATGATCAGCCTATGCGCCCTCTTCTTTGGTCCTTGGGCCGCAGCTCCGGCCGGTGTCATGACCATCATCTGCCGCATTGGGCTGGGAGGTTCCGGGACAATCATGGGCGTGCTGGTAATTCTGGCATCGGCCGCTATCGGTCTGCTGGCCCATTTTCGTTTCCGACCCGAGCTCAAGCCACCGTCTATCGGACGGCTCTATCTCTTTGGTCTTGTCGTCCATCTGGTCATGATCGCCTTGATGTTCACCCTGCCCGGAGGTACCGGGCTCCAGGTTGTCAGACAACTTGGCCTGCCCATCCTGTTTCTCTACCCTCTGGCGACAATCCTGACCGGCAAAATTCTCGTCGATCAGGTAGCAACTACCCGCGCTGTGACGAATTTGCAGAAAAGCGAGACACGGTTCAGAACTCTCTTTGAACGCCATCAGGCCGTTAAATTGATCATTGATCCCGAAACCAGTGAGATCATCGACGCCAATCAAGCAGCTGCAGACTATTACGGCTGGTCCAGGAAACAGCTCAGACAGATGAAGATTTCGGATATCAACACCCTTTCACCCGAAGAAATCCAAACAAAGATAGCAGATGCTAGATCCGGGAAGAAAGTGCATTTCGAAGTCCAGCACCGACGGGCAGACGGCTCCATTCGCGATGTCGCCATATTCAGCAGTACAATAATACTTAATGGACGAGAGCTGCTCCATTCCATCGTCCACGACATCACGGAACAAAAACAGGCCGAGCAGCGGCTGCTGGAACAGGATGCCAAATACAGAGATCTTATTGAAAATGCCCCCATCGGCATTTTCTCCACCACCTCACAGGGACAACCTCTATCGCTCAACACCACCATGGCCCGGATACTGGATGTCGATTCGGTTCAGGAAGCAATGGAACAGTATACTGATCTGGAAACCCAGCTTTACGCTTCCAGTGAGCAACGGGACCAATTTATCCAGATGCTTAAAAAAGATGGGCGAGTGGAAAATTTTGAATACCGGGCTAAAACCGCCAAAGGCAGACTCATCTGGTTAAATGCGACCGCACGAATCGCCGAACAACATGAAGACGGATCCTTCATCATCGAAGGATTTACCACCGATATCAGCGAACGACGCAAGCTCGAAGACCAGTTCCGTCAAGCCCAGAAGATGGAGTCAATAGGACAGCTGGCCGGCGGGGTAGCCCATGATTATAACAATATGCTCAGCGTGATTCATGGTTATGCGGAGCTGGCCCTGAACAAGGTGGACCCTGCCACATCACTGTATAACGACCTGCAGGAGATTATCAAGGCTGCCAAACACTCCACTGAGATTACCAGGCAATTACTGACCTTTGCCCGACAGCAGACCGTGGCCCCCAAGGTAATCGACCTGAATGCGGAAGTCGCCGGGATGCTCAAGATGCTGCACCGCCTGATCGGCGAGGATATCAACCTGGTCTCGATACCCGGAGCTAAAGTATGGCCGGTAAAGATCGATCCTTCTCAGGTTGACCAGCTCCTGGCCAACCTCTGCGTGAATGCCCGCGACTCCATCACTGGTTGCGGCAGGATCACCATCGAGACAGAAAATGTCACTTTTAGCAAAGATTACTGCTCTGATCATCCAGGGTTTATTCCAGGAGAATATGTCCGACTGGTTCTCAGCGATAACGGTTCCGGCATGGATAAAAAAACCCTCGATAAAATCTTCGAACCGTTTTTTACCACAAAGGAAATTGGCCACGGGACCGGCCTGGGACTGGCAACGATCTACGGCATCATGAAACAAAACAGCGGCTTCATCTATGTATACAGTGAACCTGGCAAGGGGAGCAGTTTTCATCTTTACCTGCCCAGACATGCGGAAATAGTCGTTGAGAAAGAACAGATAAGTACAACAAAAGTTCTGTCGGGCAGCGGAGAGGTTATCTTAGTGGTAGAAGACGAGATCTCACTCCTGACCCTCAGCCAAATAATCCTTGAAGACCTGGGTTACGTTGTGCTGGCTGCCGGCACTGCGAATGAAGCCATGCATCTGGCTGAGGGACACGGGGGAAAGATTCACCTGCTCATAACTGACGTGGTGATGCCCGAAGTAAACGGCAAAGAACTGGCCGAACGTCTGCAGTCCCTCTACCCGAAACTCAAGTGCCTCTTCATGTCCGGCTACACGGCCAATGTCATCGCTCTCTACGGCATCCTCGACGAAGGCATACACTTTATCCAGAAACCGTTTTCACGGGATGATATTGCCACCAAGATCAGAGAAGTGCTCGAAGGGTAGATGATTGCTGATAGCTGTTCATCTCAGCCAGTTACCGTCAATCAATTAAGAGCTCCCCAATGCCTTGCTGAGTACCTGCGACAACTCAAGCTGGGAGACCTCCCTGCGCCAGAAAGCTCAGCCCCTTCTTCCTCAAAGGGATACCCACTCATCAGCACTATTTTAATCACAGGGTTTTCTGCAGTCAGGGCCTTGATCCAAACGTCCATACAAAGGACCATTCTCCCATCACAAATGCTGCGATATTATCATGGAAGGTGCTGGCCACCATTTTGATCCGGTCGTGATTGAAGCATTCACTGCCCTTGAATTAGAATTTTCCAATATCCCGGCAAATGAATGGATGACACCTGCCGAGATCGAATAATAAAAATTCTCCACAAGACGGCTATCGTCAAAGATATACCAGAACAAAAGAAGCTCTGCACGTAATGATGGATGTTTGTATATCTCATTTTTCATTTCCAAGTTAGGCGGATTCGGGTATCTTGCCCCAGAAAGATACTGAGTAAAAACAGTCTGGAGTTTTAAGCGAAACCAACCGGAAATCACGCCCAGTCCTGTCATCGCCACACCCGTGATGGTGATGACAGAACGCGTAAACCCAAACGTGACAGCTTCTCAGAAGGTAACAACCATGAAAAAAACTTTTTATACCGCAGCAATCTGTTTATTCCTTTCTTTCCCCTTAACGGCCTGGAGTGGTTGTGTGGAAGGAGATTGCGTGAATGGCCAAGGCACCTATGCCTGGGATGACGGGACGACATACACTGGTTCCATCAAAAACAAGGCCCCGGACGGTAGTGGAAAGATGCTCTATGCCGACGGGGGAGAATACACAGGTGAAATGAAAAGTGGTGGCCGCCATGGCAAGGGCAAGATGAATTTTGCCGATGGCCGCAAATATAACGGTGAATGGGCTGCTGATCTCATGAACGGCCAAGGGATGATGACCTGGATGGATGGCCGCAAATATGAGGGGCAATGGCTGGATGGCCTCCAGCACGGCAAAGGGACCCTCACCGCCGCCGCCGGAACAAGCAAGAGCGGGAGCTGGGAAGATGGCGACTTTATTGAATAACAACGTATAATTACTGAGAGGACAGGCACCGATTTTCTCAACATCCTCGCTTGCAATTATTCCTCTGGGATAGCTGTCTTGCGCTTCAAGGTTGGGGATGAAATGTGGTCGTTATCAACATCCAGAAAATTATTCTCCCCCTGTTCTCTGAGGGTTGGATTGCAGGCATGAAGAAAGTATTAGTTCTCTATTATTCGCAAAGCGGACAACTGAAAAGGGTTATGGACAAGATCGTCGCACCACTGAAACAGTGCGATGACGTGCAGTGTGATTATTGCGAAATCAAACCAGTAACTTCATACCCGTACCCATGGTCTTTTTATGCATTTTTCAACGTTTTTCCCGAGGCAGTATATCTTGACGGTTGTAAAGTAGAACCGATTGAAACGGCGGAAGAATACGACTTGATCGTCTTGGGCTACACCTCCTGGTTTCTTTCACCTTCCATTCCCGTGACCGGATTCTTGCAAAGCGACCAGGCCAAAAAGCTCTTCAAAGGCAAACCGGTGGTAACGGTGATCGCCTGTCGTGATATGTGGTTGATGGCTCAGGAGAAGATGAAAGGACTTCTGGCCGATCTTGGGGCCCGCCTGCTGGGCAATGTGGCCCTGACCGATCAGGGAAAATCACTCTATACCTTTGTCACCACACCGCGGTGGATGCTCACCGGAAAAAAAGATGCCTTCTGGTTCTTTCCAAAAGCCGGTGTTGCCGAGGAAGAAATTGCCGCATCATCTCGTTTTGGCGAACAGTTGTGTTCTGCCTTGCAGAAAGGGGAAGAACGGAATAATAGTCCCATGCTGCGCAATATGGGTGCCGTTAACGTCAACGGTAAACTGATTGCCACCGAACGTATTGCCCACCGCAGCTTTTTGATCTGGAGCAAGCTGATCAAAAAAGCCGGTGCACCGAATTCACGCGGCCGTAATATAGTCATCACAATCTATGCGATCTTTCTGCTGACATTAGTGCTAACGATTGTCCCATTGAATATAGTAATCCGTAAAGTTATGTATCCATTTCAAAAAATAGCAATCGACAGAGCCATTGCCTCTTATGAAGAGCCTTCTGGTAGATAGCAGAGAAAAAATGACTCGGCAGGTTTACATTACGCATATTGCAGCTTTTTTACCCAATGAGCCCGTTGGTAACGACGCCATGGAATCCGTTCTCGGACAGATTGGCAATCGACCATCCCGGGCACGCAAGCTGATTCTGCGCAGCAACCAGATACAATCCAGATACTATGCCATTGACCCGGAAACTGGAAAAACGACCCACAGCAATGCTGAGATGACTGCCGAAGCAGTACGTCAACTGGGGAAACAGGGATGTAATATCAACAGTATCGAACTGCTGGCTTGCGGCACGACCCTGCCTGACCAGCTGATGCCGAATCATGCCCTGATGGTACACGGCGAGCTTGGCATTCCACCCTGTGAAGCCATTGCCACAGCAGGAATCTGTCTTTCGGGGGTAATGTCCCTGAAATACGGCTATTTATCAATACTGGCCGGCCAGACAAAAAATTGTGTGGCCACCGGTTCGGAAAATGCTTCTGCAATCATGCGCGGCAGCAATTTTAGCGAAGAGACGCTGTCACAGGCTGAGCTTCTTACCAAACCAGCCGAGATCGCCTTTGAAAAAGATTTTCTGCGCTGGATGTTGAGCGACGGTGCCGGTGCAGTATGGCTGAGCGATACACCAAATAATGCAGGGAACTCTCTGCGGATCGACTGGATCTTTCAACGGTCCTACGCCGGAAAGCTCGACACCTGTATGTATGCCGGAGCGGAAAAAGATGAGGATGGCTCTTTAAAGGGATGGCGTGAATACCTGCCGCAGGAATGGCTGGAGCAATCGATATTTGCGATCAAACAGGACGTCAAGCTGCTCAACGACAAGATTATCGAATACACAGTAACCAAGCCCCTACAGGAGCTTATGACCCAGGGCAGACTTGACCCAAGAGAGATAGGCTGGTTCCTGCCGCACTACTCTTCCTGTTTTTTCCGCGACAAGGTCCACAAGGGGATGCAGGTGGCAGAATTCGATATACCCCAGGAAAAGTGGTTTACTAATCTGAGCTCAAAAGGCAACACCGGTTCGGCCTCGATTTATATCATCCTTGAAGAACTCTTCAACTCGGGTCGTCTGAAAAAAGGCGAGACAATCCTCTGTTACATTCCCGAGAGCGGACGTTTCTCCACCGCCTTTATGCATCTGACGGTGGTATAACTAAATGGATAACAGCAAGGTACCTCAACATAATATATCCACCTACGCCAACAACAAGAAAGCAATCTATGCCACCGATGAAAACGGCAAGTATGGTATTATAACCTCATCGGGCTGGGATGTTGAAGAAGCGGCCACAAAGCAGGCGCTTCAAGAACTCGAACGTCTCGCAATCAAAGCCTACGATCAAGCGCTCTCTGGCCAGGCCTCACCCTTATATTTTCATATGTACAACCGCCGGATGGACCTGCAGACCCTGGCTCAGGCGATGGGAATGTTTCAATGGCGCATCAAACGCCATTTCAGCCCCACGGCCTTTGACAAACTTTCCGCAAAGATGTTTGCCCGCTATGCGGATACCCTTGGCATCAGTGTACAGGAGCTGCGGGAGTTGCCGGATAGAAGAGCAAATGGTGCCTGACCAGAGTTTCCAACACGCCCACTCTGCGCATTGTGAAAGCGGGGTGATGTCGCTGATGATGCACCATTATGGCCTGCCGCTCTCAGAAGCGATGGTCTTCGGCCTGTCGGGTGCCCTGATGTTTGCCTATCTTCCCTTTGTGAAGCTTGGCGGCATGCCGCTGATTGCCTATCGCAGCAGACCGAGAGCTATTATTAAAGGTTTGCAGAAAAATCTTGGTATCAAGATGAAGATGCAGACCTTTTCTCATCCCGCAGAGGGTACCAAAGCCCTTGATTCTCTGCTGGAACAGGGCAAGATCGTCGGTGCGCAGACTTCCGTCTTCTGGCTGCCCTACTTTCCCGAAGAGATGCGCTTCCATTTTAATGCCCACAACCTGATCATCTACAAGAAAGAGGGCGACGAATATCTCATCAGTGACCCGGTTTTTGAAACGCCGGTGCGCTGTGAGACGCAAGCCCTGCAAAAGGCACGTTTCGTCAAAGGGGTGATGGCGCCCAAGGGCTTACTTTACTATCCGGTTCATGTTCCTGAGACGATTAATTACGCGGTCGTACTCCCCAAAGCTATCAAGAAGAATGCCAAGGCCATGCTGAAGACCCCGGTGCCGATCGCAGGTATCCGTGGCATCAGATATTTAGCAAAAGCCATCGGCAAACTGGAGCAGAAGGACCGCCGCTATGCGAAACTCTTTTTAGGGCACATTGTCCGCATGCAGGAAGAGATTGGAACCGGGGGAGCAGGTTTTCGTTTTATCTACGCGTCATTCTTGCAGGAGGCCGGCAAACTGCTCGAAAATCCTCTACTGGGCGAGAGCTCGGAGATGATGACCCTGGTCGGGGATCAGTGGCGCGAATTCGCCCTGATGCTGGCCAAGGCGATTCGCAGCAAAGAAAGCCAGACCACTGATTTTTCCACCCTGAAGGCAAAACTTGAAAGCGTCGCCGATGCCGAAGCTGCCGTCTACAGGAAGCTGTTGGAAGGCAATCTGGTCTAAAAAATGATCTCCATCAAAAACCTCGTCAAGCATTACAATAATCATATTGCCCTTGATCACATAGATCTGAACGTCGGGAAAGGCGTTATCTTAGGCCTGCTTGGACCCAATGGCGCAGGAAAGACAACGCTGGTATCGATTCTCAACGGCTTGATTGATTTCCAAGAAGGTGAGATCGAAATTTTCGGGCTACCGCTCTCTCAAGAGCTGAAAGCCATCCGCAAGCGTAGCTCTTTTACCCCCCAGTCTCTGGCCCTCTACGATAATCTTACCGTTCTTGAAAATTTACGTTTTTTTGCCGGGATTCAAAAGATCCGGGGCAAAGAGCTGCGCCACAATGTCGAATATGCGCTTTCCGTCAACCGGCTGCATTCGTTGCTTGATCACAAGGCCGGCATTCTTTCCGGAGGCCAGAAACGTCGATTGAATATTGCCATCGGGATGCTCAATAACCCTGAACTCCTCTATTTTGACGAACCGACAGCAGGGATCGACCCCGAATCACGTACGAATATTCTGGAAACGATTCGTTCATTTAAAAACGATGGCAAGACCGTCATTTATACCTCGCACTATATGCCGGAAATCGAAAAGATCTGTGATGAAGTGGCCATCCTCGACCGAGGCCGTATTATTCGTCATGGTCTCCTTGAGGCGATGCTGCATGAAGAGAAAGCCGACTCTGTGGTCATCGAACTACGCCACTCGTACGAAGCACAACTGCAGACCCTTGCCCGGAAATATGCACTGGTGAAGGTGATCGATGCGGCAACACTGATGATAGACGGGCCGGATGCCACCCAACTGGGAGCGATCCTTGCTGCTCTGGAAGCAGAACAAATAGATGTAAAGCAGATCCGCTATGGGACCACGAATCTCGAGGCCCTCTTTATCCAGTTGACCACGCAAGGAAACTGTGATGTTTAAAGCAATGCTGCTCAAAGAGTTTATTCTTCTCTTGCGTGATAAGTATGCGCTGGCCGCACTTTTCATTATGCCTTCCATTTTTATTCTGATCATGTCGATAGCCCTCAAAGATACCTTTGGCAGTGACCGTGCATTGTTAAGCTATGCCGTTATCGATCAGGACAACACCGCGGAAAGTGCTAAGCTGCGAACCTTTTTACTTTCCAACGGGAGACTGAAAGAACATAAGGCGCCCATCACCAATACAGCCCAGCGACAAGAGGCCCTGAACGGGAAGCTGCATTTCATCGTATCCATTCCACCAGGATTTGCCCAAAATCTTGACACAGAGCAGTCTGCTTCACTGCTGCAACTCGATGTTGCTTCCGATGTAAAACAGGAGATGCTGACGCTTGTGCAGGCGGAATTAGTGATAGACATCATCCGAATGCGTATGGAAAAGATCCAAGAGGAGCTCGCTCCTTTTTTGCCGGAGGTGGCACAAAAGCTCGAGGCAATGAAAAGCAATAGGGACAACCTGATACAGGTACGCTTCAATGCCATGGGAATAAATAAAAAGCCGACCTCCACCCAGCAAAGCGTGCCGTCGTGGATTGTTTTCGGGATGTTCTTCGTCATCATTCCGATGTCGACGGTCTTTATCAGTGAGCACAAGCAGAACACCTTGATGCGCATGAGTGCGATGAATATATCTGTTCCCGTCCTCTTTGCGGGCAAACTAGCACCCTATATCATTATTAACCAGATTCAGGTCTGGCTGATGATCGGGGTAGGGATCTTCCTGGTGCCACTGTTCGGCGCGGACGCTTTAACCCTCGGCGATTCGATCAGTGGCCTGTTTATGGTTTCCCTCGGGTTAAGTCTGGCCGCCATAGGAACTTCAATCCTGATCGCGGTAACAGCAGACACGGTGGAGCAGGCGACAACAATCGGCGGGATTATCAATATTTTGATGGGAGCGATTGGCGGTGTTATGGTGCCAAAATTTTATATGTCTCAGTCCATGCAGCAACTTACCAACATCTCCCCGATGTCCTGGGGGCTTGAAGGCTTCCTTGATATCTTTCTGCGCGGCCAAGGAGCTGGAGCGGTTATTACAGAATCTCTAACATTGGCAGGATTCGGTGCAGGATTACTGCTTGCTGCCGGAATGATACTCAATGCAAAAATGAAAAGGGGAATATGAAGGGTTCTTTAGACCAGGCGTTGAAACAACGACTGAAAGTAATGATCATCGAAGAATGTGATATTGCGGACATCACCCCGGAAGAGGTGGATGACGACATACAGATTTTCTCCGATGCAAGCGGACTTGGACTTGATTCACTGGATGCACTGCAGATCTCCGTGGGCCTGAAAAGCCAGTTCGGGATATACCTGCCCGACAGCAAGGCCTTCCGCCGACACCTGAAAAGCATTAATGCCCTGGCAGACTTTATCCAACCAGAATAGGACGGGAAAGTTTGCAGATTAAAAGACCCACGGAATAAACATCTTTGTCCGTTGCCTGTAATCCACATATGCCGCACCAAAGAACCTGACATTCTCACATTCCTCGACCTTGGCCACAACGATAAGAAAGACACTCACCACCACAATCAGTCCTATGTTTACCGGCGTGACATGTTTCAAAAACGCCCCCCATCCCAGAAAGAGCAGCGAACTGTACATCGGGTGACGAATATAGCGATACAGGCCTTCTTCCACCACATGGACGGTATTTTCAAAAGAGTAATTTGCCGGCATTTCCGCGCGTTGGGCATGACCGCCCCGCTGTTTAAGCATCAGGACCGACTGGATCACAAAAAGAATCGAGACGAGCAAAAGAAACCAGCTGAAAAGATGGAGCGGTGAAAACGGGTCTCTGAACCAATAGGGGTAGTTCAATAAAATCAAGGACAAGAGCCCTTCAAAAACAAAAAACCTATAAAAACCATGTGTCCCTGGATTAGCCAACGCCCGCCGGGAGATACGAACAAAAAAAACGGTACCGAGGATAAAGAGAATAATCCGTATCAAAGACAACTCCTCATAAACGGACCACCTTGCCAAACTCATCTGCCCCCAGGATCAATTTTACGGTACTGAAAGAACCCATAATGGTACCAATCACTCCTGGGGCCATTACGTTCTGGCCGGCAAGATACAATCCTTGCACAGACGTTCGGTTCAACAGAGCCGTGGACAGTGTCTGGCTGGAAGAACGCAACACACCGTAGGCACTCCCGCCCGGGCTATTGACCCAGTCACGCATGGTCAGAGGTGTGTAGGCATCAAGAACCTTCAAACCCTTAAAGGAGCCGAACAGCTCTTCCGCCTCTCGAATCAACTGCTCTGCATGCTGCTCCTTTGCTTCGAGATAGTCATTGCCCCGGCGACCGCTTTTGGTATTCTCCGCGAACGCCCACAACTCATCCTTGCCGGATGTGAGAATTGACAGGAGGCTGACACCCTCCCTTTCACTTTTCCGGATCTGGTAATACTTGAGATCCCGGACATTTCCATCGTGATCCCTGTCTATCTTAAAGATATTGTAAGGAATTTCAGGATGGCTGGCACCATCGAGGCTGGCATGAACTGAGAAGATACCGTGAGTATCTTCCAGTCCACTGATCCGTTGCCGGTAGGAGGGTTTCACGGCTCCTTCCGGAAGCATTTGTAAAACAACTTTCGGGTGCACAGCTCCGATAACTGTGGAGGCGGTCAAGCTCTCTCCGGATTTGAGTTGCAGGCCGGTCACCACCCGCGAACTGACATGGATTTTACTGATCTCGGCCCCGGTCACAATTTTGCCCCCCAGTTCCTGCAGACGCCCCACCAAAGCATCAGCCATCTCCGCCCCACTCCCCTGTAAACGATACGAAGAAGCGACATAGGAAGCTAGAGCCATATTGTGATAATAGGCCGGGCAGTCATTCAAGGGCACGCCGATCCAGCATGCGGGGATGGCCAGGACACTTCGCAAGCCAGGCGAACAGTGCAGATCGTCTAAAATCTCTCCCAGGGGCTGGGACTGATCCAGGAGTGAAAAATCGTTTGCCGTTGCATATAATAAGTCCAGTGCATGCAGCTGGTCTGCTGCTTTGCGGATCGGAGCGACTATTTTGCTGATTTTTTCTCGTTCGTCGGGAAAGGTCTGTTTGAGCTTTTCTGCAAAGGCGTCCATACTTGGCGGCAGGTCAAAACATGCCGGATACGGATGGTCGCCGGCACCATCGAAAAGATAGCGGTCGATTATGCCATTTTCACCCATGCGCGCTACTGGAATCGTGGCGCTAACCCCTAAATAATCAAAAAATTTACGCAGGATCTGCCCCTGGTCAAGGGAGCCAAGATAATGCACCCCAACGGGACACTCAATTCCGTCTCGAGTGTAGCTGCGCATCACGCCACCCGCTTGACCATTCTTCTCCAGGACGGTCACCTCAAAGCCCAGTTTAGCAAGAATAATTGCAGTACTGAGGCCACCGACACCGGAGCCTATTATCAGAACATCTCTGGGAAAAGATGAGTGAGAGGCCATAAACTATTTACACCCGGCTTTCTTTGCTGTCGCATTTCGCCAGCAGGTGGGATCTGACGCCAGGTAATCACCGGTGAGCTGGTATGCGGCACCGCGACAGCCATAACATTCATCCGCCTTATCGCAGTCACGGCATTCGCCCTTGATCATCTCCCGATAATTCTTCAGGTTATTGACCACTTCACTGTTTTTCAGGATATGGGCCAGTCGGTTCTTGCGCACATTATCCAGCGGGATGGTGACACCGACACAAGGCATGACATCTCCGTTCGCTGTCACCAGGCAGGAGACCTGATGGCGCATGCACTTATTGCCTACCAGCGGCGGCTGCGGCTCCCAATGACGTCCATATTTTTGCTGATCAATTTCAGAGAGCTGGGTAAATAATGTCTTCAATTGTCCTGAATCAACTGACAGCCAGCTGTTTTCCAAGGCATTTTCCTGGGGAGTAATCACCTCAAAATAGGGTTCGATCCCTTCATCACGCAGCCACGTCCACATATCCGGCAGCTCATTGATATTCTGCTGACAGATAATGGTGCTGAGGGCAAGAAACAAATCCTGCGACGGATATCCCGCCTCCTTGAGATTGGCAAATGCCGTCTGGATGATGTCGAATGCACCCACCCGCCCGGCTAATTGATCCTGAACAACCCTGTCTCTCGAGTTCAGTTTCAAGACCACCCGCACCTGAGCCTCTGCCAGAATGGCGGCGAGTTCCGCATCCACCCCGGTCCCATTGGTGAACATTTCAACTTCCAGATTGTGCTCTTTCAGGAATCGTATCATTTCAACAAGGTGCGGATAAATACTCGGTTCCCCGCCTAAAATAATAATTTTACGCGCCCCCAGTTCCTTGGCCTGGAGAATTACATCCTTAATCTCATCCCTTGTAAATTCGCCTGTAGTCTCACGCTTCTCGGGGACATAGCAGTAGGAGCAACGAAAATTGCAGACACGACTGAATTCGATTTCCATTGACAACAACCTGTCTGCGGCTACCGCCTCTTTTATTTCCTGCTCAGTAAATTCAAGATTATAGAGCTGCATAACTCTTTACCACCATCATTTTCAAATTAAGATTGATACTCTCACAAAAAGTCATTTTGGGGGATGGATAAGCAAAAATCGTCAAATGCAAGGCGCGCACATTTCGAGGAATGAGGCGTACTTAAGTACGCCGCAGTGACGAGACAAGGTGCAGCAACGCAGCAGTTAGCGACTTTTTGCGACGCCATCAATATTCTTCAAGGTCATTAAAGGTATTCATCCGCTCCCAGTGTTGAATCTCTTGCTGATAGCGGCCCTGCCATCCATATTTCTTCATCACTCGCCGATAATGCAACTTCAAAAATGGTCTCAAGGCAAACCGCCAGATTCCGGTCCAAAGCCTTCCCTGCTGGCGGGCAGACCGGGGCGGATCCCACCAGCTGAGCACCACCTGACGCTGATACCAGTACTGATACTGCAGTTCTGCAGTATCAAGATATCTGGTGCGCACATTAGCCCACAGTCCATTATATTTTTTATAATTGGTCGTATTGGTGATCAGATCCTGCGAGAGCAGATGCTCACGCATACCGGTTTTCGGATAAGGAGTGATGATCTGGCAATAGGCGGCATCCGCTCCAATATCTTTAAAAAATTCATAGTTTTCCTTGATAGACTGGACATCATCATCCGGAAAACCGAAAATGAGGCCGCCGATGACCATCATTCCATATTTATGACAATTTTCAACGGCCTTTTTCGAGGCCGCCACAATATCTCCCTTGCCGGCAGCCTCAAGATTCTTTTTCGAACCATTTTCGATACCAAGGAAGACAGAACAGAAACCGGCCGCAGCCATCTTTGCCACCATATCTTCACGTGTTGCCATGGTAATACAATCCGCCTGCACAATCAGCTTCAGATTTTTATATTTCCTGGCAATAATGGCATCACAGAGTTCCATCACCCGGGAAGGGTTCAACACCATGTTGTCATCAGTAATAAAAATCGATCTGACTTTTCGTTTATAATAGATATCGTCAATATCTTCCAGCACACGACTGATGGGATAGGTACGGAAGGTGCGACCGTACATATGTTTCATGCTGCAGAAATTGCATGAACGGGTACAGCCCCGGGAAGTCTCCAGCATCTCCACATTGGCGTTCATCACATGATAGCCCCAGGTCAACCTGCGTTTATCACGAATGGGCAGTTTCAATGTTGCAAGATCAAGATTTTCTGCCCGGGGATTATGAATAAAGGCATCATCTTTCTTATAGGAGAGTGAAGGTATCTCGGCCAGGCTATCACGACCATCCAGAGCATTAACCAGTCGGCGACAAACCTCCTCGCCTTCCCCCCTGACCATAAAATCAATCCATTTTGCTTCCGGAGATGCAGCGATCTCCTCAGCCATCAAGGTTGCGTGGTAGCCGCCAATGACAATTTTCACCTCTGGCTGCAACTCTTTAATCAGGTGCGCTATCTTGATGCAGGTATCATATTGCCATGCCATGGCTGAGAGTCCCACCAGGTCCGGCTTGATTTTTTGTATGACCTTGGTCAGATACTTTTTCACCGAGCGACGCTTCCGGACCAGATCGACAAGATAGACATCATGATCCTTGTCGATATTTCCGCCGATACAGGCAATACCGTGATTGGGCATATGGATTGCCGCTTCATGGATAATCACCGGCACCACATCCGGCATGGATATCAGCAGAACCTTCATGGCAATCTCTCGGTTTGTTTGCTGCCCCTGCCTTCCTGGTCACAGGACTTACTCCGTAGCCGGAAGTTTTCCCTCACCTTTTTTTCCAGATCAACGACCGATACCGGGCAATGTTCTCCCTCGGGTTCTATACGATCAAGGATCGTCATACTGATACTCTTTCTCTGCCTGGTGTTAAAGAGAAACTTCCCCGGTGTAAACAAGCTGTCTGTGTTACAGAGACTCAGCACATAGATGGGACACCTCTGCATACGGGCTATCTTGAAAACCCCTTTATGCAATGGGCCGATCTTTCCGTCACGATTTCTGGTTCCTTCCGGAAAGACAAAGAGATTACCGCCGAGACTCAAAAACTCTCCCATTTTCTCCACCTGTTCAATCATTCTCATCCCGTGTTCTCCTTCGGTGGTGGCAGGCAGATAGCCCGAAGTCTTTATCAACCAGCCAAAGACAGGGGCCTGAAAGAACCTTGTCTTCACAATGGTTTTCTGGTGACTGAACAGAGAGATGAGAATAAGCGGATCCAGATAGGAGAGGTGGTTACAGACGACAATTGACGATTCGATTTTCCTGATCTTCTGGTCAATATTCCACTTCTGGCGGGGAGAAAGAATACGGAGCAGACCCAAAAAGCCCTTAAAAAAAAGATGATTGAGGTGCTGGAAGGCATGTTCCCGCTGAGAAGAGAAGAGATACGCCGCCCCATAAAAAAATGAAAAGAAAAACAGAAATCCCAGGATAAAATAGGACCAGCAGGCCATGGTCACAACAAAATCGACAACACGCCCTCCCCAACAACTCTGCGGAAGACTACACACCTGCATTTCTGCCATTGGCAATGAGCAGACAGGTATTGACTCCACCAAAGGCAAAATTCTGGATGGCGGCTATTCGGGTCTGTGCCTTGGTGATCGTCCGCACATGATTGAGCATACTGCAGCGCTCATCAACAGATTCCAGATTCAAGGTCGGGGCGATAAAACCCTGCTCCATCATGTACAGGGTCAAGATCATCTCAATGGCCCCGCAAGACCCCATGGTATGCCCCATATAGCTCTTGAGTCCGGTCACCAGAGGCTTGCCGCCGTACACTGCATCAATGGCCTGAGCCTCAATAACATCCCCCATCTTCGTGGCCGTGGCATGGGCGCTGACAAAATCCACATCCTCCGGCCTGATATCAGCATCCTTCAGGGCCAGACGCAGGGTTGTCGTTATCCCCTCAAGATTGGGCAGGATCAGATCACCGCCATTATTATTGCAGCCAAATCCGATCACCTCACCAAGGATAGTGGCACCACGCCGCTTTGCCGATTCATACTCCTCCAGAAGCACAGCACCGGCCCCCTCGCCCACCACCAGGCCGTCACGCTTAATATCAAAAGGGCGAGGCGTGCATTCAGGTCTGTCATTATAAGCCACTGAACAGGCCAGCAGGTTGTCGAAAACAGCAACCGTTGTGGTGTCATACTCATCGGCACCGCCGCAGATCATGGCATCCTGCATCCCGTACTTGACCATCTCATAGCCAAAACCGATAGACTGACTCGACGTCGTACATGCCGTGGACGAGGCAATGACCCGGCCGGTGATCCCGAACATGCGGGTAATATTCACCGCCGTCGTATGCACCATGGATTTGAGATAATCCACAGCCCCGATGGAAGAAAACTCAGAGGGCAGCTTACTGAAAAAAGTCTTGTAGATATTACGCTGCACAGTTGGGCTGCCATGGGTAGAACTGAAGGAGACACCCAGACGTCCGGAGGTGATAAACTCCTGCTCCAGCCCGGAGGCGGCAAGCACATCCTTTGCCACCTGGCAGGCATAAAAGGCCACGGGCCCCATGGTCTTGGTATCTTTACGCGTAAAACCGTAGTCAATGGGATAATCAACCGTGCCAAAGACACGGGAATGAATATGCTGGGTGAGCAGGCCGTCGTCACGCAGGGGTTTGACCCCTGATCTGCCCTGAAGCAGACTGTCTATAATGTCGCTGGGCTTGTAGCCGATGGGGGTAATGGCGGAACATGCAGTAATGACGACTCGTCTTTTCATGGCGGCCTGAAGATCAGCTGGGATGAGCGGCTTGTATGGCTTCGATATAATCGAGAATATCGTTGATAGTCCTGATGGACATGGCCTTTTCTTTTTCTGCCCTGGCCAGCTGAAAACCGAGCATGGTTTCTATTTTTGCCAGTAACTCTATGGCGTCAATACTGTCAAATCCATGATCATCGCGGAGATTATCCGTGAGTCCCGGATGGGCAAACTCAAAATCATCTTCCAGAATTGTTATAATTTTTTCTTGCAGTTCATCTCTGTTCATAGTGCCGGGCCGGAGGGAAAAGATTCAGACAATGTGATGCTCACCGTTATTGCGTATCGACAGTACACAGTTTCTGCTCAAAATGAAAATGAATTATTATTGCCGAAAGCAACCTGACCGTAACCATATACGCTGCTGGAATGCTCTACTGGACAAAACGATCAAAATGATACCATTCAAAGGGATGTTCACGGAGTTTCTCTTCCAGAAGATCTGCGTATTGCTGGGCAGCTGCCTGAATGACCGCATCTCTCTCGCTTTTGTCGCCGCGCTTGATATATATGGGATCGGAGAGGATAAACTCGTAACTGTTTTTTCCGCTTCGAAAGGGGAAAAAAACAAATATCGGCGCCCCCGAAACCAGGGCAAAAATATAGGGTGCCTCCGGGACAAAGGCTTCACCGCCTAAAAAATTAACCCTCCTCTTGCGTTGATCAGAACGCCAGACGATATCACCCGTCATGGAGACAAGCCCCCCGTCCTGCAGAAAACGGATGCCCTCGAGCGCATCAAAGGGCGATCCCCCATCTTTTTCAACGCCTATGATCGTTACCCCGGATTGGTGCAGGTGTTCTTTCTGCAAACGCTCAAGATCTTCTTTATCTTTTACGCCCATATAGAGAAGAAGCTTCAGGCGACTCTCCTGTTTTTTGAGCAGATGGGCGGCCATCTCCCAGTTTCCCAGATGAGACATGAGCAGAATCGCCCCCTTCAGGTTTACAACCGATTCCAGCTTCTCCCAGTCGTGCGAGGTAAACGCTGTTTCCCGCTGATGAATGGAGAGAAAACGGTCAAGATGAATCGTGGTAAAGCTCTGATACTGGCGGAAGGTACACCAGAGATGATACAAGGCTCCTTTTTGCGGATAGAGCAAGGCGTAAAAGCGGCGACTTTCCGGGACATTTTTTGAAAAAACAAAAAAACCCGCAGCAATGACTCGCGAGACAACAATAAAAAACCAGGAGCCGCATATTTTGGTTACCGTCTCCAGGGCCTGATACCAACCGCCCTTCACTGCCTGCCCCTTAAGAAAATCCGTCTCCATATCAGTCTGCTGAACGTGGCGGAATTCCTGAAAAAATCTTTCCAGGGATGGAAATGGGATATTCGTTCAGCGCCCTTCTGGTAGACCACTTGTACCGGTGCCTCAAGGACAGGAATTCCCCACCCGCGGGCCTTGACCAGAATTTCCACCTCAAACTGGAAACGTCTGGACTGCACATCAAGGTCAAGGACCTCGGGCAGAGGATAAAGCCTGAAGCCCGATTGGGAGTCATGCACCAGCGGCCCGCCCGACATCCAGACCCAGAAATTGGAAAATTTCCGCCCGAACCTGCTGGTCCAGGGCACATGCTCCCCGCTCATCCCCTGACGATTACCGATAATAATCGGTCGCTGTCCATCCGGCACAGCACGGAGAAGATTTGCGGCATCCTCTGGTTTGTGCTGGCCATCTGCATCGAGTGTGATGGCTAGGTCGCAACCCAATTCCACCGCAGCGGCAAATCCGGTGAGCAAGGCCGCTCCCTTACCCTGGTTTTCCGGGTGGCGGAGAACGGTAATATCGGGAATGCGGTTGAGGATGTCGGGGGTCCTGTCGGTTGAGCCATCATCAACGACAATGACGGGCAGCCCCAGTTTCAGGGTCTCCCGAATCACCTCGGCAATCCGTTGCTCATGATTATATACCGGGATAATGATTGCCACTTTCATCTTGTCTGCCCTCCCGCCCAGGCCAAGGCCCAGGTTCCCGGCCCCATGTGTACACCGGAGGTCAGGGAGAGGGGCACCAGCAGAATCTCGGCCCTCGGCGCCAGCTGACGCACCTCCGGCTCCACCGTTTCCCTTACCCATTTTTCATTGTCGGAGTATTGGAGCATGATCACCGGGGCCACGCCGGGCGCTCCTTGCCGCAGCTTTTCCAAAGCAAGCGCGAGCTGTCCTTTACGGCTATGGACAACCCCTGCCTTGCGGACCTCGTTGCCCACCGGACTGATCACCGGTTTCATGTGCAGCAGGTCAGCGAAAAATCCCCTTGCCCAGGTAACCCTGCCGCCGGCCACCAGGTATTGCAGCTGATCGATAAAGACATATTCCTCGCAGTCGGTCATGGTTTTATAAACAAAGGCGATGACATCTTCCACGCAGGTGGCGTGTTCGGCGTAGCGGGCGGCAAGCAGGGCAATGAGTCCCAGACGGCCGGAGGCGGATCCGGTATCGACGATCTCCAGCAGGTTGGTCGGATCGTTGCCTTCTTTCCACCGCCTGGCGATGTCAACATTGCCGGTGAAGGCCGAACCGACGCAGAGGTAGAGGGTCTGACCGAATTGCTGGCACACGCTCTGATAGTGCTGATGACGCTCGAAAGTAGAGGCCTGGGCGGTGGTGACCTTTACCCCTTGCCGCATCAGGGCGTAGATCTCAGCGGGATCGTGCAGGCTTTCCGGCCTGCTCTGCTTCTGGGCGAGGATGTAGCTGTCAAGCAGGGTGATGCCATGGCGTCGCGCCATCTCCCGGCTCAGGGAGCCTGCGCCATCGGTCATGATGTGGACAATCTGCCTCTCTTCCGGGCCGGTAAAGCGGGTGGGATCGTTTTGATCCATGGCCTCATCGGACCAGTCGACGATCTCGCCCAGCGAAGAAAGCCGGCTGCGCAACTGCTGGCGATCGGAGGTATGGATATGGACCTTGATCCCGGATTCCGCCGGCAGTACGACCACGCTATCACCCCATTCCGTCGGGATCTTATCGGCTCCGGTCTGCCTGTCTTCGGTCTGGATGAGGGCACTGACACAAAAACTGGCGTTGGGGATGGCCTGGAAATCGGCGCTGATAGCCAGCTTGCCGGCAAAGAGCTTGGGGATCGAGGGAAGGGCGGCGGGCTGCCCGGCAAGCTGGCGGAAAAAGCCTTCAAAGAAGATATACATAGCCAGGGCCCCGGCATCGACAACACCCGCCTGCCGGAGATCGGGCAGCATCTGGGTGGTGGCCAGAACCGCCTCCTGCAACTCGGTGCAGAGTAATGGATAAAGAAGGATTGGATCGGTTCGGTTTGCAAGACTGGCGGCGAGAGCGTCAAAGACATTGAGTATGGTGCCGGCCTGGGGGCGGGCCAGGGCAGCCCAGGCCTTTTCCCGGCCCCGTTGTGCATGCCCGACCAGATCAGCAAAGCCTTCTGACTGAAAAAACTCCTGAAAAAAGGCGGCGGCGATATTGCCGGAATTGCCGGTGGCGCAGCGGGTCAGCAACTCCAGGGTCTGTGATTTGTCGGTCTCACAATCCCGCAGGGGGGCAAGGCTGATGCGCAGATTGGCCCCGGTATCGCCGTCGGCCACGGGAAAGACGTTGATCCGGTCGAGGAGGTCGGACCAGGCCGACAGGTTTTCGTAACCGCTGGCAAAGGCGTGGCGCATGATGCTCATGTGGTCAGGAGGTGGGTGATGGCATCCCGGTCATACTTACCGTTTGCCTGCAGGGGAATGCGGTCGATGATCTTGAGCTGACGCGGCAGGGCGTAGAATTCGAGCGATGCAGCCAGGGTTTTCCTGAGCAGCTCCATATCCACCTCCGTCCCCTGGATCAGGGCCACAATCCGGTGTTCCCGACCCCCGGCGTCGGGCAGGGCCATGACCACACAGTCGCTGACCTTGGGCACCTTTTTGATGATGGCACGCACCTCTTCCAGATCCACCCGCTTGCCCCCCACCTTGGTCACCCCGTCCACCCGTCCCTTGAGCATAAACTGGTTTGTCCCGTATTGCTCCACCCGGTCGCCGGTGGTAAAAAAGCCATCGTCAGCCACGTGCAGTTCCGGCGAGAGAAAGGAGGAGCGCACGCAGAGGCGGTCTTCCTTGATCGTCCACGAAACCGAGGGGAAGGTGGTGAAAGATATCTCGCCCACAGACCTGTTGCGAGTAGCGATGCCGCCCGTTTCAGTGGAACCGTACACCTCGACAATGCCCACCTTATTGAGCTGAAAGAAGGCCTCGTTGTCCTCTGCATCCAGCATTCCGGCGGAAGAGAAGGCCAGCCTGAGGGTGGATCCAGCCACCTTTTTCCCCCGCAGGGCCCGGTAATGCGGGGGGATGCCGGCAAGAAGGGTGCCCTCCTGTTTCTGGATCGCATCAGCGATATCCCCGGGGTACGAGGGGCTGTCCATGATCACCGAGGCCCCCGAGACCAGAGGCAGGATCACGGAAAAGAGCAGGCCGTAGATATGGTAAGGGGGGACGGTGGCGACAATGCAGTCTTTTTCGGTCACCGCAAAGTGGCGGGCCAGGGAAAATCCCTCACCAAAAAGATTCTCCCCGGTCTTCGACCAGATTTGCGGCGTGCCGGTGGAGCCGCCAGTGAAGATCCTCAGCAGTTCCACCTGCGGCGATATCGGGGCGCTGGCGGCAAGCTCCGCCGCTGTTCCCGCTGACGGCCGGATTATGGTGGTGCCCTCCGGCAGATCTCTGTCAACATCGCAAATGGCCGCGGCAAAGCCGGTGAGCTGCTGCATCCGGGACAGGGCCTTGGTGGAAAGGGCGAAGGGCAGAAGCAGGGTCGGGCCGTTGGACTGAGATGAATAAAGGGCAGCCAGGAGGACAGCGGCCATAACCGCCTTGTTATCCACGGCCAGACAGATGGAGGCACCCTGATACTCGGGAGCAGCCAAGACGGCGCGCAACCCGGCCGCCATGGCATAGACCTCGCCGAAGGTGGCGCCGGAGCGGATGAACTCCTTGTCTGGGAATTTTGGCCCCGCTAGCAGGGCTTGGATGTCTTGGGAATTATTCAGCATGGATAGGTAGTTCTGGCATTTATTCTCTGCACTTCTGCGCGATAAAAATTCTTCAAATCAACGCTAAGGCTCACCTGTGCCGGGGTAGTTTCCGGCGTCAGAGTGTAGCCGTTTGTTGGGCTATTTATTATAGATTGGCCATTTTAAGAACAGATCAATTTCAACTTCTTTTTTGGTGGTATTGATATGTGTCACTGTGCACCTAAAGAAACGCTCATCTTTCCCGTCCGGAGATATATAGAAAAAGAATACTGAATAATCTTGTTCACTTAATTGCGATTTACACATAATAAATGTTTCTTCGTCAAAATTATTGATGTCAGTTCGTTTTACTCCTCGACCATGATGCATTGATAGATGTGGGGAGAAACTCAAAGTTGCCGTTTCAGTGTCTTTATTGTTTATGTCTGTTTCTGGTATGCATAGATACGGAGGTGGCATATTTTCGGTGGAAATTTTTTTAAGTACAACCCGAAATGGTGGGGTGTTAAAGCCTGGCACCTCAAAATAATCATTGAGAGATACCTTTACCTTACCGTTAAACTGAAATGGCAGATTCTTCTGTGGACTCAATGCCCAAACAAAGCGAATATTTAACACATAAACAAAAACAGATATCGAAACTAGGATTGATAGAGGGATTATTGCGCGAAGTAGCGTTATGGTTGGCGCTGTCCATGGTAATTGGAGTTCTTTTACCGTGGCAGGCAGGTACGCAACTATCAGTAATGATAGGGATATTGATAGGAAAATTATTATACGTGAGCCGTGATGAGGGGTGTAAGAATCTACAAGCTCCCAAAATTGTTCATTCCATTTCTTCATATTTTCCTAAGGCCCACCAGTGCGAATATGCTGAAAAGTGATCTCTTACTTTTCGCTTGGTTATGTTTCATCATCACTCCCCTATCTGCTCGCATCCCGGCCAAAAGACTGATCGGCCAGGCTTCTGTCCCGGGGCTTGAAGGTGTCGTCGGCCATCTCTTTTTTCACCACCTGCTGGAACAGTTTCGCCATCTTCATCTTCTGCGATTCATCGTGGTAGAAGGTGTTCCAGGCATAATCGAGCAGTTCCTGCAGTTTGCCCGGACTCATCTGTTTGGGCTGAAAAACCACCTTGTCCGCTGAGTAGTCGTTCCAATCCTGGGAGAGGATGCGGTTCTGCTGGTTCAGCTCCTTCCAGGCCTTGGTGTGGGGGAAGGGGGTCAGGACCGTGAATTCGGCCAGATCAAGCTCGATCTCGAGAAGGAAGTCGATCAGCCGCTTGATGAAGTCTTCATCGTGATTGTCGAGCCCGAGGAGGATCGTGCCCTCGACGCCGATACCGTGGTCGTGATAGCGCTTGATCCGCTCCTTGATATAGTCCGAGGTGTCAAAGACCGCCTGGTAGACATACCAGGCCCCGGCCTGGGCCGCGAGATCAAGGACCTCGGGCTTGTCTTCAATGGGATGGGAGCACCATTTCTTTTTCAGGGGGATCATCTCCCGGAACAGCTCCATCTCCCACTGGGTATTCTGGGCCAGGGAGTTGTCGACGATGAAGAGGCGGTTGTTGTCGATGCCGGCCATCTCGGCCACTGCCTTGTCAATGGGCCGGGGCCGGAAGACGCGCCCGCCGAGATAGGAGACGGCACAGGGGTAGCAGTTAAATCTACAGCCGCGGGAAGCATGGACCAGATCCACCATCTGCACGCCCTTGTAGTTGTAGAGCTTGCGATTGAGGAGATCCCGGCGGGCCGGGCCGACCAGGGCTATATCCGGCCGCTCGTCCATAAAATCGTAACAGGGTTTGAGTTTGCCCTGCCTGAAATCGGCCAGGACCTGTTCCATCCGACCCTCGGCCTCGCCAAGAAAGACAGAATCGGCATGTTCCATGGTTTCCTCGGCATGGAGCATGGTGGCAATGCCGCCGAAGATGACCTTGACCCCTTTCTGCCGGTAGAGATCAGCAATCTCCCAGCCGCGCTTCACCTGCACGGTCAGCATCATGGAGATCCCGACCATATCGACCGGATCGTCAAAATCAATGGTCTCCAGATTTTCATCAACAAAATCGACGTCGACGTATTCGGGCAAGGTGGCGGCAAAGACAACCGGCCCATGCGGCGGCAGATGAAACTCGGTCTGCCGGTCCAGCTTGGCCCACTTGGGATAGATGAGTTTAAATTTCATATTTTATCAGCACTGATCAGTGTCATAGTTAAGGTATAAGCGCTCAAACCGGAGGCGGTTAACTCCAGCGTTTCAGGTACTCTCTCGGCAGCCACAGAGATGGGTGATCCGGCAACGATGCTTCGGCTTCGGTTCAAATCGGGATCATAGATATTCATCCGGCTGCCGTCATCATCAACAAGAAGGTCTGTTATCTGACCGTTGTCCGCCTGATATCGGCAGACAAGCTCACCGCCGACAAGCCTTCCTGTCTTCGGCTCCTCTGCTGCCGGGGGCAGAAAGATAGCCTGCACATCACGGATCAAGCCTCTGGCAAATTCCGGCTTATCAAAAGGCGGCAGAGCCCGGCTCACTGTAAGTTTCTCCTGAGCAAGTTCTGCCTCAAAGAGGACAAGGCCCTCCACTGTCATGAGAGCGCAATGAAGTTTTTGTCCGTCAAGAACGGTAACCCCGATTACCGTGGCCCCGCCCCCATCAGCCCTCTTGAAGGCAATGGAATGAACAAACTGCCAGTTTCCAGTGACAAAATTATTTCTGCATCTCTGCAGGAGTTGCCCAGCCTGACTGTCATCGACTGCATCCAGAGCAGTCAGATCCGGCAGATGCACGGGCTGCAGAGCTGAGCAGGCCGCCAGCAACAGCAGGAACACAAAGGCTAAAACAGACTTCAGGGTTCCTCGCAAAATGGTCTTTTCGCCCAATCTCTGCATTATGCTCAAAATTTTATCCTCAGAATATTAGTATATGCCTGCGGTAAAATTTTTCGCATGCCTTGATCTTGAACGAAAATCCTTATTTTTCAAGGTACCCTTCATGGTTTCATAAATGTTGCTGGCGGAATCTTCTCATTCAAGACACCATGGGAAAAAATCAGTCTGGTCAAGGAATCCGGCCCTTCATAGAGCGTTACCGATTCCATCAGACCGGATCGGCCTGCCAGCCTTAATTCAATACGGCTGATGATCCTGGCCAGCGCCGCTTCTTTCGGGGTGAGCACGATGAGCCCCCCCTCCTGGACCTTGGCCTTAAAGGTGGGGGTGTCGCTGATATGCCCATCAAGCCATCCGGTGATCTCCTGGAGGACAATCGCCATGGAATCCATGCCCATTCCCTGTTCTTCTACAAATTGGTCATTACGCTCTATGAATTTACGGGGGCGGCCATCATCCATAAGCAGAACGGAGTGTACGGGCGAGAGATACTCCCAGCGCAAGGATGCAGGGGCCTGAAACACAAAGGTGCCTTTAGAGATAATAGGACGAACGAGGATGGGCAGATGTTTTTCCTGAGTAAATTCCGCCTGCACAGAGTCCACGCGCACAGGAGACTGACCGGCAACATCCTGCGCCTGGGCCGGAGACAAAAAGCCAAGCCCTGCTGCCAGGAAAAGTACTACTATCAAGGAGCGCATGGCTAACACATCCCGCCATTGACCGAGAGAACCTGTCCAGTCACATAAGAAGCATCGTCGGAACAGAGGAAGGCCACAACTTTTGCCACCTCATCAGGTCTGCCGATCCGGGCCATGGGGATCATATTTTTGATATGCTCCTTGGGGGCATCCTTAATCATATCGGTCTCAATAAGGCCCGGGGCCACCACGTTGACTCGGATACCCAGGCGGGCCACTTCCGAGGCAACCACCCGGCTGGCCGCGGTTAGTCCGGCCTTGGCCGCCGAATAATTTGCCTGACCGCGATTGGGCATGAGGGCCGAAGCCGACGACAGGGAGATCACCACCCCGCTGCGGCTGCGCACCATTTTTTCGATGACCGGCCGGGTCATATTATAAAAGCCGGTGAGACTGGTATCAATCACGGAGTGCCAGCTCGCGGGTTCCATCATCATGAACAGACCGTCATGGATGATTCCGGCATTATTGACCAGGACATCAATCCTGCCCAACCGCTGCGCAATGTCCTCAATCACCTCTTCCGCCTTCCGGCCATCCCGGATATCAAAAGGATAGACCTCGCCGCAACTTCCAGCCTCTTCCACCATAGCCAGGGTCTGTTCCGCCCCAGCCTGATCAGACAAGTAATTGATCACCGTATAATACCCGGCCTGCGCGAGTTCTACGGCAATGGCCCTGCCGATTCCCTTGGCTGCACCAGTAATGATAGCCACTTTTTGGTTACTTGCTTCTTTCATAATATATCGTTACGCCTGAAAAAGTTGTAATGTCACTTCCCCTATAAGTCTCTTATCCAGATGTACCACACAGGAAACTTCCCGCAGATTTTCATAGTTATGACTGTTCTCAGAACGGGTGAAAACCGTACTGCCCAGAGGAATATGCTCAATATAAAACTGTGCCCGTTTCACACCCACTAACCAGCCCATCTTAAGAGAATCAATCCCTTTGGTTTTAATGCGGTCAAGACCATTACATACCCCGGCAGTCTGAGCTGCCAGTTCCACCATGATCAACGGATGCACTCCGTTTTCATCGACCAGGGGGTAAGACGCGCTGATCACGGAAGAGGTGAGGGCATAATGAGAGTCCACTTCAATAATATCATCAATCAACATCATACTGTCACGATGCGGGATCAGATCATCAAGGGTAATACCGGAAAGGTCTGCTGTTGTCATGACTTTTGAAAAAGTTTCTCTATTTGATGAAGAAGATTCCGGGCTGCCTCCGGCCCACCCATTTCAGCAGGAATGATTACCATAATATCGACAGGCGTGCCACTATCCTGTAATTCTGGAGAGCCATTGCCTTCGACCAGAAAAATCAGTGGTAACACCTTCGCACTGTGGGTAAATCCCATATTACCCTCTTTATTTATGGTGAGTTTTCCAAAACTCTTATTACCATAATATGAAGGGCAATTTCCTGCTATTTCATGCCGCATGTCTCTCTTTTTTAGCTACCAACTATTTACACTGCCAGCAAAGCAGAGGAGCCTCTTGCAAAATGGCCTTTTCGCCCAAACTCTGCGTTATGCTCAAAAATTTATCCTCGGAATATTAAACATATACCTGCGGTAAAATTTTTCGCACGCCTCGATTTTGAACGAAAATCCTCATTTGGCAAAAGGCTCAGAGGAGAGATATTTCCAGTCGTTATTTTTTTTCTTTTCATATATACTCTTGATTACTGAAAAGAACTGTTCATCTTTCCAATTCGTTATGAGACAGAGGCAATCCATTTTCCCGACGCTCTTCGCAGCAGCCGATAAGGTAATAAATATAACATAAATACAGCTATGGATAACTTAACAGAAGAACTTAAAAAAAGACTTATTGAAATCCTCAACCTGACAGATGTTACTCCGGAAGAGTTTGACGAGAATGCTCAGCTGGTAGGCGGGGAGCTGGGTATCGACTCCATTGATGTGCTGGAAATTGTGGTCATGGTTGAAAAAGATTACGGCGTGATTATCAACAACAAAGAAATCGCCGAAAAGGTTTTTTCCACCCTTTCCTCACTCGCCGATTATATCCGTAAAAACTCACCCAAATAATCTCCTTGAGCAGCAAAAAAAGAAACGTCTATATCGTTGGTATTGGCATCATCAGCCCATTGGGCTATGGGATTGATGCCACTGAGCAGGCTCTCAGAAAGAACGAATCAGCCATTGCTCCCTTACATGTTTTTGCCATTCAGCAGCCTCCTCCCCTGCCTGTCGGGCAGGTACTGAACCTCCCGGATTTAACATTCCCGCGAACACATCGTCTGGCCATTACCGCCGCCAGACAAGCCATGGAAGGCTGCACCCACCCGCCTGACGCGGTAATCATTGGATCTACCACCGGCGGAATTCTCACCACAGAAGAGCTGCTTGCATCTCAGGATCAGGACGCTCATAACTATAGATACCACGGACTGACCACGGTTGCGGAAGAGGTTGCCAGGGAAGTACAATGCAGCGGACAGGCACTCACGGTATCTACGGCCTGTTCTTCCGGTACCGTTGCCCTCAGCATGGCCCTGAAAATGCTGCAATCCGGCAAGGCGGAATGGATTCTTGCCGGAGGCGTCGACTCCCTTTGCCACTTAACCTATTTCGGCTTTCATTCCCTGCAGCTTGTTGACCCTCAGGGCAGCAGACCCTTTGACAAAAACCGGCAAGGCATGTCGGTTGCTGAAGGTGCTGCCATGCTGTTACTCAGCACCACGAAACCCCAAAAACCACTGGGCCAGATCCTGGGCTGCGGCCTGAGCTGCGATGCCTACCACCCGGCATCGCCCCATCCAGAGGGGAAAGGCGCTTCCAGAGCCATGCAGAAGGCCTTAGACAATACAGCTCTCAAGGCAGAGGCTATCGACTATATCAACCTGCATGGCACCGGTACTATAGAGAATGATCGTGCTGAATCCAAAGCAGTACGCTCAATTTTCCCACAGCCGCCTCCACTTTCATCAATCAAGGGGGCAACAGGACACGGGCTGGCCGCATCAGGGGCGATAGAGGCAGCGATTGCCGCAATCTGCCTGCAAAAAGGGCTTGTACCGGCCAACACCGGATGTCGGCAACCTGACCCCGAATGCCGGTTGACGCCAATCCTGCAGCCTGTCGACCTGCCCATCTCAACGGTACTCTCCAACTCCTTTGGCTTTGGCGGCAATAACGCTTGTCTTGTCATTGCTCAGCCTGACCTCTTTTCTTCTCCTGAACCTGTCGTCCAAAGCACATCCCTGACTCTCCTTGGGAAGGCATGTATCACTGGAGCAGGACACACGCAACAAAGCATGGAAAGGTTCTCCCAAGGGGAGACAATGGCCGGGGCCGTTGATCTGGAGACTATTTCAGCGCAACTTCCGGTGCGGAAGGTACGAAGACTCAAGCGCTTTTCCAGAATCGCCCTGGCCCTGGCTGATGCTGCCCGCAAGGATTCCGGCCTTGACCATTCTCCGCATTGCGTCTTTATGGGAAGTGGCTGGGGATCCCTCTCCGAGACCTATGATTTTCTGGACAAACTGCAACAGAGCCAGGAACAGTTTCCCAGCCCCATTGACTTTGTCGGCTCAGTACACAACAGTGCGGCAGGACAGATAGCCATTATGCACGAGGCAACAGGGGCCAATATCACCAGCAGCGGTGGCGATTATTCTTTTGAACAGGCCCTGCTTGCTGCAGACACTTTCCTGGACAGGGATGACAGATCAAATTCCGCCTTTGTCCTGGCCGCTGATGAAGCCCACATCCAGTTTTCGTCACTTTTGGACCCCTCCATCGAGCCTGCCACCCCCCTTACCGACGGAGGAGGCTGCTTGTCTCTCTGCCGCCAGGCCATGCCGGGAAAACTCTCGCTGCAGCTTACCTTTTTTCGCAAAAAGACCACTACGGTTATGGATGAACTGATTACAGCATCGGGCGGCAAAGAGACCCTGCAAAGGAGTTGCAGAATGATCCTGGCCGGCATCCCGGCTGCTGAAGCGAAAGAAGGGCAGGCCCAGCTGGACAGCTTCCTGGAGAAATCAGGACTCACCATCCCTGTCATCCATTACCGGGAATTTACTGGAGAATTTGCCTCAGCCTCTGCGGTCGCCGCCGTGATGGCTGTGCATCTTATGGAGTCATCTGAGATTCCATCCCGGGAAAAAATTCTGGTTCTGGGATTTGGAAAAAATGTGACCTGTATGGAATTTGGGCGTCAACAAAATTGATGGTCTCGTCCTCTGGCAGTTTACATAAGTTTTAATTTACTCTGACCCTAAACATTCATACTCCGGATCTACATAGTCGAGGAGCTGGCGCAGGGCCGGGAATACCTGGGCGAACAGGGCCAGCCGTTTGCATTTATATAGAGGATTTTCTCCAGGAGAGAAAAAATAGACGGGGTTGGGGAAATGAATGTGGCCAGTTGGATTTTGTGAGGAAAGGGAGGGAAAGAAATTCTAAATATCTAAGCCATTTTTAACATCAAAAACAAATTTTTTCCAGTGAGCGACAAGCAGGTCAAGGTAACGGTCGTATTCTCGTCCGTTGAATCTTTTGTGGCAATTATTCAACTTTTTCAACCATTGTGTGTTCGCACATAATTTTTTCCAGACAATACCAATACCATAAAAATTCAGATATACTTCGACAATAAATCGACCAATCCTTCCATTTGCATCGTAAAATGGGTGCACCATAACGAACTGCTGGTAGAATTTTACAGCATTATACACGGCTTTTCCATCGTCAATAATAAGGGATGAACAAGCCATCCGTACTCCTTCATCAATGTTTTGAGGAGAGTAGCCATTGAACTTTGAGCTTGGACCAAAATGCACTATTCCGTTATTTACATCTGTGACTTGACGGTAACAGTCGTAATTCGAAATGATTCCCTTGAATAAATAGCTATGAAGAATGATAGGTAAAAGTGAAAAAACTCGTGAGAATTCTGCACGACTGACACAGGAGAGAACGTTAACCAAGCGGTCGGAATTTAATTTATCATACCTGGCATGTATGATTTTAAGAGTTTCGCTAATAGATGGTGAGTCATTGACATGGAAATCGCGCATAAGGAGCATGAAGTGCTCCTTATCATGTGAATCGAGGGAGTGATTCAATTAATAATCATACCATCAAGATCGCTCAACAATTTCTTGAATTCAAGATTGGCATCGTCACCAAGCTTATGAAACTCTTCAAATGAAGAATATGTCGCGAACGTCTTTGCTTCTTCTTCTTCCATGTCCAGGGTGAATGAATGCCATGCGTTTGACTGAAGGACGTGAAAAACGCCATCGGTATTACTTGAAAAATTTTTAGCAAATGGCTGTTTTGAATAGTAACTTAATATCAGGGCGTCAGAAATTATTTTATCTTTAGGTGTTTCTTCCCAAGGTGCCTCATTGTGAGTCATTGAGCTCAGGGTGAAAGCTGAATAATCGATATAATTATCAAGAATGAATTGCAATAATTTTCCCTGCGATTCTTCTATCGCTCCATGTGACTTTGGCGCAAGTATTCCAGACGCCCCATGATTTTTATAGTGATGATAAATGTTCTGGTTTACTGGACCATAATCCCATTTTTCGAACTCTGCATCTATAAAAGAATCCCCTGCAACAAGCGTCCACGCCTTTGCATAAAAAGCAAGTTTTTGCAGTTTCATGGGTGTAATATCCTTTCCAGGGTAACTCACCAATATAAATTCCGCCAATTCCAATGCTTTCATTTTTTCGCACAAAAAAATATAAAGTTAGTTACTAAGTCCGATAATCCATGTTCTTTTAATGAATGATAGTTCATTTTAGAACAGCGAACAAGTATTGCTAGTATACTTATCGCATATTGTCAATGTCAATGTCATTGTCATCACGGTAAATTTATGCTAACCCTACATGCATTGAAGGGCTGTGATTCTTTCCGGTAATATTCAGGCAGCCAAGAACAGAGCCCACGTTAAATGACAGCTTACGCATTGCCTGGGCAACATTCCGTGCCCCCTTGCTTTT
>VMSP01000110.1 GCA_013792135.1 Desulfocapsa sp. | reverse complement strand
TCCTTGTCAAGTAAAAAATATGTCGGCGCTTAGATTTTTTATATTATAAAAACAAATAGTTAGGTTGCTCATGATCTTTTTAAGGATGTGACAAAGTTTGCGAACACATTATTTCTACTCCCTTGTTCTTATTGATGTTTTCGACATATCGGGAATAGCTGAGATATTTCTTGACATAAAGCACTTGTCCAAGTTAGAAATTGATTCTCAATCTTACTTTTACCCTCAAGCTGTTTTTCGAACCCTCTTTTACTAACCAAAGAAAAAATATGCGCAAGCCCACCTTTCTGCTGTTAACGGCCCTGCTCTGCTTTCTATTGCTTACCCTGCACGGCCAAACCGCCCATGCTGCTGCCGATATACAGCCAACCAGCTTCCTTGACAATCCGGATCCTGTTCCAGCCAGGGGCGAAGTGGTTTACTCGGTGGTGGTGAAGAGCAATGACATAGCGAATCCGGTCACAGACGCCTGGCTCGAGATTCCCCTGCCAGCCGATTTCACCTTCGTCTCGGTTAATGACCCCGGCTGTTTATATTCAGGAAGCTCCCCAAGTGCCGGTGGAAGCGATAAAATCCGCTGCGACTGGTCCACCATCACTTCGCAAAAAAATGTCGATTTCCACGTTCTGGCGCCGGATGCAACAGGTATCTACACCCTGACTGCCACCACTGGCGCGGCTGAGAACTCCAACACCAGCAACGACACAGAGATGGTTACCACCCAATTGGTGACCAGCGCTGACCTGCAACTCAGCTCCAAAACAGGAACCCCGAATCCAGCTCCGGGCGGCAGCATCGTCACTTATGATTTCACCGTCACCAACAACGGCCCTTATCCGGCCAGCACTCTCACCCTGTCAGATACTCTGCCCACCGGCCTGATCTTTGTGGCCGACAATGCCAATCCCGCCGCCAACCAGGACAGTGATTGGAGCTGTTCTGCCGCTAGCCAGGTCGTCACCTGTACCGCCTCATCTCTTGCGGTTTCTGCCACTTCAATCTTCCATTTCCGTGTACAGGTAACAAAAGCCACCACCGGCGCCATCACCAATGCCGCCTCGGTCAGCGCGTCTACCGCAGATCCGAAACCGGACAACAACACCGCCACCCATGATCTCACCGTGATCGACGGTACCGACATGGCCATTGCCAAAAGCGTGACCACGAATCCGGTCATCGGCGGCCAACCTGCCCAGTTCACTTTGACTGCTACCAATAATGGCCCGATGAGCGCAGCCAATGTACAAATCCGCGACACCCTGCCTTCCGGATATACCAGTATTTCCATGATCTCGACCCCTGCCGGATGGAATTGCACCATTGATGACATCAGCGATCCTCCGGTCATCACCTGTTCCATCGCCAGCGTCGTAGCCGGAGCCAGCTCCGTCTTCACCATCAGCACCACTCCGCCGACCACCGCCGCTATCGTCACCCACCAGAATTCGGCCCAGATAGCGACCACCACCACAGATCCCATCGGTAGCAATGACAATGTCACCGTCAGCTATACTGTCAACCCCGACATCGCCGATCTCTCTATCAGCAAATCCAAAAGCCCGGACCCTGTGGCCCAGGGGTCCGATATAGCCTCCACCATTGTGGTGCACAACAACGGTCCCCGTCCGGCCGATCCGGTGCAGGTGGTGGATGTGTTAAGCGGTGGTGAGACCTACCTCAGCTACTCCGGCGAAAACTGGACCTGCGCCCATAACGGAATCAACCCCGGCGGAACCGTCACCTGCTCCTACAGCTTCGTTCCCCTGGCCAACGGCACCAATGCCGCCACCCTGACCATCATCACCACTGCAACCAACGCCGGGGTTCTCACCAACACTGCCTGTACCGGCGGAAGCGGCGGCAGCAGCACCCCCGGATACGGAGACACAAACACCGGCAACAACTGCGCCAACGGCAGTGTGACCTCCACCACGGAACAGGCCGATCTGGTGGTCACCAAAACCACCAGTGATCCCGATATTGACCCGGCGGAAAATTCATTCACCTATACCGTAACCATCCACAACAACGGCCTGGACACCGCTGAAGCCATTGATTTCCGCGACACTGTTCCCCAGTATATCGCTGCCGGCAGCGGCGGCCGGCCAGCCACCAGCCTGAGCGCTACTCCCAGTCAGGGAAGCTGTACCATCAGCAACGCCCTGATGCAATGCAACCTGGGAGATCTCGCCAACAGTGCCACTGCCACGGTCAATATCACCGTCACCCGCCCCATGCGCGACGGCACTCTGACCAACACCGCCAGCGCGTACTCCACCCTGACCGGTGACCCGAACCGCACCAACAATGTGGACAGTGTCGCCGTTACCGTCCAGCCGGTGACCGACATTGAGGTTACGGACAAATCCGTCACCTACGCCGAACAACCTGATCCCATCCTCGCGGGCACCATCGCCACCTATACCATCCAGGTGCGTAACAATGGCCCCTCCACCGCCCAGACCGTAACCCTGGCCGATGTCTTCAGCGGCGAGGCCTTTGATTTCATCGATTCCAGTGTCGCCGGTGGCGGCAGCTGCGTTTATACTGCTGCCACAACAACCACCTTGGATTGTTCCTTGGGCGATATGAACGCTAACACCACCAAGGCCATCACCGTGCGCATCCGTCCCGATCATAACGTGACCCCGGTTGGCCCCTGGCAGATCGACAACACTGCCACCGTCTCGATGGTTACCACCGATTCCAATCCGGCCAACAACAGTAAGACTGAAAATCTGCCCATCGTATTGGGCGTGGCTGATCTTTCCATCACTAAAAATGAATCCCCCTCCTTCACCGAACCGGTACGCTTTGTTCCCCTCGGCACCAACTACATTGTCTTTAAAATCGACATCGCCAACAACGGGCCATCTCTAGCCACCGGTGTCAACTTCACCGATACAATGAACAGCGTCAGCCCGGCAACAGGCCAACGTATTAAATTTGTCGAAGATACCGCAAATCCTGACGGAACGACCGACGCCTTGAATATCTGCGACAAGGTTGGCACAACTTTTGTCGTCGGCGCTGTAACTTCCCCGGAGATCACCTGCGCCCTGGCCAATGATTCAGCCTATCCCCAGGGCAGACTGGCCTCCGGCACCCGTTACACCCGCTATCTTGTTTTCGAAGTTCTTGATTCCCCGGATGCGGTCAGCGGCGACTCATACCATGACGTGGCCACGGTCACCGCCCATGAAACAGAGCCAACTCCTGGCAATAATACCGAGGATGAATCCACCACTGTTCGCACCATTGTGGACCTCGGACTGGTGAAAACCGCCTCAAAAAGCCCCGTCGAAGTGGAAGAATCTTTTTCTTATACCCTGACAGTCACTAATTATGGACCGGGAAAGAGCCCAGGAACGACGGTAACCGATACCTTGCCGCCCGGCATGGTCTTGACCGGATCACCTACAGTGAACCCACCTGCTACTGGAACCTGCACCGGAATAGCCGGTAATACATCATTCAACTGTGACCTTGGACTCATAGATAATAGCGTCTTGCCAGCCACCATTACCATTAACGTACCAAGCAAGGTAACTTCCTGGACGAGTACCAAAGAAAACTGCAGCTCAGTCACCAGCCTAGCCCCGGAACCATTTCCGGTTGACCCCCATCTCAACGGGGGCTGTCTAACCATTGACGTCTTTAAACCTGCCACTCTCGGTGATTTTGTCTGGCTGGACCGCAATGCCAATGGAGTGCAGAATAGTGAGCCAGGAATTAACAATGTGACCGTCAACCTGCTGGATGCCGGTTCCACCCTGGTGGCGACCACGACCACTAACGCCTCCGGGGCCTACAGTTTCACCATCAATCACGCAGCCGATTATTATGTGGAAGTTGTCAAACCCGCCACTTATTTCATCAGTCCAAAAGATGCCGCAGCCCCCGCTACTGATGCCACAGACAGCGACATCAGTACGGGAACAGGACGTACCAATGTCATCACTGTCAACTATGGCGACACAATCACCACCGTCGATGCCGGCCTCTACCAGCAGGTCAGCCTCGGCGATCGGGTCTGGCATGATTCCAATGCCAACGGCACACAGAATGCAGGCGAGCTAGGCATCCCCGGAGTAACCGTAACTCTGTACAGTGCCGGACCTGACACTATATTCTGGACCGGCGATGACGTGACCGTAAGCTCAACTACAACCGATGCCAGTGGGATGTACCTCTTTCCCAGCCTGACTCCGGGAGATTACGCCATCCAGATCGCGCCGCCCGCGGGGTTAGGTTATCTGCCCAGCCCAGTACAAAATGCCAACCCAAACACGGACTCCAATACTGATTCCAACATTGCCTCGACACTATCACCCGGAATATACCGTAGCGGTGTCATCACCCTGAGCTCACAGAGCGAACCAATCAATGATGGAGACACCGACACCAACTCCAACCTGAGCCTTGACTTTGGTCTGGTACTTCCTGGCAGCATCGGCAACCGGGTCTGGCTGGATGAAGACTCCAATCGCATCCAGGACGCCGGAGAACCGGGAATCGCTAATGTCACGGTGCAACTGAGAAACAGCGGCGGAACCCTCATCGCAGCCACTACGACCGACAGTCACGGAGGTTATTTATTCACAGGAGTAACACCTGGAACCTATTTTGTAAAAGTCCTCGCTGCTTCTCTTGCAACCGGGTTGAGCCAGACCACGACTTATTCCACGGCGGGAACTGATTTTGGCAATCAAAATCAAACACCGGCCAACGGCTACTCGCTCTCAGTAACTTCCGCCGGCAAGAACCTGACCGCAGATTTTGGCTACAACTGGAGTCCGACCGCTGATGTAACCGGCGGCACCAATACCGGGGCCATCGGCAACCGCGTCTGGATCGACCATGACGGTAATGGGATCCAGGATCCGGGTGAAACCGAGGTCAAAGGAGTTGAACTGACCCTCTTCAGAGCCGGAGCCGACGGCCTGTTCTGGACTGGAGACGATGTAACCGTTACAACCACCACGACCGCAGACGATGGCTCCTACATCTTCGACAATCTGGCAGCCGGGGCCTATACAGTAGAAGTAACCGGCAGCGGTTCCGCCAGTCATGACATCCTGAGCAGCACCAACTACACTCAGACCGGGGATCCAGATCATTTTGCCTCCAACGCGGCTACCGCGCCGACAGGAACAGCCGGCGATCACGAAAGCACCATCCCCATCATCCTGGCCCCTGGCGACACCTTCATCAATGTCGATTTTGGTTATCAGCCTTCCGGTGCACTCCTCTACGGTATCGGCAACACCGTCTGGCTGGACTTTAACCGCGACGGCATCATGGATCCAAGCGAATCTGGCATCCCGGGAGTCGTCGTCGGCCTGAAGAACGCAAGCGGCAACTTCATCGCTACCACTACCACCGACTCCAGCGGGAACTATCTGTTCACCGATCTGCCCGATGGGGCCTACACAGTGGCGATTATCGACTCTGAAAATATCCTGGCCGCGCTCAAAGCAACTTATGACCAGGATAACGGCACCACGGGACCGAACGGCCAATCCACCCTCACCCTGGCTGGAAGCAACAACCTCGACCAAGATTTTGGTTATATCCCCATCAGTACCGAAGCAGGAACCGGGGCCATTGGCGACACCATCTTTCTTGACCGCGATGCCGATAATACGCCTGGTCCCGGCGAGGGCATGGAAGGGGTGCGGGTATTCCTCAAAGACGCTGGCAACACTATCATCGCCTTCACCTTCACTAATAAAAACGGCCGCTATTTCTTTGGCGGCTTGGCTGCCGGAACCTACACCGTGGCAGTGGACACCACCACCCTCACTACCGGTCTCACCAACACAGTCGATCCTGATGGTGGAACTGCTTCCACTTCCTCCGTGACCATAGGGGCCGGAGGAATCAACATGGTCCAGGATTTCGGCTATATAGCCACTGTCCCCGGCACCATCGGCAATCTGGTCTGGAAGGATCGCAACGCCGATGGTGTTTATGACGCCGACGGCCTGGACAACATACTCGGAAACATTGATGATGAAACACCCCTGGCCGGGGTGAGCATCAAGCTCTATCGTGATCTGGATAATGACTTGCGCATCGATTTCAACGAGCCATTGATAGCCACAACCACCACCGACGTAAATGGTGCCTACCAGTTTACCCAGTTGCCGGCCGGAAGATACATAATCAAGGTGACCGATACCAGTAACGTGCTCGAAGGGTTCTGGCATTCACTCGGCACTGCCAGTATCAATAACAACAGCCAGGCTGATTATTATCCTGTCAACCTCGCCGCTGGCGGAGCCATTGTCGTGGCCGACTTCGGCTACTATTACCAGCCCGGCAGTATCGGCAACCGCGCCTGGAAGGATGAGGATGTCAATGGACTCTATAGCGCCGGAACCGACTCCGGTATTGCCAATGTCACCGTCAGCCTTGCCATCCAGTACCCGAATGGCACCACCACCACGATCAAAACCCTGACCGATGGCAATGGAAATTACCTGTTCCAGAACCTGCTGCTCGATGAACATCATGACGGTAGAGGCACTTACGGCACCGGCGGCAATGAGCCCCGACACACTATTACCGTTGACGAAACAACTATTCCCGCCCCGCTGGTGTCCATCTACCCCACTCGCACCAGAAACACCGACAGCACGACAGTAGGCGGCACCGCAAGCGATGAAGACACAAATGACCTGGGCAGCGACTCTCCAAGAGGCGAACCCGCCTATCCGCCCATGGGCAGCTCAGATATAACAAATGACTTCGGCTACTTCGTCCCTTCCTCTATTGGCGACAAGGTCTGGGATGACAGTAATGGCAACGGAATCCAAGATATTGGGGAATCCGGCCGTATGGGGGTCAGCGTGCAACTGCTCGATGGCAGCGGCAATCCGGTAAACAACCCGCTACTGCCTGGCATTCCCTATATCATGCCCACAGATGCCAACGGCAACTATCAGTTTACCTATTTGATCCCGGGAACCTATCAGGTGAAATTTATCCCACCCGCCGATACCGGATTTACCGGCCAGAACAGTGGCGGAGATGACAGTCTCGATTCCGATCCTGATCCAACAACCGGCATAACTACCACCATTACCCTGGGCATTGGGGAGGATAATCTGACCGTTGATGCCGGCCTGATCGGCGCCGCCATCAACATTGAAAAAACCACCAACACCGTTGATGCCGACAGCGCGCCCGGAGTTCTGCTGGCGGTTGGCGATGCAATAACCTGGACCTATGTCGTGACCAATACCGGTAACGCAGACTTAAGCGGCGTTACCGTCACCGACGACAAAATCGGGGCGATTACCTGCCCACAGACGACCCTGGCAGTTGCCGAATCCATGACCTGTACGGCCACAGGCACTGCCGTGGCCGGCCAGTATGCCAATATCGGCTCGGTTGTCGCCTCGCCGCCATCGGGATCGGCGGTCTCCGACTCTGACCCCAGTCATTACCTGGCAGCCAGCACCACTACCCCAGCCATCGACATTGAAAAGGCCACCAATGGCCAGGATGCCGATACCGGCAGCGGCCCGGTAATCGCTGTAGGCAATGCCGTAACCTGGACCTATGTCGTTACCAATACCGGAAATGCAGCTCTGACCAGCGTCACCGTCACCGACGATAAAATCGGGGCGATCTCCTGTCCAAAGACAGCCCTTGCTCTTGCTGAATCCATGACCTGCACCGCCATGGGAACCACTGTAGCAGGACAATATACAAATCTTGGCTCGGTGACGGCAACGCCACCCAGTGGACCCAATGTCACCGACACCGATCCCAGCCATTATTTCGGTTCTTCTGGCAGTAATTTTGCCGCCATCAACCTTGAGAAGTCCACTAACAATCAAGATGCCGACACCACGCCGGGGCCATATATTGAAATCGGCTCTGCCGTCACTTGGCGTTATGTGGTCACCAACACCGGCAGTACAAGCCTGACCGGAGTAACGGTTACGGACAATATCCTTGCCGGCACGGAAATTAATTGTCCTAATGACGGCAACACCGACAACATCATAAGCTCACTTGCCGCTGGGGCCTTTGCCACATGCACCGCAAGCGGATCCTCGGCCATCGGTCAGTACAGCAATACCGGCAGCGTCACCGGGACTCCGCCCACCGGACCGTCAGTGACCGACACCGACCCCAGCCACTATTTCGGTTCTTCCAGTCAAATTGATCTGGAAAAACACACTAACGGACAAGATGCGGATACAGCAATTGGACCTTATCTTATAGCCGGCTCGACCGTCAACTGGACATACATTGTCACCAACACCGGTAATACCACAATAAACGGAGTGACAGTCACTGACGATAAGGGTGTAGCCGTCTCCTGTCCCACAACTATCCTGGCCGCCGGCGCATCCATGACCTGCACTGCAAGCGCAACCGCTATTGCCGGTCAATACGCCAATATAGGAACGGTAGTCGGCACATCCCTGTCCGGAACCAATGTGACCGACAGTGACCCCAGTCACTACTTCGGTTCAGCACCCGCTATTAATATTGAGAAAGCCACCAATGGTCAGGATGCCGATTCAGGGACCGGACCGTATATGGAAATCGGTGACGCCATCACTTGGACTTACGTCGTATCCAATACCGGCAATACAACACTTACCAATGTAACCGTCACCGATGACAAGATCGCCGGTGCCGGTATCCACTGCCCTAATGACGGAAACACCGATAATATTATTGCCACCTTGGCCATCGGGGCTTCGGCCACTTGCTCAGCCACCGGAACCGCTGCGTCTGGTCAATACGCCAATCTCGGAACTGCGATCGGAACGCCACCTGTCGGGGCCAATGTGACCGACACCGACCCCAGTCACTACTTCGGTTCTTCTCCCGCTCTGACCATTGAAAAGGCCACTAACGGTCAGGATGCCGATACAGGAACCGGACCGTACATCGAAACCGGCAACGCGGTGACCTGGACTTATGTCGTTTCCAATACCGGAAACTCACCCCTTACCAATATATCCGTCACGGATAACATAATTAACATTGCTAATATCAACTGCCCCGCAGACGGAAATACCGACAACATTATTGCCTCGATGGCTGCCGGGACTTCGGCCACTTGCTCTGCCACCGGAATCGCCCTTGCCGGTCAGTATACCAATATAGGAACCGCTATCGGGACTCCACCTGTCGGGGCCAATGTGACCGACACCGACCCCAGTCACTACTTCGGTTCTTCTCCCGCTCTGACCATTGAAAAGGCCACTAACGGTCAGGATGCCGATACAGGAACCGGACCGTTAGTGGAAACCGGAAACGCTGTGACCTGGACTTACTTCGTATCCAATACCGGAAATACTACCCTCACCAATGTTACAGTCACCGATGACAAGATCGCCGGTGCCGGTATCCACTGCCCTAATGACGGAAACACCGACAATATTATTTCCACCCTGGCCGCCGGGGCCTCGGCAACATGCTCTGCCACCGGCATCGCTGCGACCGGTCAGTACGCCAATATCGGAACTGCGACCGGAACGCCACCTGTCGGGGCCAATATAATCGCCACAGACCCCAGTCACTACTTCGGTTCTTCTCCCGCTCTGACCATTGAAAAGGCCACCAACGGTCAGGATGCCGATTCTGGAACCGGACCATACACAGAAACCGGCAACGCCGTGACCTGGACTTACGTCGTAGAAAATACCGGAAACACAACCCTCGCCAATGTTACCGTCACCGATGACATAGTTAACAGCACCGACATTCATTGTCCTAACGACGGAAACATCGACAATATTATTGCCACCCTGGCCGTCGGGGCTTCCGCCACATGCTCTGCCACCGGCATCGCGGCGCCTGGTCAGTACGCCAATATCGGCACTGCGATCGGGACCCCACCAATCGGGGCCAATGTAAACGCCACCGATCCCAGTCACTACTTCGGTTCTTCTCCCGCTCTGACCATTGAGAAAGCCACTAACGGTCAGGATGCCGATTCTGGAACCGGACCATATATAGAAACCGGCAACGCCGTGACCTGGACTTACGTCGTAGAAAATACCGGAAACACAACCCTCGCCAATGTTACCGTCACGGATGACAAGATTAACAGCACCGACATCCACTGCCCTGCAGACGGCAACACCGACAATATTATTGCCACCCTGGCAGCCGGCGCTTCGGCTACCTGCTCAGCCACCGGCATCGCGGCGCCTGGTCAGTACGCCAATCTCGGAACCGCGATCGGAACGCCACCTGTCGGGGCCATTGTAACCGCTACCGACCCCAGTAACTATTTCGGTTCCACACCGGCAATTACTATTGAGAAAGCCACTAACGGTCAGGATGCCGATTCTGGGACTGGACCGTACATTGAAACCGGCAACGCCGTGACCTGGAGTTTTGTTGTATCCAATACTGGAAATACAGCCCTCACCAATGTTACCGTCACTGACGACATAGTTAACAGTACCAATATCCATTGTCCTGACGATGGAAACACCGACAATATCATTGCCACCCTGCCTGTCGGGGCTTCGGCCACATGCTCAGCCACCGGTATTGCTATTGCCGGTCAGTACGCCAATATCGGAACTGTGATCGGGACGCCACCTGTCGGGGCCAATGTGACCAACACCGACCCCAGTCACTATTTCGGTTCCACACCGGCAATTACTATTGAGAAAGCCACTAACGGTCAGGATGCCGATTCTGGGACTGGACCGTATGTGGAAACCGGAAACGCCATCACCTGGACTTACGTCATATCCAATACCGGAAACTCACCCCTTACCAATGTTACCGTCACGGATGACATAGTTGACAGTACCACTATCCATTGTCCTGACGATGGCAACACCGACAATATTATTGCCACCCTGGCCGCCGGGGCTTCGGCCACATGCTCTGCCACCGGCATCGCTGCCCCCGGTCAGTACGCCAATATCGGGACCGCGACTGGAACTCCACCTGTCGGCGCCAATGTGACCAACACCGACCCCAGTCACTACTTCGGTTCCACACCGGCAATTACTATTGAGAAAGCCACTAACGGTCAGGATGCCGATTCTGGGACTGGACCGTATGTGGAAACCGGAAACGCCATCACCTGGACTTACGTCGTATCCAATACCGGAAACTCACCCCTTACCAATGTTACCGTCACGGATGACATAGTTGACAGTGCCACCATCCATTGTCCTGACGATGGAAACACCGACAACATCATTGCCACCCTGGCCGCCGGGGCTTCCGCCACATGCTCAGCCACCGGAATCGCTGCCCCCGGTCAGTACGCCAATATCGGAACTGCGATCGGGACGCCACCTGTCGGGGCCAATGTGACCAACACCGACCCCAGTCACTACTTCGGTTCTACCCCCACTCTTACCATTGAAAAATCCACCAATGGTCAAGATGCCGATTCAGGAACCGGACCGTACATTGAAACCGGAGACGCTGTGACTTGGACTTACGTCGTATCCAATACCGGCAATTCACCTCTTATCAATGTTACCATCACGGATGACAAAGTTAACAGTGCCAGTATTCTTTGTCCTGACGACGGCAACACAGACAATATCATTGCTACGATGGCCGCTGGGGCTTCCGCCACATGCTCAGCCACCGGAATCGCTGCCCCCGGTCAGTACGCCAATATCGGAACTGCGATCGGGACGCCACCTGTCGGGGCCAATGTAACAGACACCGACCCCAGCCACTACTTCGGCTCTTCTCCCGCTATTTCCATTGAAAAGGCCACCAATGGAGAGGATGCGGATTCAGAAACTGGACCTTATGTAGAAACCGGAAACGCCGTGATCTGGAGTTACGTCGTATCCAATACAGGAAATACAACTCTTACCAATGTTACCGTCACGGATGACATAGTTGACAGTGCCCGTATTCTTTGTCCTGATGACGGAAACACAGACAATATCATTGCTACCTTGGCCGCCGGGGCTTCGGCAACATGTACCGCCACTGGAACAGCTGCGCCCGGTCAGTATGCCAATATCGGAACTGCGACCGGAACGCCACCTGTCGGCGCGAATGTAACAGACACCGACCCCAGTCACTACTACGGGGATGATGGAATTATTGATATCGAAAAAGCCACCAACAACGAGGATGCCGATACCGAACCAGGGCCGAAGATCTCCGTCAACCGAAATGTCACTTGGAGCTACGTGGTCACCAACAACGGACATTTTACTCTATCACAGATAACTGTCACCGATGACAAGGAAGGATCTATCACTTGTCCGCTAGACACACTAAATGCCGGGGAATCTATGACCTGCACGGCAACGGGCAAAGCCATCAAGGGACAATACGAAAACACCGGCTCAGTCACCGCCAAAACCCCGGAAAACAAAACCGTGACGGACAGCGACCTCAGCCATTATCTAGGTAGTGCTCCATGGATACTCTTTATGCCGGCAATCATCCCACGTTGTCCACCCATTCCTGATTACTGCTACATGGTCGCCGATGGTGACAATATCAGTTCCACCAACTCACCCTTGTTCAAATTCACATTCAAGACCGACAGCCTGGAACTGCTTAACCGTCTCGGGGTCAATAATGTAGAGACTATCACCCTTTCTCTGGACGGAAAAATCCTCTACAGCGCCAATGATGGCTACTTTGGAACTATTAACGTAACACCCGGCAAGACCAATTCCTTTATACCCATTGGCCAGATTGGCAAAGGCCGCGGTGCTCTGGGAGTTATCACCATGTTTGATATTGACGGACTGAGTTTTGATCCCACAACCAGTATCTTATATGCCACTGTAAGGCGCGGGGAAGGTTCGGATAACCAGCTGGACCTGTTGATCCAGATCAATCCCACTACCGGAAAAATCGTCAGCAACGCATTTGGCGCCGGAGTTGACTATGTCGTCATCGCCACTGCTTCCATCGAAAATAGCGACGTGGACGATATTGCCATTGACCGCAATGGGATTCTCTATGCTGTGGCAGGCAACAGCGGTGGCGGAGGTGGAGACAACCTGGTCATTATCAACAAACAAACAGGAGCTGTGCAAAATTATGGAACTTTGCATTCCCAGGGAACTCCAATTCAGGATATGGAAGGACTGACCTTTTACAATACCACCACCCTGTACGGCACCACAGGCTATGAATTTCAAGGAATGGGAACCGCCAACACCCTCTACAGAATCAACAAGGACAATGGAGAAGTAACCCCAGTCAAACAATTGGAACAAAATTTAAATGGCTACATCCCTTCAGATTTTGAGGCAGTCAGCTGTTTTCCTGTTTGCCGCTAAACAAAGTCTTTTAATAATTGGGTTGAATAAAAAAGCATAAAAAAACCGGCAGTCACCTAATAGGGTAACTGCCGGTTCCAATAATCAAAATCAAAACAGGTACAAAAAAGAAGGCCTCCTACCAAACCGCCCGTAATCCCTTATTTTTCCTGAGCTGATCAATACGACGTTCAAGCTCCACCCGCCACTCGGCATGAATTCTCGCAGCAGAAGGGGCAATGAGTTCAGGCAGACCATAAACGATACGATCTGAGGCCCGACTGGCCTCAATCACCGCCTCAATGGAACGGGCACCAAACTTGTATTGACCCAACAGCAAACGGAGCAGCAGACCGGAGGTCTTACGTGCTGCCTTCTTCCAGTGAGTATCCATCTGATGGGCAATAATAAAGGCCCGCTTGAGCAATACCCGCCGCAGCTCTTCCAACTCAGCCGAACTGGCTGAGTCACGAAGCAGGTCATCAGGAATCTCAATCCCGTCAATATCAAGCACCACCCGCAAACGACTCATGAAATCTGGAATCTTCAAAGTTTTCATCTTTTCCAGCATTTCCGGCTGATCCGCATCGAGCAATTTTTCCATCCCTTCCCAGCTGGCTTTCACCCCACCGGCAAAGACAAAGATAGCCCGGCCTATATAATGGGGAATCCCGTTGACATAGGTAACCCCGTCCTGCATGGAGGGCAGGAAATATCGGAGATAACCGAACTCATTGCCTTCATAGCGGCAATCAAATTCATCCCAAAAGACAATAGGGACCTTTCCTCGGGCCACTGCCGCCCGCACCGGTTCAATGGCCGAATTGATCTCCTCGGGTGAAGAAAACTGAGTCAAATTAAATTCAAACAGATCAAAAGGATTCCCTTGAAATTTTTTGGCAATGACACTGGCCACCTGGCGGACAGCAAAGGATTTTCCCGATCCCGGGGGACCAAAGACACCAATACAGAGAGGCCGTTGCACACTCTCCTTGGACACATAGGAATCCATGACATTCTGCAGGGTGATCACCGGATCAATCTCCGCCGGATCGGTGGTGCGCAGATGACCGACATTGAAGATCGGCAAATTATGAAACCCTGTCTTCCGGTTCACCTCTTCTTTAAGATCATGAAGTACCGCCACAATTTCATCCAGATAGCCATATGCGCCGGCAAGCGGTGTCGTTTGGGCCATGGGTGAAGGTTTTCCCAGATAGAAAAATTTACGCAAGGCCGCTTTTTTTTGCGTTGACCAGATCTGGCTGGAGACCAGATCAAGCACTGTCTCAAAATCTGTGGAGAGGGCAGGAAGCTCGAAGAATGAGGGGTCAGGCCCGTTATCAACATAGGAACAGGCGTAACCGCCGGGATAACTCTTCACAAAATCGAGGTTGGGAAATTCCAGGGTATCCTTAAAATAATAGCCGTGCTGATAAAGACTCGCCCAGTTATGCATCACCCGCTGCGAAAAGTCATAAAAATAATTGCGGCTGAAGCCAAAGCCACCAAAGCGAAGGGCATCCATGGCCAGCATGGCCAGAATCAAGGTATCATAACAGGGAACGGATCCCCTTTGCCGTGGCGAGCTTTTCTCGGGCAGACAACCTTTACGATGACGGAAAAAAATAGCATCCGGCCCGATATAAAGGATACCATGCGGGAACATCTCCACGATAATATGACAGCGAAACTTTCTGGTCACACTATCCCAAAGCCCCACCTCTTCCGTACGCAGAGCCCGAAGACACATGGCAACAATAGTCTCCCAATTCACCGAGCAATCCATTTCCATACGGGTGGTTTCAAGATCCGCCAGCCGGCAGAACAGTGTTATCCGTGGCCCGCACATCTCCGCCCAGTGCCGCCAGTGGGCCACACTGATGCCCATGGAAATCACCCAGGCATCGGGGTTGCGGGCAAAATCCTCCTCGGTCAGATGTGGAGGGCAGCCGGAATCGTCAATCACCACCAGTCCATTATTGTTGCTGAAGATCTCCCGATTATCGTCATCGATCCGAAAGGGCTCCGCAATCTTGGCCCGAGCTCCTGCCGGCAGATACTGATTGACCATGAACCAACCATGATCATCTCGCTCACTTTCTGCTCCGCTCTGTTTACGGAATATCTGGAAGATATCCTTCTGCTCCCCGTAGGAAACCGAATGGATTCGCGGATTGAGATCTGACTCGGCGATATAAGCGGCAAGCCAGGTCAGGCACTGCTCCAGCCGACCATACTCTATGGAGACATCGCCGGCCATAAGCTCAATATGATCACCCGGATTGTAGCCATAGGCGGGTAGACTCCCCTCTTCCATAAGACTGACCTGCTTGATGGGAAGATTTCGGATCTTGACATTAGAACCCAGCAGGGTGATTTTTTGTGATTGTTCGTCCATAATAACCTCAATGAGTCTTTCCATACCAACGTACCTTCAAACGAAAAAGGAAGGCCACGCCCTTCCTTTTTCGTTATTCACCAACCTCTATTCTACAACAGTCCAGCCTTATCCAGAGCCACCACCGCCCCTTTATAGGAAACAAAAATCAGGGCGATCCAGGAAAAAATAAGTACATACGTCATTATACTACCTCCTCAAAACCATTTTTTTCAAAAAAATTTATGCCAAACTCGACCCCAGAAAACGCTTTGCTCATTTCTAACCGACTTTTGATGGTATCTACCAAGGCCGCTTCCAGGAAGCAGCCGGAAAAGATTGCTGTTTCTTGGAAGCGGCATAAGGTGCCGTAAATGAGAAGAGCAAGAAAAGCTTTACTCTTCTCATAACGGCACCTAATAAGCCTCGTGATCCATCACTTCATGAGCAGCCAGTTTCTGAGAATCCATCTGTCTCCATACATAGGCTACGTAGGCCAGGACAAAAGGGATTCCCAAGGCCACATAGGTCATGGCCATCAAGGTATAGGGACTTGAAGAGGCATTATAAATCGTCAGACTGGATTGCAGATCAGCCTTCGAGGGATAAAAAGGCGTATTGTTAAAGCCGGCCGTAAAAAAGACCGCCAGACCAACCAGCACGGTACCCAGTCCAGCCAGCCATATCCCTTTGCTGCTTCCTTTGAAAACAGTGGTCAACACAGCCAGAATCACCAGCACCAGACCAACCAGCAGAAGCCCCAGTACGTGGGGCATGGCCAGCAAATTCATGAGATATTTATTGGCCACCATGGAGACAACGCCAGCCTCATCGACATCAAAGCCCTGCATCAACAGCAGTGACACCAACACATAGAGGAGGAAGGGCAGGGCGCAGAAGAAATTAATCCACACCGCCTTACGCAGTCGCGCCTCGAAGGCATCCATGGCTGAAAAATTAATATTATTCAGCAGATACATGGCACCCAGCACCCTGGCATTAAAGACCAGAAAGAGCCCGAGGGAAAGGTTGAAGAGCGAAAAGGCCGCCTCCAGTCCGCGCAGGGGATGGGTCCAGCTTACCTGATTATAGACATTGAGGGTAAAGTTGGAACCGGTAAAAAAAGTGCCGACGGCAGCGCCGATCAAGAGTACGCCCACGGTGCCGTTAATAAGCAGAAAGGACTCATAGACCTTGGCCCCCAGGAAGTTATTGGGTTTTTTCCGGTATTCGAAGCTGACGGCCTGGATGATAAAGGTGAAGAGAATCAACATCCATACCCAGTAGGCCCCACCGAAACTGGTGGCATAGAACTTGGGAAAGGCAGCAAAGAGAGCGCCGCCAAAGAGAACCAAGGTGGTAAATGTCATTTCCCACTTACGTCCCAATGAATTCATCACCAAGGCACTTTCCACATCGTTTTTTGCCACCTGCCAGAGCAGGGTATTACCGCCCTGAACAAAAGTCAGGAACAGAAACAATGAACCGACAACGCTGCAGAGGATCCACCATATCTGCTGTAAGGTTCCGTAATCAAGATTTGCTATCATTTTAAAGGCCCTCCGGTCCGATGGAAATCTGCTTCAACATAATTTTTATCTCAGCAATAAGCAGCAGGGTGAAAAGCCCCAGAAACATGAAAAAGGTGGCCTGCACATGGCCCACAGCCAGATTGGTAGTCGCCACTTTTACCGGCAGCAAACCCTGGATAGCCCAAGGCTGACGGCCAACTTCGGCCACGACCCAGCCAGTCTGCTGGGCTACAAGACCAAGAAAATAAGAAAGAAGACCAAGGGGCAGCAGCCATCGCGTCTCGGCAATCTTGCCTTTGACCGTATAAAACAGAAAGGCGAGAAATATCACGGGAAAGAGAGAACCCAGGATTACCATGATATGGAAAGAATAAAAGAGTGTACTCACCGGCGGAACCGCCTCTTCCGGAGTGTTCAGATAACCATAGCCCAGAAACTCTTTATTGGCAGTAAATCGGGTTAAAGCCTCACTGGCAGCACCATCATCCTTCTCCTGCCTGGCCTGCTTAAAGGCAGCAAGATCAGCCACGGCCAGCTGTCCCAGCTTCATCTTCTCGGCCACTCCCATAACCTTCTGTTCACTGTTTCCATAGACTAGGTCATCAATCCCCGGCACAAATGAACCCGGAGTACGATTGGCCAGCAGGGAAAGAAGGCCCGGAACTTTTACCTCAAAGAGAAAGGGGTTCTGGGAGTCCCCAGGCTTCTTGGCACCATTGATAATCCCGGCGGCGACAAGGCCTGCACCTTGCTCACCTTTATACAAGCCTTCAAAGGCTGCTAGTTTCATAGGCTGTTTCTGCGCATCCTCAAAGGCCGCCTCATCACCGGTAAAACCGACATACGCTGAGGCCAGCAGACCAAAAACCGAGGCCACGACGATGGATTTCTTAGCCATCTCCACATGTCTGCCTTTCATCAGATACCAAGAAGAAATAGTTACTACAAAAAGGGAACCTAGAAGAAAACCGGAACTGGTCGCATGGGTAAATTTGGACATGGCCACCGGGGAAAAGAGCACGGCCCAGAAATTCTCCATCTCAAAACGGGCAGTCTCCGGGTTAAAGGCCATGCCAACTGGATTCTGCATCCAGGCATTGGCCACCAGAATCCACAGGGCCGACAGATTGGAGCCGACAGCTACCATCCAGGTTGAGAATAGATGAAAGCCTTTGGAAACGCGGTTCCAGCCGAAAAACATGACTGCAAAAAAGGTCGCCTCCAGAAAGAAGGCAAAGATCCCTTCAATGGCCAGCGGTGCCCCGAAGATATCACCCACCATCCAGGAATAGTTCGACCAGTTGGTGCCGAATTGAAACTCAAGGATAATACCCGTGGCCACCCCAATGGCAAAGTTGATGCCAAACAGAGTCATCCAAAACTTGGTGAGCGCCTTCCATTTCTCATCACCGGTGCGCACATAAATGGACTCAAACATGGCGCACAAAAAAGATAAGCCCAGCGTCAGGGGCACAAAAATCCAGTGATACATGGCCGTTAAGGCAAATTGCGCCCTGGACCAGTTCACCAAACTCAGATCTACATCAACCATTGATCATCCCTCCTTTCTATTAATGATTTTGGACCACCGGCCTGGAAAGTTGCTCCAGCACATGATCGGCCCGTTGCTCATCGGTCTGAAAATTCGTCTTAAGATAATTGGGGAAGAAAAATAACTTGAGGACAGCAAACATGACAAGGAGCTTGATCAGGATAATCTTCCACAGGGTCTTCCCCACAGTCATAGTCCTGAATCCGTTCCGATAAAAACTATAGACTTTTGTCAATGGCTGCAACATTCCTCTCTTTCCCCGCTGCGTAAACATTCATCAGTCATTCCAAAAAAAACTTCAGATCTTTTTATTATGCACAGAAAAAACAGGAAGACAAGAATCATCCCTGGATAACTCCGCAAAGGTGATCCCGGCAAGATGCTGCCGCAATTGGGCGCTGGAATCTTCCCAGACCCTGTGCACCCGACAACGTCCACTGGTCGCACAGGTCTCGGGTCTGCCAACACAATCATTCAATTGAATTTTGCCAATCATCACTTCAACAACCTCGAGAAGACTGATCTCAGCGGGATCCTTCATCAGGATATAGCCTCCTTTTGGCCCCTGTCGGATCTCTATCAGATGAGCCCGAGCCAGATTTTGAACAATCTTGGCCAGAAAAGGTCCGGGAATATCTGCCTGAGTAGCTATCTCCTGCTTGACAACCAGAACCCCTTGGCCCTTGTAGGCCAGATAAACCATACACCTGACGGCATATTCTCCCGCTCGCGTTAATCTCATACCACCCCTCAAACAAGATTAATAAGATATTAAAGGTCTTGTAAATTATATATCCATTTACGTCAACAAGAATCTTTCTCGTTCTTCTTTGTTTTGCTTTTTTTTTTCATATCCCATATAAAATAGAGACAAGGAATAACGTCGACAATCCATATCCAGCATACAAACATGGAGGCACCATGATTCCGGCCCACCTTATTCCAGTCCCAGATCCCCTGCAAGTCAGCTGGGGTTGGTTTCAGATCCTGCTGTCATCCACCTTTCTCCTCCATCTGCTGGTGATGAATATCATGCTGGGATGGGCCATCATCGCCTTTTGCAATCATGCATTTAGGGATAAAATACCGGCTGACAACCAACTGATCTCCAAGAAACTCCCCTTTACCATTGCCTTTACCGTCAACTTCGGCGTTGCCCCCCTGCTTTTTCTGCAGATTCTTTATGGCCACTTCATGTACACAAGTTCAGTGCTCATGGCCGTGTTCTGGCTCTCTATTGTGGCCCTTCTTATTCTTGCGTACTATGCGACCTATATCTATAATCTGCAATTTTCCAAGCTCTCCGGGCTGCACACCTTGGTCAGCGGAATTATTGCTCTCTTCCTGCTGATAATCACCTTTTTCTTCACTAATAATATGAGCCTGATGGTCAGCCCTGGGAGCTGGGTACACTATTTCAATCATCCTGATGGGATGCTGCTGAACTTTGAAGATTCCACCCTACTGCCCCGCTATCTGCACTCAGTCTTTGCCTCGGTGGCCGTGGGCGGACTTGCTCTTGGTCTTTACCATGACTGGCAACAGCGACGTGGTGACACTACAGCCGCAGACCATATTCCCTCGGCCATGAACTGGTTTTCTTATGCCACCATCGCCAATTTCGGCATCGGCACCTGGTACTACGGCGGCCTGCCCACATCCATACGTACCGTAACAGGAACTGCCGGCGCATTTTTACTCTGCTTTCTGCTGGCCGGCATTGCTGCCGCCATCCTTTCCCTGATCTATGGCCTGCAATACCGCGTCCGCCATACTGCCGTTGCCGTCCTTGGGGCTATTATCTGCATGGTTACGGTCAGGGAACTTGTCCGCCGGCAGACCCTGGCTCCCTGGTTTTCTACTTCTGATCTTGAGGTCATCCCCCAATATTCACCCATGCTCCTGTTTCTACTGCTCTTTGCTGCCGGCCTCTATCTTGTCTGGTGGATGATCAAGCTTGTCCTGCCCGCGAAGAAGGAGGTCCAATCATGAATTACCCTGTCTGGCAGTTGGACGCCTTTGGCGGTGGATTTCTTATCGCCCTCATCGCCATTGTCCATGTTTATGTCTCCCATTTTGCCGTTGGTGGTGGACTTTTCCTGGTCTTGACCGAAATGAAAGGATTGCGCGAAGGCTCATCCGCAATCCTTGCCTATACCCGCAAACACACCAAATTTTTTCTGCTGCTGACCATGGTCTTCGGTGGAATGACCGGCGTTGGAATCTGGTTCACCATCTCCCTGCTCAGTCCGGCTGCCACCTCTTCCCTGATCCATACCTTTGTCTTTGGCTTTGCCATGGAATGGGTCTTTTTTCTGGCCGAGATCGTCTCGCTGCTCTTCTATTACTACACCTTTGACCGGCTGGAGCCCAGAAAACACCTGATCCTGGGCTGGATCTACTTTGGCTGTGCCTGGTGCTCTCTCTTTCTTATCAACGGCATCATCGACTTCATGCTCACCCCGGGAGCCTGGCTGATTGATAATAATTTCTGGTCGGGATTTTTCAATCCCACCTTCTGGCCGGCCCTCTTCTTCCGCACCTTTATGGCCCTGATGATTGCCGGGCTTTTCGGCTTCCTTACCAGTGTAAATATCAAAGAGACAACTCTGCGCCACACCATGGTTCGTTACTGTGGAATGTGGCTGCTGCCGCCCCTTGTGCTGCTTCTGGGATCGGCCCTGTGGTACAAGACCGCGCTGCCGCTCCCGCAACAGGAGATGATCTTCAGCAGAGCACCAGAGATGAAACCCTTCCTGACCCTCTTTATCTGGCTTTCGCCGCTGATCTTTGCCGGTGGCCTGCTCATGGCCATCCTTCGTCCGCAGGGCGTGCGCAGGCCACTGGCCTGGCTGCTCCTGCTCCTTGGTTTCCTCTATCTGGGCAGCTTCGAGTTTATCCGTGAAGGCGGACGCAGGCCCTATATCATCCACGATTATATGTACTCCACATCCATCAAAAAAGCTGACATGGGACTGATCCAGAAAACAGGTGTCCTCGCCTCCGCGCGCTGGGTAAAAAATAAAACCATAACCGCGGGAAACCGGATGGATGCCGGCAAAGAACTCTTCACCCTGCTCTGCATGCCCTGCCACTCAGCCGGTGGCCTCTTAAACGATATCCTGCCCCTGGCCAGACGTTTTTCTCCGGCCGGCATGCGCTCCTTTCTGGCAAGCATGGGCACAGCCAATCCTTACATGCCGCCCTTTGCCGGAACCGAGGAAGAACAGAGTGTGCTTGCCGAGTATCTCACCACCCGTCTTGTTCCTGGAATAGCTAACAATGTGGTGAAAATCAGCAAAGAAAGTATCAAACCAGCGCTTTTTGACCAGAAAACAGCCGAGTATCTCATCCTCGCCAGTAGTGACAAGGGCATGGTTCTCTCTTCCGAACCGGAGCAGTCCGGGATTGATTTCTCCTTTGCGCCACCAACTCTGCGGGCCCAAGTCATCCTGCGGGGAGAGACTCCCAGCGTTCTGACCGACGATATCCAAGTGAGCTACCGGATTGACACCGATCAAGGACCTCTTCTCGGTAATATGATTGCTGCGGATGGCACATTTGAAGCAACTCTTTCCAAAGTCCCTCCAATCGCCAAAGATTTCCGCCCTTACCTCCTGGCCGAGATCGAGGCGGTTAAGGGGGGCAAGTTGATTGCCACCACCCGTCTGAAAATTGGTATCTCAAACGAGACCGGCTGCCGGAACTGTCACGGTGGGCCATGGCGACAACAGGGCCGCACCGGTCTCTCCCGGCAAACTGCCGCAGATATCCTGGCCATCCACGACAAACGCAGCAGTACGAAGCTCAGCCAGGACTTTCATGCCGGCAAGATCGTGGTCTGCGCAGACTGTCATGCCGACAGCAGCCGAGGGGCCGCCGGCCAAGCCGAGCTGCTCAATCTCTCAGCAGCCATACATGGTTTTCATGCCACCTATCTTTATAAAGAGAACAACAGTTGCACCTTCTGTCACGCCAATAGTGCTCAGGGCACCACCGGTAACATGGAGGACCTGCACAGCACCATTGGCCTTGAATGCGCAAACTGCCACGGCGCTCTCGCGGATCTCGCTATGAGCCTGCTGAAAGAAAAAGGACAGGCACAAAAACCAGGAAGCACTAAGCTCCTGACCATGCTTGCTGACAAGGGAGAAATGGCACAAGATACCATCAAAGGCCGGATGCCGTGGAGCATGGAGCCCGACTGCCTTACCTGTCATGTGGGATTTCAACCGCCTGAATCCAGCACCGCCTTTAATACCTGGAGTGCGGATACGCAGGGCTTGTTTGTCCACCGACATGGAGAGGAAGGTGCTCTGCTCTGTACCTCCTGTCATGGCTCACAACACGCCCTCTACCCGGCTGACAATGCCTACAGTAAAGAGATTGGAAATCTGCAACCGCTGCAATACCAGAACAGCCCCTACCCCATCGGGGCCGACCGGGGCTGCGCCGTCTGTCATACGGTGGAGATGGAAGAAGAACTGCACCATCCAGGATCACTGGGAACTTTTCGTAATAGGGTGGAATAGAAGAAGAGAAGGGGAAGACTTTACTTACTGCTCTCAATTTAACTATCAGACAAACAAGGAGACACCACTATGCTTGTTCGATACTTGATGCCGATACTGCTGTTCATGCTCATCTGTTCTTCGTCTCTGCACGCTGCACAGAAACCGGCCGCGAACGAAGCCCTGGCCGAGTTGGAAACGGCCAAGGTCGTTTTCGATGTGCGGTTGGCTGATCTTGACTCGCTGATATTCAATCTGAAACTCTTGGATGAGACCTGGAAGGGAATCGCCGCGCAAGACGTGAAACCGGAAATGATAGTTGCTTTCCGTGGTCCAACGGTCAAACTTCTGACGTCCGCCGAACTCGACGAGGAGGCACTCCATCTGTTCCGGGTGTTAAAAAAGAAAGGTGTGCGATTTGAGGCATGTGGTGTGGCCATGCGGATATTCAAGGTCGCCCCGGCAGGACTTACTCCGGAGGTCAAGCTGGTGGCCAATGTCTTTAATTCGTTAATTGGTTACCAGAGTAAAAATTATGCCATGATTGTCATCAACTGAGGCCAACAAAAACAAAGACCCGCTTTCTATCTTTGTTTTTGTTGGCAAAAAGCCAGCTCAAGAGTTTTACTATGGCCACGCATCTCCTGGGAGACCTCCAGCCATTGACCAGAAAATCCTGGACACACCGGCCTCACCACCTCAAAGCCATAGTCGCAAGCCTAGTCTTTGGGCGGCATTTTTACCACGGTGAACCAGAAGTCTTCCAGCGACCGCACAACCTTCAGGAATGCCTCAAAGCCGACCGGTTTTGCAATGTAGCAACTAGCCCCTAGGTCGTAACATTTGAGGATATCGATGTCTGCCTCCGAGGTGGTCAACACGATCACCGGAATACTTCTCAGACGTTCATCGGCCTTGATCTCTTTCAGGGTCTCTCTGCCATCCATACGCGGCAAGTTGAGGTCAAGCAGAATGATATCAGGCCGAACGGCATCAACATACGGCTCCTCGTGCCTCAAATAGCGTAATGCCTTGATACCATCATCAACAGTGTGCAGATTGACTAAAAGCTTTCCAGCTGCGAGTCCTTCACGAGTCAATTCAACATCACCAGGATCATCTTCTACAAGCAGTATATCTACTATATTTTTTCCATTCATAGCTCATTTGCCTTTGGTCGAAGTATTATTTCAAGGAGATTCATAGGATTAAAGCGATTCAACACGGTTCCTGCCATTTTCCTTTGCCAGATAGAGAGCTTCATCTGTCCGGGCAGTAAAAGATTCCAAAGTATCCTCGGATTTATACTGGGTCACGCCAAAGCTGGCGGTAACATGCAGACCATTGCCGAAGTCATGAGCTGCACATAAAGAGCGCAGCTTTTGCGCCAACACAGCAGCCTGACTTTGCACGCTTTTGGGAGTAAGCACCATGAACTCCTCCCCGCCCCAGCGGGCAAAAATATCATGTGCTCGAATATTATCGGATACCAGATGAGCCACCTCCTTGAGAACATGATCGCCAATGATATGGCCGCAGGTGTCATTTATCTTTTTAAAGTGATCCAGATCAAACATGATGATGGATAAATCTGTAGTAGCATATCTTCTGGCACGCTGGCGTTCAGCCTCCAGCAGTTCGTTAAACATCAACCGGTTATAAATACCGGTCAGATAGTCAATGCGGGCTTCACGTTCAAAGAAATCCCGCGTCTCTTTCAGGGCAACCTCCAGTTTTTTGCGTTCAACGGCATAAAACATGGCACGTTTCAGCATCCTGCCGCCAATATCTCCCTTCAGCAGATAGTCCTGGGCCCCTAATTTAACCGCTTCAATACCAAAGGATCCATCAGAGAGTCCGGTCAGAACAATGATCGGCGTAGTGGGCACAGCTTCCAACAGGCGGGTCACGGTCGGAAGTCCGCTGCTGTCCGGCAGATTCATATCCAAAAAAATAATATCACAGTGATTCTGTTGCAGATAGCTTATTCCTTCAGAAAGTCGTGCAACAGTGACCAAGTGCGCCTTGCATCCCTCTTGCTCCAACATCTCCTGAAGAAGCAGTACATCACCGGGATCGTCTTCAATCAAAAGGACGGTATGCAGAAATTTATCGCTCATATCATTTTTCCCTTATTATTCAGTGCGGTGGGCAGGGTGAAAAAGAAGGTCGAATCACTCCCTTCCGTGGACTCTACCCAGATTTTCCCGCCATGACGTTCAACAATCTTCTGACAGATCGCCAGGCCGATACCGGTGCCGGGATACTCGGCACGGGTATGCAGACGCTGAAAGATGGTGAAAATCCGCTGGTAGAATTCCGGAGCGATACCAATGCCGTTATCGGTAACAGAAAAAAGCCATTCATTCTGCTGACAGCTTGCACTGATGATTATCCTGGGCGGTTCCGCGCCATGGTATCTGATGGCGTTGCCGATCAGGTTCTGGAACAACTGCCCAAGCTGGGCTTTGTCCACCTGAATGACCGGCAGGGGGCCACAGACGATTTCAGCGTTGTTGTCCTTGATGCTAAGCTCCATGTCCTGGAGCACCTTGGATACCACCTTTGAGCAATCTGTCTCCGCAAGCTCCCTGGTGCTGTGGATGACCCGGGAATAGCTCAGCATGTCATTGATCAGAGTGCGCATTCGTGTGGCACCGTCAATAATATAGGCCATGTAGGATTCGCCTTTGTCATCAAAGGTTCCCTTGTAACGGCTGGCCAGCAATTCTGTGAAACCGGCAATTTTACGCAGCGGTTCCTGCAGGTCGTGCGAAGCAATATAGGCAAACTGTTCCAGTTCATTATTGGAACGGGCCAGATTGGTCTCTATCTCTTTGATGTCCGTAATATCCCTGATCGTCTCAATGGCACCGATTCTCTTGCCGTCACTGTCATACAAGGGAGCGCTAACAGCCCAAACAGAGGCGCCTTTTCCGTTAGAAAGCGCAGGGCAGAAGGCCTCAGCATAGAGACGCTCTCCCTGGCGGGTAACATGCTGATATTTGCCCTTGAGCTCACTGTCATCGACATCAAGAAGATCAATCAACTGACTCCGGCGTTCACCATAAAATGGCAGGGAGTAGGCATGGTCACCCTGTCCCAGCATTTCTTCCTGGGAGACGCCGCTCATATCCTCTATCGCCCTGTTCCAGGCGACGACCTTCTTTTCCTGATCCACAACAAAGGTTGGATCGGGTAAGAAGTCAAAGATGTCGGCCAAACGCTGACGGGATTCACGCAGCGTGACCTCCATTTCCTTACGCTTGGAGATGTCACGGGAGGAGGCGTAGAGATGCCATTTTCCATCCAATTGGACTCCGCAGGCGCTGATCTCAACGTCGAAGATAGTTCCATCACGACGGCGGTGCTTGGACTCGAACATGGCCGGGGCGTGAATAAGTTCCCGAACCTTTGCCGTCAATTCCTCTACGGGAATAGTAGCATCCCATTGCGCAACATTGAGCTGCAGATTCTCTGCAGGGTCATACCCCAGCATCTGGCGGAAAGAAGCATTCGACTCCACCAGATTGCCTTCCTCGTCAAGTATATGGATACCGTCACGGGACACTGACTGCAGTGTTTGGTAGCGAACTCCGAGCTTGTACCGCTCTTCTTCCGCCCGCTTGCGTTCCGTTATCTCCCAAACGACATCGGCCAGATAGGTGACCAGCTTGATATCCTGATCCGTATAATCGTCAGGTTTGTTACCGATACCCAGGATGGATACCACCCGGTCGGCACGCAAGATCGGCACGACCAATTCCCGAATCACCGGCGCATGCCCTTCCGGCAGCCTTTTTTTGTTGGGCAGCTCGGCATAGTTGTTGTGGACAATCGGTTGGCGCTGGCGGACACAATCAGCCCAGACACCAGCTTCTTGAATCGGGCAATGGAGTCCGCTTCCCTCGGCAGTACAGAATTCCTTGAGCGTTCGAGTCGACCAGGCCTGCAGGGAAATGATCTGCTGGTCGGCCTCGACGAAATGGTAAAAAGCAATCGGACTTTTACTCAGCTTGCAGACTTCGTCCAGTGCCTGCTGAAGCAGGTCTTGCAGAGCATGCGTTGCCGCATACTCCAGCAGACCCAGCCGTATACTTACTAAGACCTGAGCTTGCTGGGCCTGCTGCTCCAGTTGCCTCTGCCGTTGTTGGAGAAATTTCAGGCCCAGTATCAAAACAGAGCAGAGCAGGAAAAAGAAAAGTGCAGTGCCTGGAAGTTGCTGGCGCCAAGGGGCATAAATGGCATCTATGTTACGACTGACAAAGACATAGAGCGGCTTGTTCATTTTAAGGGCGCTCGGCCGGACGGTCTGAATGGCCAGCATATTCTCTTCACCAGTTGACGCGGATTTTCCGGTAAAAATATTCTCCGTTTTGTTACTGGCCTTGTGACGTGCAAAAAATGAACCGGGCTCATCCTGGTTTTCTCCGGCCAGTTCCGGCCTCTCCGGTACCACCATGAAACGCAGGCCATCACTGTGGGTGATGGCGCAGACCAGATCGGGTGCATACCGTACCGAGGAGAGCAAAACGCCCAAATAGCTGGGGTCAAGAGCGGCAACGACCACGCCGCCAAAGGTGCCATCAGGTGCCGGAATAATCCGGCTGAGATTCAGAATAATCGGCCCAAGGATGGACTTGAAAGGCGGAGAAACATAGAGTGCCGTCATCTCAGCCTGATCTCGCGGCACCTGGTAATAATTTCGGCTGCTGAAATCTTTACCGATGAACTCTTCACGGCTCGATGCAAGAACTATCCCCTTTTCATCAAGGGTCAACAGGGTACGAATACCAGGCATGGCATTGGTCAGTGCCTTAAGGCGACGGATAAACCCTGTGCTGTTTTTAGTGGCAGTGAAATTGGGTAGATCGATCACCAGACCTTGCAGAACAAGATCAGCAGATTCCAGCGAGCGATTCATATTGCTGCTGATGACACGGGATTGGGTCAGCAGTTGCTGTTGTTCCTGGATGGTAATGGCACGCTGGGTGACGACGTTATGGTAAACAATAACACTGGCAATAATTGCCAGGGCCAGGATCAGGATCAGCCATTGGATAACTCTATTCTTTCGCCCACTGTTTAAAGGTACGTCAGGTTCTTTGGTCATCTACAATGCTCCAGGAAGGAAGGAGTGGTACGGGAAAGAAAAAGGACTTTCCTGGAGCAAAAAAAGTCCTTACCCGTTTTCAGAGTTTTATCAAGAAACATCTTATGCTCTTATAGCACGGCCTATCAAAAAAATTCTGGCCGCAATTCATCCGCAACCAGGAAACCATCCAGCTCTTCCTGGTCATAAAAGGCACGCTCAAAGAAAAGCCCCTGGGCCGGTGCGGTATACTGTTTCAGATCCACCGGTTCCTGCAGAAAACGCTGCACATCCGCCACTGTCAGCTTCCCTTTGCCGACTGCAACCAGCACCCCGACAATCCGACGCACCATCTTCCACAGAAAATGCGATCCCACAATCCGGAAGAGGATCAGATCCCCGGTTACCACAACCTGACATTGATTGATCATGACCGTAGGAGATTTCTTTTTCACCACCTGCCGATCGGTGAATGAGGTAAAATCATACATCCCCATCAGTGCTGCAGCCGCCTCCTGCATCCGTTCTCCGTTCAGCAGATCGTCAACCTGCCAGACATGGCCCCGGCCCAGAGCCGTCTTGCGTCTGGCAATCTGATAGCAATAACTGCGACCAATACAATTATGGCGGGCGTGAAAACGAGCCCCGGCCCGCTTGCAGTCAAGGATGGAAATATCCCCGGGCAATGATGCATTCAACCGCTCCCTGATCTCCTGGGGATTGAGGTCGGTATGGGCCTCCAGATGGGCCACAAAATGCAGTCCATGCACCCCCGCATCGGTACGGCCGCTGCCCTGCACGTCGACCTGAGAGCCAAAAAGCTCTGTCGCTGCCGCGAGCAGAGTGCCTTGAATGGTTCTGGCCTCATCCTGCTTCTGCCAACCGCTATAGCGGCGGCCGTCAAACTCCAGGGTCAGTTTAAATCGTTTTGCATGGTCGTTCATATTGATTTACTCCTTAATTTTGTTCACCGTTTAGGTGTGCAGCAATGTTCGTTCGCCATTGGCATGGCGCAGACGATGAGCCAGGGTACGGGAAATTGCCGAGATCAATACCAACGCCAGCCGTTTATGCTCCTCGGCCAGTTGATGAAAATTTTCCAGGGTCAGCATATAGAGATCAGTATCCGTATGGGCAATGGCATTATCACTGCGGTTATGACCATCGAGAAAGGCCAGACCACCAAAAAAATCTCCGCGGCCTATGGTTGCCACATGATGCAGCTGCCTGCTGCCAACGATGGGTGCCGTAATCCTGACTTCACCGCGCCGGATCAGATAAATTGCATGCCCCTGATCTCCTATGGAGTAAATGGCTTCTCCGGCCTTGAAAGATCGCTGTTCCATGCGCTCCTCCAGATCGACAAGCGTCTCATCCTTGTGCCCCTGAAAGAGCTCCATCTCCTGTAATTGCAGCAGCACCTCCTCATCCACCGGGGCTTTAACCTCCGCGATCAGACGTTCCTCCACCCATTCAATGGCGGACTCAAGAACTGGAAAGATATGCACAGTATCACCACTTCCACCCGTCAGACCAGTCTGCTCAAATAATTCCCGAAGATTACGGCCTTTCTGTCGCTCATGCACATTGCTGAGCAGCAGAAAGGCACCTCGTTCCGCCAGAATGTCCCGCACCTGGATGAGCATGTGGACGGCCGTAATATCCACCGACTGGACCAGACGCAGATCGAGGATGACATAATCCCGGCTTTTGATCTCCGGTGCCAGAATAGAATAGAGCTTGTAGGTAGTGCCGAAAAAAAGACTGCCCTGGAGTTCAAAGATAATAGCCTTTTCACCCTTCTGCCCGATCATGCGGCGCTCGGCCTCCGAGCGGGACCAGGTAGATGAGCGCTGATGGACAAAAGACTTATGCCGGACCACCGATCCCCCAACCTGCTCACGAACGAAAAGAAGGATGGACATGGCAACACCGGAGGCGGAGGCGGCAATCAGACCCACTGTCAGGGCAATAGTGACCACCGCCAGCACCACTGCAAAGTCTAGAACGGTCCCACGCGATTCGAGGAAGCGCAGGGGTTCCGTATCAATCATCCGCAGACCGATAACGATCAGGATACCAGCCAGGGTGGCAAGGGGAATCCAGGCAATAACCGTACTCAATGCCAGCGCCGCCACCAGCACGAAAACCCCTTCCATGATACCGGAGACACGTGTCTGGGCGCCACTGTTGAGGTTTACCATGGATGGTCCCATGGTGCCGGAACCGGGAAGACCACCAATCATCGATGAGGCGATATTGGCCAGCCCTTGGGCGCACAATTCCCTATTCGGCTCATGACGGGTCCGCGTCTTCCGATCAATCACCACACAGGTTTTCAAGGTATCAATGGAGAGCAGAGCGGCCAGGGTCAGGGCGCTGCCGACAAGGGCTCCGACCTGAGAAACCTTCAATTCACCCAGGTCATGCCAGCGGGCGACAAAGGTGCTGAAATACCCTTTTTCCACCGCGCCAAGGCTGCCAAGCACCAAGCTGTTATCAGTAAGCGTCATCATCGACGGATCGGTTGCGGCCAGCCCGAAATAGGTCAACAACCCGGCACAGACGCCAAGGATCGTGCCGGGAATCGCCTTGGTCAGCTTTGGTCCCAGCAGGGCGACAAGCACCGTTGCCGCACCAACATAAATGCTGCGCATATCCCAAAGCGCCGGGTTTATAACAACCTGCCACCACGGCGTATCAGCGCCAGCCCCCATAAAATTACGGATCTGACTGGTAATAATAATAATGCCGACTCCGCTTAAATAGCCACTGACAACCGTATAAGGGATATATTTAATGATGCGGCCAATCCCGAGAAATCCAAAAAGGATCTGCACCAGACCCGTTAATCCGGCAAGCACAGTCAACAACAGAACAATGCTCTCAGGAGCAACGCCCTGTTTCACCAGTTCAATGGCAAAAGCTGACAATACTGCTGCCGCCGGAGCGCAGGGCGCACTGATCAGACGATCTGTACCACCAAAAACTGGGGCAATCAGGCCGAGGGCAGCAGCCCCCAGCATCCCTGCCACGGCGCCAAGTGCCACATAATGCGGACTAATCGCCGCATAGACAGTGACCCCGAAAGCCACCGATGCCGGCAAGGCCACCAGCATGGACGCCAGCCCGCCCCATAAATCCCCGGGGGCACGCAATTTATTCAAAAGTACGGACATAAGAATAACCTTCTTTTAAAATAGATGACGGGCAGTATCAGGGAACGTTGCAAGAGCATTCACGTTCCACCACATCCTGCCGACGCAGAATTCCATTCTTCACCCCACAAAATAATAACGGTTTGGTGGTCAAGAAAACCATGTTGCCAGGATTAGCACGGCTGATCTCTTCCCCTTTTTCGGTACGCATGGCGACGACCTCAAGCGGTATCACCTCAATGCCCGGCAACATATACTCAATCAGGTCACCCGTCTGCAGCACATTCCTGGCTTCAACCAGTGGATGTTCACCTTCCTCTCTGATTACCGCCACCGGATGGACGGTCTGCACCTCACGAGAGGTATGATAAACCATCTCACCGCTGCCGGGACGCTGATCAATAAAGTTCTCGGTAGTGCCGCGGGTACCGGTCTTGGCAATCTCATTCCTGAAGATCTTCGGCAGCACAATGGCTTCAGGTTGCTGCCAGGCCTCAGCCGGGAGGGTGGCCAGATAATCGAGGGCAGCCCGATAGATGCGAACGACTCCACCCACATAAAAAATGGACTTCATTCGCCCTTCAATCTTCAGGGAGTTGGCACCGGTCGCCACCAGCTCGGGCAGCCGCTCCAAGAGACAGAGGTCTTTGGAGTTGAAGATATAGGTGCCCCGCTCGTCTTCTTCCACCGGAAAATACTGGCCGGGCCGTTTCTCTTCCGTGAGGGCGTAACTGTAGCGGCAGGGATGGGCACAGTTGCCCTGATTGGCATCACGACCGGTCATATAATTAGACAGCATGCAACGGCCGGAATAGGAGATACAAAGGGCACCATGGACAAAGATCTCCAACTCACCCTGCACCACTTTTCTGATCTCGGCGATTTCCACCAGAGACAGCTCGCGGGCAAGATTCAGCCGGGAGACCCCTTGAGAGAGCCAGAAGGCAGCCGCCGCGTAATTAGTCACATTGGCTTGAGTAGAAAGATGGATGGGAAGCAGGGGCACCACCGAGCGGGCGCGCATGAGAATGCCGGGATCAGCGACAATCAGGGCATCAACTGCAATCTGCTGCAAAAAGAGTAAAGAGTGATCAAGGTCGACAAAATCCTGATTATGGGCCAGAATATTGATGGTCACATAGAGCTTGACGCCCCGGGCATGGGCGTAGCTGACTGCATCGGCCATTGCCTCCGGGGTGAAATTCCCAGCCTTAGCCCGCAGACTGAACTGCCTGCCGCCAAGATAAACAGCATCGGCACCATAATGAATGGCGGTCACCAGTTTTTCAAAGGTTCCAGCCGGGGCCAACAGCTCCGGCATGACCGGAGCAGCCCCATTGCCGCTTTCTTTTTTGTCCATGGTAAGGTATATATTCAGAGGTCAGTAGGTCAGGAAACAGAGATCGCGCTTTATCCATCCATGGCGCGCGCGACACTGGGCCATACATGGCCTGCGGACACGGGATAATCAAGCGCAGCGCGAAAAAAGAATCATACCATATGATCCCTGGATTACCAAGCAAGCAATAAAGGATGCAAAGATTTCGGTGAACACAAAAAAGATTGGCATCGCCATGAGCGGAGGAGTAGATTCCACCGCCTGTGCCCTGCTTCTCCTGCAACACCATGACGTTCATGGATTTTTCATGCGCCTGGCTGGTCCCGATCTGGACAAACAGGAACAGCGGGCGCGCGCCGTTGCCAATCAACTGGGGGTTGACCTGCAGGTAATCGACCTCAGCCATGAGTTTAGCACCACCATCCTTCACTACTTCACGACAACGTACCAACAAGGGCTGACCCCAAATCCCTGCATGATCTGTAATCATACCATCAAATTCGGGATCTTCATGGATGCCATACTGGCAAGCGGCATGGACGCCATGGCCACCGGACATTATGCGCGAATAGAAAAGGATGGCGACACGTACCAGCTTTACAAGGGAAGCGATAAGACCAAAGATCAATCCTATTTCCTCGCCCGCTTGGATCATTACCAGCTGAGCCGGTCTCTTTTCCCCTTGGGTGAGCATCAAAAAGAAGAGGCCTATCAGCTTGTTGAAGAGCATGGGTTTACCGATTTCCGGGGTCAGGAAAGCCAGGATATCTGTTTTCTGGGATCAACGCCGGTTGGGCAGTTCCTCAGCGAACGTATCCCTCAGGCTGAGCAAGCAGGAAGAATTGTCACCAGAGAAGGTCAGGATCTGGGCGTACATCAAGGTCTTTTCCATTATACCATTGGCCAGCGCAGGGGATTGGGCATTGCCGACATCAGCCCCTGGTACGTCACCGCCCTTGACCCAGAAACCAATAGCGTGATCATCGGCAAAGAGGAAGACCTCTACCGTGACAGACTGCTGATCCACCAGCCTCATTGGCTCCAGACACCGGATGAAGGACAGACTTATCAGGTCAAAATCCGTTACCGGCACCAGGGTGCCGATGCCAGCATCAAAAGGATCGATGACCGGCTCTGGGAAATCCACTTTGAGACCCCGCAACGGGCCGTTACCCCCGGCCAGTTTGCCGTAATTTACGATAATGACAAGGTACTGGGCTGCGGCGAGATAGAATAATCCCAATTCTAAATCAGAAGTGAAGTTATTGTTCTCGATCAAAAGCTGACAGAATGTTTTCTCGCAGAAGCAAATACCACGTTTGATTTATAAATGGAAATAAGATGCGACAGATCGACGAAAAATGAAAAAAATCGCAATTACCACCCTTGGCTGCAAGGTCAACCAATATGAGTCTGCGGCCTTCCAAAGCGGTTTTGAAGCCGCCGGCTGCTGTATGGCTGGGGCCAAAGAGATGGCAGATATCATCGTCATCAACACCTGCGCTGTAACTGCCAAGGCTGGAACCCAATCCCGGCAGGCGGTACGTCAACTCATGCGGAAGCATCCGGATGCCAAAATCGTGATCACCGGCTGCTACGCTCAGATGGACGCCCAGGCACTGGTGAATAGTATAAACAAGCCCCTCTGCATCGTGGGCAATGGCAACAAGGACCGCTTGGTGCAGGCCGCGCTCAGTGACACCCCTTGCGACCTGACCATGCTGATGGGGAAAATCTCCCAGAAAAAAGAGATCTGCCGGCTGCCCGTGCGCCATTTTGGTGACCGTACCCGGGCCTGCCTCCGCGTCCAGGATGGCTGTCACAATTTCTGCACCTACTGCATTGTCCCCTATACCCGCGGCCCCAGCCGCAGCCTGCCGCTGGAAGAAGTCCTGGAGCAGGCTGTCATCTTTAGTTCAGAGGGACATAAGGAGATTGTAGTCACCGGCATCCATGTAGGGCTCTATGGTAAAGATCTGCCGGAAGAAACCAACTGTGTTGAGATGATGCGAAGACTCTGTCTTGCCCACCCGGAGATCCGCTTCCGCCTCAGCTCCATCGAGCCCATGGAGATCAGCGAGGAACTGCTCGCGCTCATGGCCGAACAGCACAATTTCCTGCCCCATCTCCATATCCCGCTGCAAAGCGGTGATGACGCCATCCTCGCCCGTATGAACCGTGGCTATACCACTCAGGAATTCAAGGAAACGCTCCTCTTATGCAGAAAGAAGCTGCCGGATGCAGCCATCGGTATTGATATTCTGGTCGGCTTTCCAGGTGAAACGGAGCAACACTTTGCCAATACCTTTTCCCGGCTCCAGGAACTTGACTGTACCTACCTCCATGTTTTTCCCTATTCCCAGCGACCGGGTACCCTGGCTGCCACCTTTGACCAGCAGATTCCACAGGCAGTCAAAGATGAACGGGTGGTACGGCTGAGACAACTGGATGCAGAGAAGAAAGAACACTTTTACAAGAGATATCTGGGCGCCACGCGACCGGTGCTGGTTGAACATAAACGTGACCCCGATGGCAATCTCAGGGGCTTTACCGACAATTACATCCCGGTCAGCTTCCCTGGTCACCGCTCGCTGATGAACACCATCACGGCGATAACACTTGAAAGCGCCTCCGGGACACAGGTGAACGGCAGACACAAAGAGGACGACCATGCAGGGTGAAATAATAGCCATTGGCAACGAATTGACTTCAGGCCGCATCTCCAACACCACCAGCGGTTTTGCAGCCCGACATCTCTATGAGGCAGGATATGAGATCTATGCCATAAATACCATAGGAGACTCTGCGGCCCTGATTGGTGAGGCTCTGAAACGTGCCATCAGCCGGGTTGATTTTGTTCTGGTCACAGGGGGCTTAGGCTCAACCGACGACGATCTTACTACCGAGGCTGTTTCTAAAGCGCTGGATAGACCCACAATCCCTAATCTGGAACTTCTCTCCCAGATCCGCAATCACCTTGATACCATCTCCGCCTCTCCCCTAAACCCGCTGGAGAAGCTGGCCTGGCTGCCACAAGGAGCCGAAGCCCTGACTCTCCATTCACAGATGTCAGGCTACCAACTGATCCACGACAATAAACCGATTTTTTTCCTCCCCGGCGTGCCCTACCAGATGCAGATGCTGCTTCTGGAACAGGTCATTCCCCGACTTGCCACCTTGAATCAAGGACGGCAGCTTACAACCTGCCAGCGGATGTACAAGATCTTTGGCATGGCTGAGGCGGAGATCAATCGACAGATTGTTAAACTGGCCCTGAACCACAACATTCATATCGGCTACTACCCGGTTTTTCCAGAGGTGCATCTGAGCCTTACCGTACGCGCCCATAAGGGCAGCGATCCTGTGCCCCTCTTTGAGGCCGCATGCCAGACAATAGAAAAGAACCTTGGCCAGGCAATCTACGGCAGCGACAATGACAGCATGGCCTCAGTCACAGGCCAGCTTCTCCATGGCGCGAACCTGCATCTGGCCACGGCGGAATCATGTACCGGGGGGCTGATTGGTCAGCTGTTAACCCAAGTCCCCGGCAGCTCGCGATATTATCTGGGAGGAGTGATCGCCTACGCCGACAGCATGAAAACAGAATATCTGGATGTAAGCGAAGAACTGCTGGCAAACCATGGCGCGGTCAGCAGGGAGGTGGCAGAGGCAATGGCCGATGGTATGCGGACCAGATGTAATGCCGATATCACCCTTGCGGTCACCGGCATTGCCGGCCCTGATGGCGGGACGATTGAAAAACCGGTTGGCACCGTCTATATCAGCTTGGCCACAAAAATTACTATTGAGACCCATCACTTTCACTTTGCGGGCAATCGACAACAAATTCAAGAGATCACAGCCAAAACAGCTCTTGACCTTGCCAGGCATTACCTGCTACAACAGGACGGTATTTAGCAAGTGCACTAGCAAACTCCACCTCTCACCTTGTTCCAATAACACAGACTCCAGGAGAACCTTTATGGCGGCACCAGATGTAACAAAAAATAGAGCAGACAGCGTAGACAATGCCATCAGCCAGATTCAACGCCAATTCGGCAAAGGCTCTATCATGCGGCTTGGAAGCCATGAGACTGAGCCCATCCCTGTTATCCCCACAGGTGTCTTGAGTCTGGATATAGCCCTTGGGGTCGGCGGCTTTCCCAAAGGAAGAATCTCTGAGATCTATGGCCCTGAATCGTCCGGTAAAACAACCCTGGCCCTGCATGTTGTGGCAGAGGCCCAGAAACGTGGAGGAAACGCCGCGTTTATTGACGCGGAGCACGCGCTTGACACCGCTTATGCCGCCCGTCTGGGAGTCGATATTGATAATCTGCTGGTCTCCCAACCGGATTATGGAGAACAGGCCTTGGAGATTGCCGAGATTCTCATCCGCTCCGGCGGTATCGATGTGATTGTCATTGACTCCGTGGCCGCCCTGGTGCCCAAGGCCGAGATTGACGGCAATGTGGGCGATTCTCATATGGGCCTGCAGGCTCGGCTCATGTCCCAGGCCATGCGAAAATTTACCGCTGTGATCAGTCGCAGCAACACCATTCTTATCTTCATCAATCAGATCAGGATGAAAATCGGGGTCATGTTCGGCAGTCCGGAGACTACCACCGGCGGTAACGCCCTGAAATTCTACTCTACTCTTCGTCTTGATATCAGAAGAATTGCCGCCATCAAAGAAGGGGCAGACAATGTCATCGGCAATCGAACCAAGGTGAAAGTGGTAAAAAACAAGGTTGCCCCTCCCTTCAAGACTGCAGAATTTGATATTATCTATGGCGAAGGGATCTCCAAAACCGGCGATCTCCTGGATCTGGCAGTTGAAGACGACATTGTCAACAAAAGCGGCTCATGGTATTCATATCAGGATGAACGGATTGGCCAGGGCCGGGAAAATGCAAAGAAATTCCTTGCCGATCACCCGGAGATGTTTGCCGATATTGACATGAAAGTCAGAATGGGATATGGCCTTCCTGCTGAAATTATTCAGAATGTAGAAGGACAGGAACAAAAAACAATCCTGCCCACGACAGACAAGTAACAATCCATTACCCTTCACTAAAATTAACTCTGGGAGCGAATCTTGAATGAGTAATTTAAAATGGTCTCATCTGAAGCTATCAACAAAATTTGGTGTGATCTTTGCCGTCACCTTTGTTTCCTTTATTCTGGTGCTCAGCCTCTATCAATGGACAGTCTCCAACACAAGTAACTCATTCACAAAGCTCGTCGATACCGAGGTTGCTATAAATGAACATGCAATGTTGGTAGACGTCAGCCTGCTGCAGGCCAGGCGCTCGGAAAAAGATTTTCTCCTGCGCAAGGACATCACCATGCAGGTCGGGGTAGATCAAGCGCTCAAGGAATTAAAAGAGAATGCCGCCGCAATAACCAGACTTGCCGGAGACAGCAACAAGGAAACGGCGGCGCTGGCAGCCTCAATCATTGATGAGGCCTCTCTTTACGAAAAGACCTTCCTCAATATTGTCGCCGCAGAAAAGCTCAATGGTCTGGACAGCAACTCCGGCCTGCAGGGTGAATTCAAGGCCATTGCCCTGCGTGTCGCCGAAAACCTGAAGAAACACCAGTTGGGAGACGCCTACCTGGCCCTGCTCCAGGTCCGCCGTTTTGAAAAGGAATTTGTACGGACAAAATCGCCAGAGCACAGTAACAAAATGGCAAATGCGCTCAAAAAATTCGAGGCATCCCTGGATATCCTCGAAGACCAGGGAGAGGTGTACCAGGAGCAGCTTGCCGCCCTTGCCGCCTACAAAAATTCCATCCAGAAATATACCAGCAATCCCGATGACAACAGCCTGGCAGAGATGCAGAAGCAGGCCTTTCAGGTGGAAGTCGCCCTTAATCAACTCTACGTACCAGACATTCACGCCAGACTGTTAACCCTGCGTCTGATCGAGAAGAACTACATCCTTACCCGGCTGGACAAATATGCCGAAGCCACCCTGGAGGTGGCCCAAGAGATTCAAACACGTTTCGCCGACTCCAATGTCGAACCCAAATACACGGAAATCATCAGCCAAGACCTGCAGGCATACAGCAAAATTTTCAGCAAACTGGTAGAAACAGACAAGCAGATCCAGAAAAACGAAGAAGTCATGGGTGAAGCGGCTAACAGGGTTGAACCCCTGGTCAAAAAGATTATGGAACAGGCAGCGCAGCGCCAGGTAAGTGGGATTGAAAACACTATTCAATTGGCGAAGAAAATGGGGCTGTTGGCCATCTCCATTGGTCTGATCGTGGTGTTCTGCAGCTGGCTCCTTTCCTTTTTTACCGTCCGCTCCATTGTCACCGCCTTAAACAAGGGTGTCCAGTTTGCCGAAACCATGGCCAAGGGAGATCTCACCACCACGCTGGAAATCGACCGCCAGGATGAAATAGGTACCTTGACCCAATCCTTGAACACCATGGGCTCTGAAATCCGCTCCATGTTTCAGCAACTGGCCGATGACATCATTCAACTTTCCTCTTCATCGGCCGATCTTACCGCCATTGCCGGTGAAATGTCGCACGGGGCTGATCTTTCCTCACAGAAAGCAGTCAGTGTAGCGGCCGCCGCCGAGGAGATGAGCTCCAATATGGCCTCTGTGACCATGGCCAGTGAGGCCGCCACTGAAAATGTCAACATGATGGCCGCAGCCGTGGAAGAGATGAATGCTACCGCCCAGGGAATTTCCGAGAATACCACAAGAGGGCAGAGCATCGCCCACAATGCATCCAAACGAGCCGCCATGGCCTCTGAGAAAATCGATCAACTGGGACGTGACACCCTGGAGATCAGCAAGGTTACAGAGGCTATTAATGATATTTCTGAACAGACCAATCTCTTGGCCTTAAACGCTACCATTGAAGCGGCCCGGGCAGGAGAAGCAGGGAAGGGATTTGCGGTGGTGGCCAATGAGATCAAAGAGTTGGCGAAGCAGACATCTGCTGCTACCAACGAGATCAAACAACGCATCGAAACAATTCAGAAATCCACCAGCGAGACAGTCCTCGAGATCAAAGAGGTTGCATCGATCATCGGTGAAGTGGATGTCATTGTCACCTCCATTGCTACCGCCATGGATGAGCAGAAGGCAACGACTCAGGAAGTCGCCGGTAACATCTCCCAGGCCTCAGTGGGCATGGCAGAGGTCAATGAGAACGTCTCTCAGAGTTCAGTTGTGGCCGGAGAGACTGCACGGGATATTGCAGAGGTCAGCCGAATCTCCGAAGAGATCTCCGCCAATGGCAGCAGGGTCAACAGCAGCGCTGAGGATCTGTCTAACCTTGCCGTGACTCTGAAAGAGCTGGTGGGGCGTTACAAAATTTAGGTGCCGTTGTTCGGCAAGCAAGGTCTTTTTCTTGCTTGCCGAGCTTACGGCACATTATGGCGTTTCAAAGAAACAGCCAATCCTTTCCGGCTGTTTCTTTGAAACGGCGCTTGGCCGATACCATGCAACAGATCCTTGCTCCGCAAGCAAAGTCTTTTTCTTGGTTTGGCAGAGCTTACGCGGGCCAGAGATGGCCATTACAGCTCTGTAAATAAATTACGCCTATTCCCTTATTCTTGCAATTATTTTGGTGGTAGATGTCTCGGTAGTAAAGGGAATCCTGACCACCTTGCCGCCATTCGCTTTAACCTCCAGGGCTCCAACAATCGCATCCTCCTGCCAATCTGCCCCTTTCACCATGACATGGGGCAGAAGCACAGTGATCAGGTCCAAAGGTGTCTCATCGTTGAAGATAACAATAGCATCCACGCAGCCCAGCGCTGCCAAGACCCGAGCCCGCTTTGATTCCTCATTGATCGGGCGATTACAGCCCTTGATTGCCTGAATGGAGCGATCACTGTTCAAGCCAAGCACCAGGAAATCACCCTGTTTCCTGGCCTGTTGCAGATACTCCACATGCCCTGCATGGAGGATATCAAAACAGCCATTGGTAAAGACAATTCGCTGCCCCTGCTTTTTCCTCAGTCCCACAACCTGAACACACTCCGCAAGGCTAAGGATCTTCTCCTGATCATCAAAAGGATAGGGGGCTGGAGCCACAGTATTAAAAAGTTCCCGCAATGGCTGTAGTTTCTGCCAGTCAAGATCTATCGCGGCCAACTGCTCTTCTTCCCCTGCTTCCAGCAGAATTTCTCCACCAGGGCCAATGATCAGTGAATGGCCGCCCAGTTCGATATCATTACACATACCACATCCGTTGCCGGCAACAATAAAGGCCTGATTCTCTATGGCCCGCGCCTGAAGTAAAATCCGCCATTGCTCAATCCGCATCAGGGGCCATTGGGCAGAAACCACCAGTAGAGAGGCGCCCTGCTGACACTGAATCTTAGCTGTCTCGGGAAAGCGCAGGTCATAACAAACCAGCCCCCCCACGCAGCCTGACACAGTCGCTACCGGTCGTGGCGACTCTCCTGCGTTCAGCCACTCATTTTCACGCCAAAAAGAAAAAAGGTGTTGTTTCCGTATCTTGCCAGCCAAGCCATCACTACCAGTAAAAAAAAGGGTATTATAGAGCAGAATTCCCCGCTCATCATCAACCCTTTCCACCAGAGAACCAGCCAGCACAATATGATACCGAGCCGCAAGTTCTGTTAATTGTTCCAAAAGCCAGGGAGTTTTCCGGCTCAACTCCGCCAATTGCAGGTAGACAAAGCCCGTTGCCCAGAGTTCAGGAAGGACGAGCAGGGTTCCCCGTACGGGTGGATTTTTCTGCAATGCAGTCCGTAGCCGGTCAAGGTTAGCAACCGGCTCACCAGGAGTGATTGCAAACTGAAAAAAACCAGCAGAAACAAAAGAGGGAAATTCAAAAGCCAAGGGATATTCCTCAAAATTTAGGCGGGAGGGCTGATCTGAGCCAGGGCGTCTTCCACAAGCTCTGCCACGGTAACAACTCGTACCTGGTCCTGCTGGTACAAACAAACCTGACTGCTATCAGTTACCAGAGACAGCAAGGATTTCCTGACACTCTCAGGCCATGAATGGTCCAAAGCCGCACTCGCTATGGCTGGAGTCTCCGCTTCGCTTCGCTTACCGGGTTGAAGAGCGTCCGCAACCCGCTGACTACCAGGTACGCGAGCTGAGAGCAAGATTCCGAGCGACCATACACTCAGGCCGCGCACACCGCCATCCTCTGATTGCAGATAGGGAAGCAGATCGGCCACCACACCCAGTGAGATAAGTTTTGGAGCCAGCCTCGAGGCCAGTCTGCCAATCCCCCACAGCAGACCACGCTGCAACGCCGGCAATTCAAGAAAATTTCCATCCTGATGTTCAAGGGGGCCATCAGGATGGAGATAGGAAAGAAGCATATGAAGATATTCTTCGGCCAGACGATCATGATGGAGCATGATCTCGGCCATCGCCTCAGGTGCGCCCCAGCCAATCCCTCCAGATTCGTCATTGAGACTCCAGAGAAAACGGCGCATCACAATCCTAGCCGCTTCCATATCCTGATCAGCCAGACGCGGCACGATTTGTCCAAAAATGCTGACAGCCTGCCAGCGCACCATCTCTTCCGGACGAGACAAGGCCGAAAAAAGAGGATTCACCAGATCTTTTTCCGCGTACTGTCTCATCTCGGCACTGATACGATCAAGATCCGGCAAGGCCAGAAGAGCAAGCACCTCTTGTTTAATTCTTCTACTACTCATAGTAGTAGAAAACCGTTAGTTTATAACCGGCATGACAAAAACTCGCTTGGCCAGCTCAGTATCAAGCAGAAACAGGCCACTGGAATCCTTGCCGATGAGACGGAGACGATCAACAATCTGTCCCACTGTAGCCTCCTCCTCAACCTGTTCAGTGATAAACCAGTCAAGAAAAGCCTTCGCGGCATGATCACGAACATCAAGGGCCACATCAATAAGATTATTTATCAAGCCGGTCACATGCTGTTCATGGGCCAGTACATGTTCAAAAGCGACCAGGGGTGTCTCCCACTTTTCTTCCGGTTTGGCAATGGCCTCAAGCCTTGCCTTCCCCCCTCGCTCATGAATATAATCATACATCTTCATCCCATGAAAAAGCTCTTCCTGAACCTGGGCACGCATCCAGGCAGCAAAACCGGTGAGACTGATTGATTGAAAATAGGATTCCATGGCCAAATACAGATAACTGGAATACATCTCCGCATTCACCTGCTTGTTAAAAGCTTTTTCCATTTCCTTTTTCATCGTTTAGTCTCCTTGAAAAATATGATAGTTTCTTGTTAAATGAGCCACATTCAAAATCCCCCAATGTATTGATCACAGAATAATACCGGTTCAAACAATGGCAACGCACGGAAATAAGAAAAAAATGACAGACCAGGAATTAATGGTGAAAGCAATCCATCTGGCAAAAGAGAAAATGCTGGCTGGTGAAGGTGGCCCTTTTGGCGCAATCATTGCACGTGACGGTGTTATTATCGCCCAAGGGTGGAATCAGGTCACCTCCAGCAACGACCCCACAGCCCATGCGGAAATAGTCTGTATCCGTAACGCTTGCGCTGCTCTACAAAGCTTTGACCTGACCGGTTATGAACTCTTTGTCAACTGTGAGCCATGCCCCATGTGTCTAGCGGCTGCCTACTGGGCCAAATTAGAGCGGATCATTTACGGTGCTGACCATAACGACGCCGCAGCCATCGGTTTTGCAGATGCCTTTATTTACGAAGAACTGACTCTGGACAAGGATAAAAGAAGTATACAGATGCAACAGCTCATGGTTCAGGAAGCAAGGGACGGACTTTCTCTCTGGTTGGACCTGGAACAGAAAGTTCTGTATTGAGGAGGCAATGATGAAACAAATTTTGGGTCGTGATTACGCCTCCAGATCATCCAGTCGTTTCATCCCTTCCATCAACATCCCCATAAAACCACCAATAGGCTTATAATGCATATCCTTATGAGTCAGTCCTTGTACAAAATTGAAACGACCTTCCTTAAGGGCAAGCACTGCATAAAAAGCTTCCTGGGCATCCTTACCATCAAAGACGGCATAGACCAGCTCGCCCTCATTAAATAATAACTGCCCCTTGCTTTTACCTGCCTCTATCTTCAAATAACCGGTTTTCTGGTTTGAGTTAATCATCTGTACCAACTCAACCGGGGGAATATCTACAAGCTGTCCCACCATACCAGAGGAGAGTTCCTCTGCCCGCTGTTGATTGATCGTCGTAATCCTGCTTACCAGCAACTTATAAAAGAAGACCTGCAAGGCAGGAAATCTCACCTGCATATGGCGAAAGTTCTTTTTACTCAGGGTCGCCAGCTCCGTGGGTTCCACCGCCATAATCGTTGTGGTCACGGCTTCTCCCGACAACAGGCTCATTTCACCAAAGACATCACCTTTACCCATCTCTGCGAGCGTCACCCCATCCTCATCCATGACCTCTATCCGTCCGGAAAGAATAATATAGAGATGATCACCCGGATCACCTTTCTGCAAAACAGGAAAACCCCAAGGACATTTTTCAAGTTTCAGCAGAGTCGCCAGATCAAGCAGGTCTTCATCACTAAGGGGCTGGAAAATTTGAATGACTCGGAGCAGACCGGCAAACTGCGAGATATCTTTTAATTTTTCTTTCCTTTGGGCTGCCGCCAATAACTTCATCTGGACGGTGGCAAATTCTTTTTCCTGTTTAAATTCAAAACAGATATGTCCACCACAGCCACCACACTCAAACCTGCTCTTCTTTCTCGTTCCCTGAAGATAGTGTTCATAGGCCACATCTTCACATACCAGATTAAGAATATCCCGGGCCAGAGTCAGACAGGTTGACTTACCAGCCGGTAAGCGCATCACCCCACTGTCGACAGTAATATCCTCTCCCACGTTATAGAGAGGACAATGTTGTTCTTCTGTAATAGCAAAAACACCGTTACGAAATTGCATCTTACTCCAGATAAAGGAAAAAGCACAATCAGCCAGGAAATGGCAAAATCATCACCAAGCCGTTGTAAAGAAATAACATGGCCACTTGACTATGCGAAGCGGCAGAAAAAGCCATAAAAAAATTGGTCTAAAGGGCCATATTATTTCGTAACGGCGTCTAATCAGAACGGCCAAACAACAAATAAATGACAAAACCCAGCACGGCAGCGCCCCCAAAAAGCACCGGGAGTACTTTGTTAATCTGCAGTTCGTCACCCACAACCATAGTCTGCATATAATCGAGACCACTGACCCACCACACCGCGACAAAGAGTGAGACTAGAATCAGATCCCGGAATGCCTGCTTGTACAAAAGATACAAAACCAAGGCGACAAAAGGAACCAGAAACCAGGGATTGGTAAACAAGCCCACATAATCCACGTCCTTGATCTGCTGCTGGAGATGAGTGGACTCAAACCAGGCCAGGAGACTATTCAAGAAATCAGCCATTTGATTTACACCCTTTCTGCGCCTGTTCCGCCTTCAGCACATTCACCTGGGAACGATTAAACACCTGGATGGCACAATAAGATCCGCACATGGAGCAGGCAGGGGTCTTATCACTTCCACCCTCATGCCGGAAGCGGGCTGCCTTGTCAGGGTCCAGTGACAACTCAATCTGTCCCTTCCAATCCAATTTATTCCGGCACTCAGCCATCTTCCGATCACGCTCCATGGCCCCGGGCACGCCCTTTACCAGATCTGCGGCATGAGCCGCAATCTTGGAGGCGATAACCCCTTCATGCACATCTTCAACATTAGGCAACTTCAGATGCTCAGCCGGGGTTACATAACAAAGATAATCAGCACCGGCCGCCGCCGCAATAGCCCCGCCAATGGCCCCGGTAATATGATCATAACCTGGCGCGATATCCGTAACAAGCGGCCCCAGAACATAAAATGGTGCGTTTTTACACATCTTTTTCTGAAGCAGGACATTGGCAGTAATTTGATCCATAGGCATATGACCAGGCCCCTCGATAATCACCTGCACCCCGGCATCCCAAGCCCGCTCTGTCAATTCTCCCAGATTAATCAGTTCCTGGATCTGATTCCGATCCGTGGCATCGGCCAGACAGCCGGGACGGATGCCATCACCAAGACTTAAGGTAACCTCATGCTCCTTGAGGATGGCAAGCAGATCATCAAAATACTCAAACATGGGATTTTCCTTATTATGATGGCTCATCCACTCAAGGGTAAAGGATCCACCACGACTGACAACCCCCATGACCCGTTTCTGCTTACTCAATCGTTTCTGGAGATCACGATTGATACCGCAATGGATGGTCATGAAATCAACCCCATCCATTGCTTGTTTTTCAATGACCTTGAACATCTGATCAACGGTCACATCGACGATCTCTTTTTTGTCCCGCTCCACCGCCTCGGCCACGGCCTGGTAAATAGGCACGGTACCCAGCGGCACAGGGCAATTAGCCAGGATTCCCCGGCGTACCGCATCCAGATCACCACCCATGGAGAGATCCATGACCGTATCCGCACCAGCTTTGATCGCAACCCGCAATTTTTCCAGTTCTTCCTCAAGGCTGGCGATATCCCTTGAAGAACCGATATTGGCATTGACCTTGGTAAAGGTGTTCTTTCCTATGCCAATAATCTTCTCAAAATCATGATGCCGGTTCTTGGTTATGGCAATGGTTCCCAGCGCTACACCCGCCATCAACTGGGCAACGGGCAAAGACTCATAGCGCGCGCATGCCTCAAACAAGGGGGTGACGACACCATTACGTGCGTCCTCTCGAATACTCATTATTATTCTACTCCTTACACGGGATTATATCTAAAAAATCGGTATATCAAACCGACAAGTCTTGCCAGGTTCCATTTAAACGACACGACTACCAACAAACAGTTTCCTTATTATATATACTGTCTTGGCAATGTTCTCAAGTATCTCATCACCAACAATCTCATTTTCACCCGGGAATGCTACACAGTACAGACAAAAATTACACCGACACAATCACTCCGCCACTCTCATCTTATATCTTTCAACGCGCCAGTGATGGCGAACATATTAAGAAAAATAACAGATAAATAACTTTTTCAGATACCAAATTCTCTAAAAGAGTGTATTTTAATATTTTAAAAGAAATACATTCATTTTCGTCTTTTTATCATTTACTCTATCTACGTTATTATTATGAATTTCTCATCAATGCATAAAAAACACAGTCCCCTCCCGAGCCCAGTTCACCAAATTCATTCAGAATGCGGCTTCACCCTCATTGAACTCCTGGTCGTTCTTATCATCATTGGCATTCTTGCTGGATATGTCGGCCCAAAGATCATGGGACACCCGGAAGAGGCCAAACGCACCATGGCTGCGGTTCAAATCACCAGCCTGGAAACAGCTGTTCAATCCTATAAACTGGACAACGGCATTTATCCTTCCACTGAACAAGGCCTGCAAGCCCTGATTGAAGCCCCGGCCAGCGGCAGACTTGCTCAAAAATGGCGTACCGGCGGTTATCTTGCCAAAGGGAAAGTTCCAAAAGACCCTTGGGGCAACGACTATATTTATCTCTGCCCGGGAAGCCACAGCGATTTTGACATTATCTCCTATGGCGGCGATGGGCAGGCAGGAGGCGAAGGCGACGACGTGGATATCACTAACTGGACGATTGATTAAAAGCTGTTAAATAACTGTAATATTACAGTTATTTTTTGACAACGGCGTAAGGACTTCTCTGAGATAGTGAGTACTTTGCCAAAATCTTAAAATCCCCTATTCTCTCATTGCAACCAGGCACGCGAACCTCAACTGTACAGATCATGTATGGGCCGACGAACAAAAATGGCCTTTTGCAAGTAGTTCATCTACAACAGAAAGAATCCTATTTGAAGCCATACCCTCAAGACATGTTCCAGACTTCACCTCCCCCTGTTTTCTATGGCCGATTCCAAAATCAACAGGGATTCACTCTGCTGGAACTGATCATCGTCTGCCTGCTGATCGCTGTCAGCCTGGCATTCAGCGTTCCCAATCTCCGTCAGGCCCTGGTTATTGACCAACTTGCTGCCAACTCCAGAAAGATCATAGCCATGATAAGAGAAGTACGAGCTCTGGCAGCACAGGAGCAACACCCCTATCTGATACACTTTAACCTTGACCGGAAAAAGATATGGTATCAGCAGGATCCTCCCAAATCCAAAGAAGACGAGGAGCAAGTGCAGGCTCACCCGGGCATCCAGATGCCTTCATCCGTTCGCCTCCAGGATATCCAGACCGGAACTGCGGACAAGAAAACCTCTGGAGAAGTCACCCTCTGGATCAACAAACAGGGATATATGGATCAAACCATCCTCCATCTGGCCGATGACCAGGACAACATCATAAGCCTTGTACTTTCTCCCTTTTTCACTACCATAAAAGCCTATGATACCTATATCAGCCTGGAATAAAAGCCACTGTTCTTTCTCTCCACGGCTTGCGCCAAGACATCGGCCACCAGGAAATGACGGATTCACCCTTCTTGAGGTGATGATTGCCATATCCCTGCTCGCTATTGCCCTGACCACCCTGTTTGGCTCCCAATCCCAAAGTGTTTCCCTGGGCGGAACGGTCAAGTTCAACACCCAGGCACCACTTTTGGCCCAAATGAAACTGGCTGAATTTTCCACCAACGCCGAAAACCCATCCTCTGACAGTGGTGACTTTGGTGATGATTTTCCAGGATATCAATGGAAAATGGAGACAGAAGACGTAAAGTTGGAAACATCGGAGATACTGAGCAAGCTTGCAGACACATTGCAACTGCTTACCCTGACCGTCTCCTGGGGCGACAATCACTATGTCTATCAGATTCAAAGCTATTTGCCCAAAAACAGAGCCTTTTAAGATCTGGTAAAAACATTCTTTTCTTCTCAAACGTTCCATAATGCTACAAACAAAATGATACCTTTTAATTTTACAACACCCTGATGAATAGAAGCGCATACAGGAGCAGTGGATTCACTCTTCTTGAAATTCTGATGGCGATTTCTATTTTTGCCATTGTCGTCTCTTTGGCCTACGGCTCATACCGGGCCACCTTTCTCATTATTGACACCACAGAATCACAGACAGAGATTTACAACAAGGCCAGTATTACCATGAATCGTATCAGCAACGACCTTGGCTCCCTTTATCTGGGGACAAGTGGTTTTCTGCAGGGGAAACCACAAAAGATTGGCAACAAAGAGGCAGACACAATGCGGTTCACATCCACAGCCCATCTTGTCTTGAACAAAAATGAACAAGCTGCCGGATACGCAACCATAAGCTATACCATCGAGGAAGACTCTGAGACCAAGGCCTTGCGTCTCTTTCGGCAGGACAAGGCTTTTCGACCCATAGAGACCGATGAGCCAGACGTAAAGAAAGGCTTACTCCTCTGTGATGGCTTAGAAGAGGTACAAATTATTTATTACCTTAACCAAGGGGAGCAGCAGGACAACTGGGACAGCAAAGAGATCGAGAAATCCGATAGCAATGCGCCAAGACTCCCGGATAGAATCGAGATCAGCCTTCTCTTTATGGGCCCGGATGAAGAGGCCCAGCCCATCCGTTTTACAACCGCTGTCACTTTTCCCGGCACAGTTCCCAGAGGAGAAACGCCATAAGATGCTTTCTTCCTTAAGCCGTTATAAATTAAAATTACATGGCTGCATGTTACATCCAAAGCGGCAGTCGCTCTTCACCCATCCATGGAGCGAGCGACACTGGAGCATCCCTGCTCTGCGTAAGGAGCCGTAACGAAATGATCAGAAATGGAATAGTTATTTCGCAACGGCTCCTAAAAAACAACCGTGGCATGGCCCTGCTGATTGCGTTGACCGTCATCAGCCTGATTGTGGCCCTTACCATCCAATTCAACAAAAACATGCGCCAGAGCCTTCAGACTTCGGGAATCCAGAGTAATAGCATCAGACTGGAGGCCATGGCCAGGTCGGGAATCAACCTGGCCATGGCCGTCCTGGATAAAGATGCACAAGAGAACGCCCATGATTCCTTCCAGGATTCATGGGCACTGCTGGCAGACGAAGACCTGTCCCAGCTCTTTAACGATGGTACTCTGAAGGTTGAAATCACCGACAACAGTGGGAAATTCCAGATCAACAGTGTTGTCCAGAGCAAAGGCCAGCAACAATTAGGTGTTAGCCCGGCACAGGCAAGCCAGCAGGAAGAAGATGCCCGCAATATCTTGTGGAGATTACTCCGCCAGGAGCCTTTTAACCTGGAAGACAGTGCTGCCAGAACGATCATCGACTCACTCATCGACTGGATTGATGCAGAAGATGGGGACGGGGAGCAGGAGTTTGGTGCCGAATCCAGCTATTATCAATCTCTGGACACACCATACCCCTGCAAAAACGGCCCAGTAGAATTCATCGAGGAATTACTGCTGGTAAAGGGAGTCACCCCTGAACTTCTCTTTGGCACGGAGAAACATTCTGGACTGGCGCCGCTGCTGACCACTCAGGGGAATAGCGGGCAGATAAATATCAACACCGCCGACCCACTTCTGCTCCAGGCCCTGAATGAAGATATGACCAAAGAAATGGCGGAGGATATGCAAACATACAGGGACGATGAAAATAATAAGGACAAACTGGCCTCAACAACATGGGTTTCCGAGGTCCTCCCTTCCTTTACCGGAAAAAATACGTTAAAGAATATAATAGTAAAAAGTAATTATTTTACCATTTCCTCGCATGCCCAACTGGATTCCACAAAAAAAGACATTGTGGCAATTGTGCAACGAGATAATCAGAAGACCACTCTTTTAAGCTGGAAAGTTGAATAAACAATGAGCAGCAAATTTCTTGCCATTGACATTAAAAGCGATTTGATCACTGCAATCGCTTTCACCGTTGAAGCCAAAGCCATGCAAATTGAAGGCTACGCTGTGGTGTCAGTTGCCGACCGGCCTCTGGAAGAGGTATTGACAGAACTGAGCCGGAAGATTGATTGTCACGAAACTTCATGCCATATAGCCCTTGCGGCCGACTCTTTTTTTTATCGCAATCTCTCATTGCCCTTCACCGACCGTAAAACCATTGATAAGATCCTGCCTCTGGAATTGGAGGAAAATGCTCCGGTCAAAATAGAACGACTGCTCATTGATTCCATGATTGCCCTGGAAGATAAGCAGAAAAGCCAGGTCATTGCCGCCATGATTGACCGGGAGTTACTGGCCACGCAACTTGCAACCCTACAGGCACTGGGAATTGATCCGCAAACGGTGACCATATCCGGCATCCCGACCACCCTTCGTCTGATTCATACCCCAGAGCTCCCTGCAGATTTTCTTCTTCTGAATATCAGCCTGCAGCGGGCAACATTCATCCTTGTCCGTTCTGGTCAGATCACTCTGATCCGGCCGCTTGTCTTTGACCCAGGGCTCCAATCCGGATTTCATACCGATCAGGAAAGCAACACTCTTAAGGTGTTTCGTCCCGAAAATATTGATGAAACATTCCATGCTTTGTGCATCTCCATTCAACAAACAGTGCAATCCGTATTCCAAACACAAGAATTTACTGTGTACCTGAGCGGGCCTGTCGGATGCATGGAAGGGACAACAGACCGGATACAAGCAGGACTAGGTAGCCTATGTCGAAACTGCACTTTGGCAGATGCCGGCCCAGTGCAGCAATTCGTACCGCAATTCGTCTCTCCCGTTGACAAAAATTGGTTGCCCGACATTATGGAAGATTCTGTCAACCTTGGCTGGCAGATCATAAAAAACTGGAAGGGCTTCAACTTCCGCAAAGAGGCCTTCGCCACCAAAAAATCATTTACCGACAACAGAACACTGACAATCGCCATTGCTCTGCCTCTCATATCGGCAGTCCTGTTTTCAATCATCTATCTGTGGGTTGATTACACCAAGCTCCTCAAAGAACAAAACAACCTCAATACTCAGATCCGGGCCGTATTTACTGAGACTCTGCCGGAAGTAACCAGAATTGTAGACCCCATCCAGCAACTCGAGGTCAAGATCCGTGAAACCAGACAGACATCCATGGATAAAGATGGGACCCTGCCCACTATCACCATCCTCGATATCCTTGCCGAAATATCAGCAAAAATCCCTGCATCACTTGATATTCGTTTAGCCCGCTTTGTGGTGGATGACAATGGGCTGCGACTCAAAGGTACCACCGACACGTTCAACACCGTGGATGCAATCAAAAAAGGTCTGGAGCAATCTCCCGCGTTCAGCAATGTGGAGATCAGTTCGGCAAGTCTTGATCCTAAGAGCTCAAAGATTCGCTTCGAGCTGAAACTGACCATGAGAGGCACTTGAGCCATGACCGTTTTGACTCTTAAAAACGCCATCCAGACGATGTTGGGTAAGACCGGCCTAAACAAACTTGAAAACCGGGAAAAACGTGTTGTTCTGGCCGGAGTCTTCTTTCTCTTTTGTTTTGCCCTCTTTCAGTTTGCTGTTTCTCCCCTGATCCAGGCCCGGCAGCAGACACAAAAAGCCCTAATCACAAAAAATGAAGATATAATAAAGATACATCAGCTCCAGGAAGAGTACCGTAAACTTCAGATTCAGGCAGTGGAGATCCAGAACAGATTGCAAAAAAGGCCCTCTTCTTTCACCCTTTTTTCATTCATTGAAGAGCAAGCCACAAAAGCCAAGGTCAAGCAGCAGATCAACTCCATGACCCCTTCAACTTCAGAGGGCGAAGGCCCCCTGCAGGAATCTCGGGTTGATCTTAAACTTGAAAGGATCTCACTGCAGCAACTGGTGGACTTCCTGCAGCAAGTCGAGTCGACAGACAACGTTGTGGTGATCAAGCGCATCTCGATTCAGGAAAACAGTAAAGAAGAAGGCACGCTCGATGCAGTGATGCAGATTATAACATTTACTAAAAAATCCTGATCATGATCTATTCCCCCAATACATTCTGGCGCTGGTCCCTTTATACCATCTATGGCCTGCTTCTGGTTACACTCTTGCTGTACGTTCGTTTTCCGGCACAAAATTTCAAAAGCTTCTGCACCCATCTCATCACCCAGCAACTTCCTGACTATAAAAACTCCATTGAGTCCTTGCACTATCAATTTCCACTCACCCTTGTGGCCAGGGGCATTCAACTGCAAGGCAAGGATAAAGCAGAAAAAAAAGTCTTTGATATAGAACAACTCACCATTAAACCTGACCTGAAGGTACCTGGAAAGAACTTCTCACTCATTATCACCGCCTATGGCGGAAGACACCAGATATCCCTGTCACTCGACCAGAGCCACAAGACCTTTACCCTGCCGAAAATAGAGATTAATGAACTCGACCTGATGAAACTACCCTGGCTACAGACACAAACCGGACGTCGCATTACCGGCCTACTCACAGCACATGGAAGTTATTCAGGCCAAATCGACCAAGACATATCCCAAGGAACAGGAGAGGGTACTGCCCACATCAAAAAAGGCACCTTTGAGCTGCTTTATCCAATCCTGTCTCTGAACAATATAGATATCGAAAAAGGTGCGGTGCTCTTCAAACTGGAGAACCAGAAGATGCTTCTGAACAATGGAACACTCAACGGCAAGGAACTTTCGGGGACATTTGCAGGTAAAATCTCTTCCCTAAATGCAACATTTGCTGCCATGCAGCTTGACCTGACAGGCGCCTTGACACCCTTGCCCGCTCTGGTAAAACAGAGTGGAAAGGCCCAACCATTATTACTCCAGTTGCAACAAAATAAGGCAGCACTTCCTTTTCACCTGAAAGGGACAATTGCTAAACCCGTCTTTCTTTTCGACTCATAACGTATTGATATAATGGCTAAGTACTTAAAAAAAATAATTCCATTTATCATCATAACCATACTGGCCGCCGGTGGGGTTGAAATATTTTACAGAATTGCGTTCACCAGGCTCATGGCAACAAGTCCTGAGCCAAAGATTCAAGACGCAGGGACAAACATTGCAGCACCAATCACTGGCGGACGGAACAAACGACCAGACCACCAAGTGATTCTTAAACGTAATCTTTTTGGTCCACCCCCAAAAGAAAACAAAGCAGAAAAGATAACGCCATCTGCCGCTGATCTTGCCGCTACTTCACTTGATTTAGTTCTTCTTGGCACTATTAGCGGGTCACCCAAAAATCGCCGGGCCATTATCCTTGACAAAAAAAAGAAGATACAGGATATCTATTTTCAGGGTGATATGATACAAGGCGCTCTCATCAAAGAGATCCAGCGTGGAAAAATCATCCTCAACAGAGATGGTAAAGATGAGATTCTTGTCCCGGAAACTCCGAAAACAAATTCCACTCGCCCGAAAAATCCTGCTTTTCTCTCTCAAATACCACCGGAGATAACACCAGACCCCTCCCCGGAAATGCCTTCAGAAGGTATAATAGAACCTGAGCCCATGGAACCCATAGAACCTACAGAACCTACAGAACCTACAGAACCTACAGAACCTATAATAAATACCACGGTGGAACCCAATGACAGACAGTCTATGAACACATTGCATAATCGTCTCCCTTAAAACTTTTTACCACTCAACAAGAAACTAATCAGGATAAGCCATGAGTTTGCTTCATCTTTTCAAAATCTCTTTTAACTACAAGACACTGTGCCTGCCAGTGGTTGTCATCCTGCTGCTTCAGTTTACTCCATACCTCTGCGTGGCCCAGGAGGCAGCAACAAAACAATCGCAGGATAAAACCTCCGAGCGATTTATAACCATTGATTTTGACAATGTTGATATTCGCTTGTTCATAAAATACATCAGTGAGTTGACTGGAAAAAATTTTGTAGTTGATAAGGCGGTACAGGGCAATGTCACCATTATCTCTCCTACCAAGATATCAGAGGATGAGGCATATCAGCTCTTCGAGTCAGTCCTGGAAGTAAACGGGTTCACAACAGTACCGGCCGGTGCTATCAGCAAGATAATGCCGGCCTCCCGCGCCCTTTCCCAGAACATCAAAACTCTCAATCACGGAGACCCCTCCCGTCCCGAAGACAAGATTGTCACCCAGATTATTCCCTTGCGCTATACCACTCCTGACGAGATGAAAAAGGTGCTGGCCCCCTTAGTTTCCAAAACGTCCGTGGTCATTGCCCACACCCAGTCAGGAATGCTGATTATCACCGAAACCCTCTCCAACATCCAGAAGCTCTTGACCATCATTGAAGCCATTGATATCCCGCTTACCGATGAAGAGATTGCAGTAATCCCCCTCAACTATGCTTCATCGACCGTGGCGGCCACTGCCATCAATACTATTTTCCAGCAAGCTCCCGGCCGCCTTAATAAGGGGGCACCATCTCTTTCTTCTATTAAAATAGTGGCCTATGATCCCATCAACAGTCTTATTCTGGTTGCCTCGCCGACTGATGTCGTCCGGATTAAACACCTGATCACTCTGCTTGATACCGAGATGAAGCAGAGTGAGGGAAACATCCAGGTGGTCTATCTGCAGCACGCAACGGCAAAGGAGCTGGCTACGGTATTAACCGCTCTGCCCGGTCAACAGAGTAGTGATCCGGCCAAAAAAGGTGAAGCGCCGACCATCTCCAAAGATGTCAAAATTATGCCTGATATCGAAACCAACTCTCTGATCATCACTGCCTCCCGTTCCGAATTCAGAGAGCTGGAAAATGTCATCAAAAAACTGGATATCCCCAGACGGATGGTCTATCTGGAGGCGCTGATCATGGAGGTAGATGCCGATGCCACCTTTGATGTGGGGGTCAATTGGATGGGGGGCGGCGAGTTTGCCGATGGGACAGGACAGATGCTCAGCGGATTTGGCGGCAGCGCTGGTTACAAACTATCAGACACCGTCGGCTATACACCTGGCGTTGCTGCTGTTGCGGCTACTGCTACGACTGCTGCCATTGCGGCTACTCCCGCTACTGCCGCCATTGGTCAGGGCTTTTCTTTAGGCGTTTTAAAACAGGGTATCAAGATCGGCGGCATCACCTTTCCAGATATCGGTGCCGTATTAAGGGCCTACAAGACAGATAGCAATGTCAATGTTATTGCCACTCCCCAGATACTGACTACCGACAACAAAAAAGCGGAAATCAGTATCGGTGAAAATACGCCTTATCTCACCAGAACACAGGCCGCCATAGACAGCACCGGCACAACCACAGACACAGGCTCCATCGGTTACCAGAACTATGAATACAAGGATATTGCAACCAAGCTGACCATCACCCCGCAGATCAATCAGGCCGATATCCTGCGCCTGGAAATCGCTACCGAGGTCAGCAAGCTCAAGGCGGGCTCTGCGGCTGATAAACCCACCACCTTCAAGCGCACCGCCACTACCACCGTTCTCGTCAAAGACAACAATACCATTGTCATCGGCGGCATCATTGGCCAGGACGACACCGAGGGCGAGTACAAGGTTCCGATTTTAGGTGATATTCCTCTGCTCGGCTGGCTCTTCAAGGAGAAAAGTACCAGCCGGAAAAAGACCAACATGTTCATCTTTATAACCCCCAGGATCATTAAAAATCCTGGCGACATGGCCGGGGTCACAGCCATCAAGGCCGAGACCATCGAAAAAGATATCCCCGAGGCAAGACAAATCCTGGCTAACCCAATGGATAACGCCAATGTCATGGCCCTGATTGACCAAGGTTTTGAGCAGATGCAAAAAGGAAAGTACGAGGAAGCTAAAGAACAGTTCGACAAGGCCCTGAGTATAGACCCTTATAATCCTTACGCCCAGTTCAACCTGGCCACCATCAGTGAGCGGGAAGATAAACCTCAGCAGGCAATCAAGTATTACCAGATGATCTTGGACAATAACAGTAAGCAGGCAGCATTGCTTAATTCCAGCAACCCCAACATGGATAGTGCTCTTCTTGAAACTTGCAGGGAGAATCTCCAGCGATTACAGAAAACACAGCCACCCCCCATGGAATCGACCAATCAGAATTATTAAGCCACTTTAAAAAACAACATGGCCATCTAAGTACTCGGATTGGCATAAGGAACCGTAACGAAATAGATGTAAATGGCCATGTTATTTCGTAACGGCTCCTAAGTAATCTTGGACATAGCGATATCAACAAACACCCATGAACCAGTTACAAAACATCCTGACTGAACACTTCAATCTGCCGCCAGAGGCCGGAGAACTTGCCTTGGAGGCCCAGGCGGAAAAGGGCGGTCAATTAGTCCGGATCCTGATCAAACAGAACAACCTCGACGAGATTGACCTCCTGGAAACTCTGGGACAACAGTTAAATATGGAGGTCGTACGCACGCTTCCACCTGAAATCCAGACTGATTTTACCGCCAGCATTGCCATCGCCTTTCTGAAAAAAAACACTATGGTGCCAGTGGCAACTCAGAACGATGTCTATATTGCCATCAATGATCCATTCAGTTTTCAGGCCCTTGACGATCTCCGCGCCATTCTGGGCTGGAGCGGTATGCGGCCAGTTCTCTGCCCCTTGGCTGCCATTACCACAGCCATCAATTTTTCCTATGACATGACCCAGGATTCAGCAGAAGAGGTCATGCAGGGTATTGACAGTGAAGATCCAGAGGCCCTTTTTTCCGAGATTGAAGAGACGGGTGATCTGCTTGATGATACCAGTGATGCTCCGGTTATCCGCCTGGTCAACCTCATGTTTTCTCAAGCCGTGCGCGACAATGCCTCTGATATCCATATCGAACCCTACCAGAACAGCCTGAAGATCCGCCAGCGCCTGGACGGTATCCTCTACGACATGCTCAGCCCGCCCAAACATGTCCAGTCGGCGCTGATCTCGAGGATCAAGATCATGGCCAATCTGAATATTGCGGAAAAGCGGCTGCCTCAGGATGGACGTATTGAGTTGAAGGTCGGCAATAAAGATGTTGACCTCCGGGTCTCCACCCTGCCCACCTCCTTTGGCGAACGGGTCGTGCTTCGCCTCCTCGATAAGTCTTCGGTATTAATTACCCTGACCGAGCTCGGCATGCCCGATGACCGCTTCATTCCTTTTTCCCAACAGATCAAGGCGGCCAACGGTATCGTCCTGGTCACCGGCCCTACCGGCAGCGGCAAGACCACCACACTCTATGCGGCCCTGACCTCCATCAACAACACCGATATCAATATCATTACCGTAGAGGACCCCATCGAATACCGGATCAGTGGTATAGGCCAGGTTCAGGTCAACCCCAAGATCGACCTCACCTTTGCCTCCGGCCTCCGCTCTATTGTCCGGCAGGATCCTGATGTTATTCTGATAGGCGAGATCCGGGACACAGAAACGGCAGAGATTGCTATCCAGTCAGCCCTTACCGGTCATCTGGTATTTTCCACTCTGCATACCAATGATGCCGCCAGTGCAATAACAAGACTCATCGATATGGGCGTCGAACCCTTTCTTCTTTCATCATCTATCAATGCAATCCTTGCTCAGCGCCTGGTACGTATTATTTGCCCTCACTGCAAAGAGGCGTATATACCGGAGAAGGAAGCGCTGATCAAACTGGGGATCCAGCCGGATGAACCCACCCAGCTGGCATACAGAGGAAAGGGGTGCGCGAAATGTCACCATACCGGTTACAAGGGAAGATGCGGTATTTTTGAGTTGCTGCTCATGGACCGCGAGATGAAACACATGATTCTGACAACCGCCAACGCCGACGAAATCAAAGAACAGGCTATCAAAAACGGGATGATCACCCTGCGACATGACGGTGCCATGAAAGTCCTGCAGGGGATCACCACCATTGAAGAGGTGTTCCGGGTGTCAAAGGAATAAAGATCTTATTGATGCTTTATAAAGGCCGGATTGAACATAATCCACGGAAACCGGTATTCATCCGCCCCGATATCATACGCACCACCTGCGGGCCGTGAATCGCCATCAATATCGGTTGACACGTTGGTTACCATGCCATGATTAATCGCAGGTGAGCCTGATTTTAAATGGTATGTGGTGTCCAGTAATGGGTCTGCCGTTATCGTATTACTGCCATCCAAGTTGACCCCCGCCCCGTCGTCCCCTTGTGTGAGCGTGGGCACGTTATGGATGAGTGTATTGCTGAACTCCAGATTGAGAACGCCGGCCGTAGTATCGTTGTTTCCATAAAACGCAATGGGAACCGAATCGATCAGGGCGTTCTGAACTTGTACATGCACAACAGATCCCAAATAATTTGCTGCGTATGCCTCCAAGAAACTGCCGGAAGAATTATCGCCGGCAACAGTAAGCTGGCGGAGGAAGACATTGAAATCATCGTACGATGCTATTTTTATCAATGAGGCCGTTGGTCCCGTATAACTACTCTGGTTCCGGGTTAACAAAAGATTGTTTATCTCAACTCTGCTTGGATCAGAACCACCGTGATCTAGATATATAGCTGTTCCACTTTGTCCAGCATTCTGATCGAATCGAACTCGATCCATGACCAAGGCCGTTCCGCTGGACTGATCCATTGTGACCATAGCATACATTCCCCCACCTTTATCATTAGAGGCTATATTCCCAACAAATCTGGTATCAGTGATCCACACCAGTTTTCCAGGATTGAGGAGAAAGAGACCGCCCCCATCATTGTGACTAATGTTATTTTGTATAATGGAATTGGCAATGGACAGTAAACCCAAGGAAGAATCTACTGCAATGCCACCTCCAATACCGTAACCTGCTGTGGTTGGGCACTCATTTCCCTGCACCGTCACGTGGTTCAGTTCGCTGCCAACCCGAGTCTGATAAAGAAAAACACCTCCACCTGTACACATGTTAAGAGTGGAACCTATGTTGTTGCGAATGATGCTGTTGCTCAGTTTAATCTGTGAATTAAAGACATATACACCACCACCACAGTCCATTCCTCCACCAAAATTACCAGCACACCCCAGGTTTGTATAATTTCCGTTCTGAACGGTGAAACCATCGATTGCCACATTCTCGGTCCCATTGCCTCGTACCGTAATCCCGCGACCAGCACCGATTAAGTAGCCCTTCACATCAATAATGGTGGCATTCGCCAGTGGATCAGATACTGACCAATTACTTGTGGTATAGCCCCCACGCAGCGTCAGACTCTTGTCCTTGATTACTGCAACCTGCGTAACAGGATAGTTTGTCCCATTAACATTGATTGAGACCGTGGTGCGATCGCTATAGGTACCCGCAGCAACACGCACCTCATCGCCATTTAATGCCTTATCAATACCATCCTGGATTTTGAGCGAGCAATCGACGCAGATCGATGTATCACAACCACCACCCTGCTTGGTTACACAATGGACTGCTGCGTTGGCCGAGTGAGGAACTGCCAGAATAACCAGCAGAATGAAGGCCATGTACCTCCCAGATAACGTATCGTGGATCATAGTAGCGTCTCCTTTTGGCTGACTCTTCATCCGTTGCAATCAATTGTAGCAGGAATGCCCGCACAATTGACCTATTAGCTCATCAATTGCATCATAGAAAATTATACTCAACATATCTAGGAACTCACTTGGCAGGTAAAAAAAACCGTTTCATCCATGAATAAATCGATAGCAATGCTACCCCAGCCATTGCATGGATGGGCCCGAACGGGCTGTAAATATATCGCTAAGCGGGTTCGGAAGATTGTTACAGCACCACCTACGGTCTCACTGGGATTAGATGCTGAAGAGGATCGTTTACAACAAGTGAAATAACAAAAAAAATCTCTCAAAAAAAAAGGTGCTTTTGTATCGAAAATTGAGAATCTCTGTTTTCACTCCCCACCAGAAAACAACTCTCTTCGACGTACGGCCAGACTCAACGATTGTATCACCCAGACGATAACCCTACGGAGCTCCTTCACATCATACCTTGAATCTACTGATCAGCTCCCGGAGTTTTTCGGCAAGGGCGGCCAGATCACCGGCACGACCATTGACCTCACTGGCACTGCGGCTCATCTCCTGAATTACTCCGCTGACCCCGCTGATATCACCGGCTATATCACCTGAGACTGCTGAAGTTTGGGCCACGTTTTCATTAACCTGGCTGATGCCCTGGGCCGCCTGCACCACATTGCTGCCAATCTCACCAGTGGTCGCAGCCTGCTCTTCAATAGCCGTGGCAATGATGGTGACAATCTCGTTGACCTGATCAATTACCGCTGAAATTTCACGAATCTCGTCAATGGTCTCACCCGTTGATGACTGAATCCCTTCAATCTGCTGCTTGATCTGCTGAGTGGCATCCGACGTCTGCTTGGCCAAAACCTTGATCTCGTTGGCGACTACGGCAAAACCTTTGCCGGCCTCACCGGCCCGGGCCGCCTCAATAGTCGCGTTCAGCGCCAGCAGATTGGTCTGCTCTGAGATCTCACTGATCACCTCAGTCACCTTGCTGATTTCACTTGCAGCCTTGCCAAGTACATTCACCTTTTCAGAGGCCTCACGAGCCTGCTCCACCGCAGCACGGGTAATGGAACTTGCTTTTTCAGTATTGTCGGCAATTCTGGAAATAGTGGCACTCATTTCCTCGGTGGCAGTAGCCACCATATTTACATTAGTGGCAGCCTGCTCACTGGCTGCCGCCACAGAATTCATATTGGCACTCATCTCCTCAGCAGCGGCAGCCACACTATTGGTCCGCTCAGATGAATTGTTTGCACCTTCCTCCATGCCTCTGGCCAGAGTAGAAAGCTCACCCGAAGAAGTAGCCATCGCCTGCACACTGTCCTGAAGATCAATAACTATCCTCCTTACATTGCGCAGAAAGGCGTTAAAGCAGGTGCCCAGTTCAGCAAACTCATCAAGCACTCCTGCCTGATAGCCATCAGGACATTCCCGACAGTTCTTGAACTTATTCGTGAGAAGCCACGGACATTTAATCTCAGACGCAAAAGAACCACAGGTCTCCCAGCAGTTTGAGTTTGCATCGTCACAACCGCATTCCAGATGTGCCTCCTGCAATCCATCAGGACAATTCAGCGCCTTCAGCCCCTTGCTGATTATATGTTGGGTCAGATCACCACGGCCAGCCTTCTCAAACTTGCCGATGACCATCCGCAATGGGTTGTTAATCAAACGATTAATGATAAAATTCAAGATCAGCAGCAACAGAAAGAGAAAAACAAATCCGGCAGCAATCATCTTGTACAGATTAACGGAAATAGCCGCAACGGTGGCACTGATATCACTGGGAACAGCCAAGACACCAATGGTATTACCACCATAATCTTTCAAAGGCCCATACACGGTGAGAAGATCCTTGCCACCCTTGTGAACCTGATCAATAACAATGGCCCCTTGCTCCATGACCTTGCGTAGAAACGGATAGCGGGTTTCAGGAATGGACATCGAATGTGTTTTGGCCAGGTACTTGAAGCCACTCCCTTCCGGGGCAATAACAGAGACATCAACACCTAATTTTTCTTTCAAGGGCATTACCAGAGCATCATTGAGATCCTTACCAAACTCAACGACGCCAATATGCTTACCCTCAAAAACAACAGGCACAACTCCCCGAAGCCCAAGGCCGGCAAGACCTATTTCAATACCAGACACTGCCTGCTTCTGTTGATTAGCCTGGACCACGGTCTGCCGTGTTGAGGTTAAATCATCATTAAATTTTTCCAATTTGTGCAGACGAAGAAAAGAAGTGGCCGGAGGAGTCAGAAACTGAAACTGGGCCAATTGCAGCTGCTCCTTCAGATTATTGAACATCGGCAAGGTAATACGAGTAAGTTCGCTCCGGTTCCGTTCTGCAAAAAGACGTTGTACCTCCCGGGTTTCCGCCACCACAAAGGCCATGGCCAGTGCCTCTGCCGCGCTGTCCTCAAACAGCTTCTGTACCTGCTCATATTTAGCCTGAAGCCGGAGTTGTTCTCCCTGCAGAAAGGTCTTTTTTTTCTCAATGGCAGTACTGACGACAAGCCCCCCCACCAGAAGGAAAAAAGCAAAGCCAATAAGAATAAGTAATTTGGCCTTCACTGTCTGAGGAAATATTTTCAACATTTTTCTCCAATTGTTAGCTATGTGAGTATTTTATAAAAAATACACTACAGTCTTTTTATTCGGAACGACTATTATGATCCGCTAGGAGTCTGTCGGATTATGGTGATTTGCTTTTCGTAACTTACTGATATTTAAAGAAATACTAGAAATGTTACGCAACTTGCAATTTGTATTATATGTTGCAATATCAATATGTTATCTTTTTTAAATTCGGATAATCCGACAGACTCCTAGAGGCGCTTTACCTATAATAAAATTTGCCCAAAAGACTTCTCTGCATGAAACTCCTTATAATATCAGATAATACCAAGCTTCTTCAACACCAGCACAAGTAGTACAAGCAACCCAAGAAGCAAAAGTGCAGCAAGGGTACCCCGTAACTGCCCACCACCAAATCTTGGTGCCTTTTCTTTGGCATCCAGGGCGGCAGAACGAAGCTGACAGACTCCACAATAAAATTTAGAATCAATCTCCTGCATAAATTCTGGATGAAAAGACTCACCACAACCATCACAGACATGGGCAGGCATGGCTGTTGACTCAAGCCCCTCGCCTTCCTGATCTTCACCCTTGGTTTCTTCAACCGGCAAAACAGGCTCAGCCTCATGAACAATTTTTAGCTCTGGTTCCGGTTCGGGAGCAACTTCAATCTCGGGCTCTGCTTCCGGCGCGGGAGCAACTTCAATCTCGGGCTCTGGTTCCGGCGCGGGAACAACTTCAATCTCGGGCTCTGGTTCCGGCTCGGGAGCAACTTCAATCTCGGGCTCTGCTTCCGGCGCGGGAGCAACTTCAATCTCGGGCTCTGGTTCCGGCGCGGGAACAACTTCAATCTCGGGCTCTGCTTCCGGCGCGGGAGCAACTTCAATCTCGGGCTCTGGTTCCGGCTCGGGAGCAACTTCCACCTCGGGCTCTGGTTCCGGCTCGGGAACAACTTCCACCTCGGGCTCTGCTTCCGGTTCGGGAGCAACTTCCACCTCGGGCTCTGCTTCCGGCTCGGGAACAACTTCCACCTCGGGCTCTGCTTCCGGTTCGGGAGCAACTTCAAGCTCCATTTCTGTTATAGGCTCAAGGAATGTTTTCTCACCTCCTGCAGACGACACAACACCGCCACTTTCCACCGCCGACATGCTCTCTTCTCCAGCAATCTCAATAGCACTGACTGACGGCCCTATCAACCTGTCTTGCATCAGTAAAAACACCTTCTCGCATCGCGGACACCTGAGTTTCATGCCGACCATAGAATCCGCCGCCGAACCAATAACTCCACAATGCGGACAGGCGATTTTTTGTAGCATGATCTTAAAAGCCTTATCACATTGCGGACATCGGACCTTTTCTCCAGGCATAGAGCCATGCGAGGAACCAACTACCCCGCAATGGGGACAAGTGATTTTCATTTACACCTCCAACTCAAGTATTGTTCACCACGTCATGCACGCACCACAAAAGGATCTTTTAACTTGTAGTATAAAAAACGAAGCAAATCAAACAGGATTTATCCCTTAACAGGAATTTAAGAGTCATTTATAAATGATAACCCAAAAAATCATTCATAAATTTCACCCCCATATTTTTCACTGACTCACATATCAATTTCAGATGAAATCATACTAATTCAAAAAAAGGTGGTTACAAATGCTCAAACGATTTACCATTTCCTTTGACTAGGAGTCTGTCGGATTATCCGAATTAAAAAAGATAACATGCTGATATTGCTACATATAGCACAAATTACAAGCTGCGCAATATTTCTGGTATTTCTTTATATATCAGCAAGTTACGAAAGCTGAATCACCATAATCCGACAGACACCTAGGCCCGTGAAACGGCAGCTAGCCTGCATTGCTTTTTGACAGATTTAGGGGAATAACCAGTTGATGTTACTAAAAAATAGAAGTGTACCGAGTCGCAGCCAAAAAAAACAACATTCCCTACGACTTGGATAATTAACCTTTATCTTTCATATTCAATGCATATCTCAGAAGGCATTCTCACCAAATCAATACTTCTTGGCGGTGAAGCCTTAACCATTCTTGACACGGCAATCGGTTTCAGAAAACTGAACTACGAACGGATCGAGACCGACGGCCTCTACCCCCATCGAATCAACTGACTCCGACAATAGGCGAGTACTCTTTCCATCACCAGTTAAGAATAGAGTAACCCGGATCCAAGATCGTAAATTTACTCTTGTCCTCCAGGTTACCTCTTATAATGAAAGAAAAATGGTTTCGATTTGAATTCTTTAGAACAAACAGTATATGATAATACATATCGAATCAAAATGTCCGGTTTAGAAAATCATATCCCGAAAATCTGCTGTTTCAGCGTAGAGTAGATTTTCCTCACGACCTCTCAAAAAGGAGGGCTAGGGAGGATTTGGACGTTTAAATGAATATTACAATCCCCTAAACGGACATTACTGACAATACGTGGAAAAACGAGTGAACCAGGTTATGACAGATACAGCGAATATACCAGGCCAGGAACGGCATAAACGGGCAGAAAAAAAAGTTCTGGAAATCCAGGCCACAGCTCATGAACTACAAGTGCATCAAATCGAGTTGGAGATGCAAAATGAGGAGTTACGAGGCACTCAACACAAGCTGGAAGCCTTGCAAGCGCATTACTTCGACCTCTACGATCTGGCCCCGGTGGGCTATTTGACCCTCAATGAACAGGGAATTATTGTAGAGGCCAATCTCACCTGTGCCAATTGGCTTGGCGTGGTCAGAGATCAGCTCGTAAATCGGCCACTCTCCCATTTTATCTTCACCCAAGATCAAAACTGTTACTACCTCCATTACAAACAGCTGACAGCAACAGAAGAAACTCTCCAGGGATGTGAGTTGAGAATGGTGCGTGAGGACGGCTCCTTATTCTGGGCACATCTACAGGCAACCTCGGCCCAGGAAGTTGATGACACATCTGCATACCGCATCGTCATAAGTGATATCAGCAAGCAGAAACTCTTTGAGGAAAAGATCCATCTAAGTGAAGAAAAATTCAGAACCATTGCCGACTATACTTATAACTGGGAGTACTGGTTGAGCCCTACGGGAGAATTTCTTTACAACTCACCATCATGCGAAGGACTGACCGGCTTTTCCGCAGAGGAGTTCATGTCCGTACCACAACTTTTTTTATCCATTATTCATCCGGACGACCGAGAGATCTTCAATAAACATCAAGAATGCATCTGCGACACATCTCGAAAGGCAGAACACGTTATATTCAGAATTATCACTAAAGACAGAGGGCTGCGCTGGATTGCCCACAGCTGTCAGCCCGTATACAATGCTCAGGGTCAGTTTCTTGGCAGACGGGCGAGCAACCGCAACATAACCGAACTAAAACTTATTGAAGCACAAATAAAGCTGAATGAAGAACGATTACGCCTGGGTCTCGAGGCCTCTACTGACGGAGTCTGGGATAGAAATCTTATCTCCAATGAAGTGTATTATGGTGAAAAATGGTACATGGTTCTTGGATATACAGCGTTTGATGTCAAAAATAAATCTCTGACCTGGGAGAAATTACTCCATCCTGACGACAAAGCTAAAACCATAGATGCGATTCAAGAGCACTTGAACGGATTAACCCCTCACTATGAATCGGAATTCAGGATGCAAAACAAGGCCGGAGAATGGCAATGGTTTCTGTCCCGGGGAAAAGTGGTGGAAAAAAGCGAGACAGGAGCCCCTCTCCGCTTCCTGGGAACCAATACCGATATTACAAAAAAAAAATAAACGAACTAAAACTGCAGGATATGCACGATATTATGGAACAGAAAGTTGCTGAACGAACCTCTGAAATACTTGACGTAAATGTCGCCCTGAAAGTCCTGCTGAAAAAAATGGAAAAGGATACGGTCGTGCTGGAACAGAAGATTACAGACAATATCGCCAAGCTTATTACCCCTTATCTGGAAAAACTGAAGGCTCTCAACCTGAATGCACAGCACAGGATTATAGTAGACATGTTGACAGCCAATTTAAACATGCTGACCTCCTCCTTTACCCACGTCGTTTCTTCAGAAATGAACAAACTCACTCCCACGGAACTACAGGTGGCAAACATGGTAAAATATGGGAAAGATACCAAAGAAATCGCCGAACTGATGAATCTTGCACCTGGAACAATAAGTATTCATAGAAAGAACATCAGAAAAAAACTCGGCATCTCGCTGCACAAGACCAACCTCCAAGCGTATTTGTCTTCCAAAACCTGATCTTCTCCCCAAAGACAAATAGTCTGCTGTTCCACCATAGCAGTATCAAAAGCACTTTCTCAGAGTGGAACCTGAGCCAGGGTATGGATAGTTACCCCACCCACAATGGATAGTTTTCCTATCTATTCCCTACCTACTTTTATTCCATTGTTTTCTCATTTTTTCTAACGCATAGTGTTTATATAAGATAGACACTATGCGTGGCTTATCCCCATTGCCGGAGCCGGCAGAACCTTGGGCGACAGCGGACAGTAAGGCAATGGCAAGAACAACTTAAAATAAAATTTCACTTCATACTGCTTTGCTCAACGAGGAGAACGTGAAACGCTCTAACAACATTCTTTTTTACTCATGGAGGATAATCATGAAAAATTCACTGTATGTTATAGTATGCCTCTTGTTTCTGGGTCTTACGCTCAATGGCATAACTGTCAATGGGGAGACGGTTGGCATGGCCAAGCCTGCAGGTTCGAAGGCCGGCGGTGGCGGAGGTGGCGGTGGCGGCGGTGGAGGCGGCGGAGGAGGAGGCGGCGGAGGTGGCGGCGGAGGTGGCGGCGGAGGTGGCGAACCGTCGGAGCAGGGCCAGCTCTACGGTGACCTCTATGTCATTGCCCGTTATATGGGAGGGGAAACCAAAAACGTGCCGGCATTTGATACAAGTGGTAACCCCATCATGGAGCAGGTGACTGGTGATCCCCTGGTCTGTGGCAGCACTCCCTGCCAAGTATGGCAGCAGGCGTGGACCACGGCAACTGCCGTTGGCGGTGAACCGAAATTGAGCGAGATATTTGCCACGTACCAAGTACTGGATGATTATGATGTGCCTGTAGCCAATCCGGATACTGGGACTTTGTATTACCCCGCTCCCTATCCCAGCCAGTGTGTGCAACCGGTGGCTGACTCAGTACGTTGGGGCGACATATCCTCCAAGACAGTGCTCAACGAGAACCGTCTTCCTCTGGATTACATTTATGATGCAACTCACTCCACAACCGATTGCGCTGTAACGGATGCCGTTTTCCTGGCAGCTGGCGAGGTATGGAATTCTGTCACCTATTACACGGAAATTTCCTATCCTGATCTTATCCAGGAAGTCTCATTCGGCCGCCTCAGTATGGCGCGGTCCCCTGAGGCGATACACAATAAGGCCTTTGATGAGGCGATCACAAATCTGAACAATGCCAAGAAAATCGTCCTTGATGCTACCGGCCGGTTGGTGTTGACCACCGACGTTTATGATGAATTTCTCACCAACCCCGACGGCTCTCCCGTCTGGCTAGAAGAAGTGACGAAGACCATCGACTCACCCCGGGAAAACCTGGCGATCTACGTCAAGCTGATGAAGGACGGCAACCTGATCACTCCAGCGAATGAGCGAGCACCCATCGTCATGTCGAAAAACGGCGGCAATCCTAATGTAATTGAGGATGGCCCGTCCACGGAGTTGCGTCCGACCATCAATATCGAGCTCATGAAGGATATGGGGCTCGACAGTCTGGTCGATGCAGCTAATAGGACGACCTACTATGCGAAGTATGATAAGACACTGAAAAAGGTGCTTGTCTCGTCGATCCCTGTTGATGGTTACGAGCAAGCAGACGGGATTATCGAACGATCGACGTCCGATGTCTGCCGCGGGGACGACCTTCCTTTCAGCGCCACATTTTTTGCTTCGGCGGCCGATAAAAGCGGATCAATCACCATGGACGAGATTGTTTACCTCAACTCCATCCTCAGGATCAACAAGGTAGTCGGACTCAGCGATGACGAAACCATCGATTACAGCAAAAACCCGGTCTATTTCAATTTCGCCACCAACCCGTATGAGTATGGACGAGGAAACACGTTTATGAATCGTGGGCGGGTGCTTACCCAACCGGGTGGGGGTCTTCAGGCAACCTATGATGGTAAAGTGAATGTGCTTGTGGAAGGAGTTACAGGGACTTGGGTTGACACAGCGATGCCGATATTTGGGACAGTGTTTGGCAGCGTAGATTATTCCGGCACCGATATCTCCGGCTTTACCACTATGACTGATGATAACGTGCAGACTATTGGTTATATCCATACCTATCAGATCCCTGGCCTGCGGTAACCGCATTCCAACCCGTGCGTAACCCCCTTGGCCGCTCCACCTCAGGAACGGCCAGGGGTACCAGATTACTGAGACGGTCCGAAATTCTGGGGTCAATGCGAGCATTATGTGTCCAAGTAACAAGGGAATCATCGGCTATGGCAACTATGAGGCGCAATTACTGACCCAGAAAGAGGTTGATGAAATCCTCGGACGATAATATCAGGGAACGTTGAAAAATGGTTTTGTCGTTTACGCTCAAGGCATACGAAAAAATTTATCACGAGCAGACCGTTAATCTCCCGATGATAGAATTTTAAAAACAACGCAGAGAGTAAACGACAAAACCATTTTTCAACGTTCCCATTCATTGAACACGTTCAGACCTGACCTGACAGTTGCTGATGTTTCAGTCGTACCTGTCTCATCAACCCTGAGCCACTACGCTTCTATACCCCCCTTATCTTCTGTTGCCAGCGGCCCGCTCTTTATGTACAGACCTATAACCCCTGCCCTGCTGTCCACGGCAACGGTCACCGGCATAACTTCCACCTCAAACTTGGAAATGACCTACATAGCAAGACCACCAAAGGCGACAAGAGACTGGCGCCCCTTACCGACCTCGAAAGCACTTTCTCAGAGCAAAACCTGATCATGTCAGGAGGGGCAAGTGTCACCGCCAATCCGAGCGGCGGCTTCTTCTATTCCATCTGAAATCAGAAACCACAGATCCAGTTTTATACTGTTTTTCTTCGTATTAATTTTAAATACCAGTGGTGATAGTGGACAAGAGGGGAAAATATTCCAGAATATGAGGGGTAATAAAGACAATAAATATGACATGGAAAAACTTTAGAATGGTCCTAATTGTTTTTCAAAAACATTGTAACCTTTTGCAGCGTCAATCGTTTCTACTTTAGATGGAATAAGTGATCTTATAAAACAACATTAGTACCGCACCAATGAAAGATCATCGATATTAAGGTTACGCTGATGAAACCAAACCAAATCCAGCGCTGCGAGGAATTCGACAAAGTTACTACCGTTGAGACACTGACCACGCTAAGATTGCTTGGAATAAAAAGCGCATCGTATAACACCATGCTGAATGAACTCCCGGTTTATCTCTGGATACATGACGACAGGCAAAAAATTGTATACGGAAACCGTGCATTTATAGAAAATTTCCCTACTTGCTTACAACAGCCATGCCACCAATGTCTTATGGGAGAAGAAAGTCCCTGTAGCTGCTGCCCGTCTGAAAAATTCCAGGGAAACAAAACACCCGAGCGGTGCAATCTCTGTAAACGAGGGAAGTCAGGCTACGATATTAATATCATTCACAAACCCATAACTCACCAAAACGGGGAAAAATTTATTTTTCACTCAAGCCGTCATATCACAGACCTAAGTATTCTAGCTGACAACCTTTACCCGGAGAAGCAGAATACGAACGAAGAACAACAATTTCTTATTATGTGCGCAGCCTGTAAAAGGGCGAGGGATGAGAATAATAACTGGGTCACTATCGATACGCATATCCTCAATGTTTTCCATAACCGCATAAGTCATGGCATCTGCCCCGACTGCGTAAGGGGATTATACCCCTGGATGGAAGACGAAGCAGGACCTGCAAGCAGACATCACAACAACTAGATAACAACGTATGATAGCCTTGAATATTTAAAAGACATGACTCACTGAATTGACAACAGGAATCCTCGAAACTGAAATAATATATAAGTTGTCGGGTAAAGCGGGTAAAGCGATTTTAAGACAACCGCTGACAACAATATCATCGATATCAGGGGCATGCCCAATGAAAGCACACCAAATATGTGAAAATTTTAATCCCGTTGCCGATGTCGATACACTGACTAGCCTGAGGCTACTTGGGATAAATGGCGAGACATTGGACATCATACGAGATGAGCTGTCTGTTCATCTCTGGATACATGACGAAGAGCACAAAATAGTATATGGAAACAATGGGTTCACCAAAAACTTTGGTACTTTCTTACAACAGACATGCCATCAATGCATGATGAAAGAAAAGAATATCTGTAGCTGCTGCCTGTCAAAAAGATCAATGGACAACGAAAAACCCGAGTGGTGTAGATTCTGTAAACGTAGAAATTCCGGATACGATATTAATATAATTCATACACCCATAACCAACAAAAACGGGCGTAAATTTATTTTACATTCAAGTCTTCATATCAAGAATTTAAACATCCTGACTGAAGCCCCAAACTCACCAAAGCAGAAGGGAGATGAAGAAAAAAAATTTCTTATTATGCATGCAGCCTGCAAAAAGGCTTGGAATAAAAATAACAACGAGACCATTATTGACAATCTCATATCATCGATGACCTGATACCACGCAAATTCTGGTATCTACCCCGGAAATGCAGGGATATTTATACCCCTGGCTGAAGCCGATACAGGATCTACAAGCCACGGTACAACCAGATAAACATATATGCCCAGCGAGCCATTATAATGTCTGAAAAATATCAAAATTTCTATGAAGAGTACAAAAATAAGCTCTTCAGTTATTTAATATACAAAAGTGGCGACCATGAGACGTCCAAAGATATTATGCAGGAAAGCTTCACCCGTCATTTTCAGCATTACGGCCATGATGCCGTTTTATCCCCGGGACTTCTATTTACTATTGCCCGGAATGCACTTGTTGATCATTGGCGACAGCAGAAAAAATTCCCTGTATCAGAAGATATTATTTCACAGATTGCTGCCGACCAGGAGAGCTCTCTCATCACCCAGGAAACAACTGACAGAATTCACACGACAATGGGCAGGCTCCCAGAACTGGACAGAGATATTTTAACTCTTGCCGTTGGCGGAGTTGCTTATAAAGAAATAGCTGCAACGTTCGGATTAAGTATAGAAAACATCAAGGTAAGGGTTCATCGATCGAGAGCCAAGTTACGTCAAATGATGAAAAACGAGGTGGAATAATGGATCATTTAATCAGCATGTATATTGATAACGAGCTCTCCATAGACGAGAAAATACTCTTTGTCGAACACGTCTATGACAACAAACCATATAAAAACGATGCTGTTGATTTGCTCGAGCAGGAGAAACTATTGAGTGCCTCACTCAACAAAACAGCCCCGGCTGTTGAACTGAAAACCACCCGCGCCAGAATCCTACCTATTTTTAACCGCTCACTGGGCTGGGCCGTTGCAGCCTGTCTGTTGCTCCTGCTTTCCTTTATGGCCAGACAGGATTTCACCCAAATAAAACCAGCAACAGAGCCAACTGCCGTTCTGCACAGGTTCGTTATCCATAACCAAAAAGCCCAACGGGTCGAGATTAGCGGCAGCTTCACAAACTGGAAGAACGTCCCTCTCGTTCCCTCCGGCACAAACGGCTACTGGGAGATATCATTGAAACTTCCCGCAGGAGAACATCACTATACCTTTATTATCGATGGCTCAAAACCCCTTCCAGATCCAACTGTTGCCACTCAGGAAGCTGACGATTTCGGCTCAACAAATTCTATTCTCAAAGTGGAGACCGAAAATGAACAATACCCCTTCTCTTAGTCTGCAAAGTCTCCTGCTGATTATTATCCTTTTAACATTGGGATGCGCTCAGCAACATTCTGTACAAGTCCATGATGATTCTCTGTCCTTTTATTACAATGATACCAAGGCCAAAGAGGTATTTCTTGCCTCGTCTGCGGATCATTTTACCTATCACCCCGCAATCAAAGAATCTGGAGATGTATGGCAGGTGACCATTCCTCTAAATAAAGAATTGTCCTATTTTTATATCATTGATGGAAAAGTTACCATTCCGGATTGTCCGAACACCGTGCTTGACGATTTCGGGACAAAAAATTGCTTTTATGTCTCTGCCTTGTAACCATTTGCTTAGCCCTGCGTTGAATAATTAATTATTCAACGATAAAGGAGAATTCATAATGAAAAAAATGACTGCTCTTACAGCGTGTATTCTGCTGGTATCATCTCCTGCTGTTGCAGCTGACTTAACGAACGACGAAAGTACTCAACTCCAGCCCCGGGAGCAGGCAACAATACACTACCAAGTCCAGGTCGACCCTGATGGTACACCTGCCATGCTCCAGGCCATGCAACAATACCAATTCAGACATGAAAACACTATACGCGTCCGTAGTATGATCCAGGATGCAAAACAGCATGGCCTACCTACCGACCCCTTGATGCATAAGGTGTATGAAGGGATCGCTAAAAAGGCGAACGAAGACAATATTGTTCAGGCGGTGAAGCGGGTACAAAGCAGATATGAGCACGCTTACCAGCAGGCAAGTACGCTTACCAAGGACAAACAACAAGCCAAGCAGTTGGGACAAATTATAGCCGATGCCTATACAGCTGGCCTGAAGGAACAGGATTGTGCTCAAATAATGACTCAACTGCAAGCCAGGACAATAACAAAGCAGGAAGAAACCAATAAACTCATGGTTCAAACCATGGTTACGGCCCGTATCATGGCACGTATGGGTGTTGACTCCACAACTGCTTCTACGGTTCTTGTCAATGCTCTCCAGAATTCTTATCAGGCCCGTGAAATGCACACCCTACAGAATTCTTTTATCGAGCAGGCCAGGTATGGATCAGCTGAAGATGTTGCCAGAGGGTTTTCTGCTGATATAAATAAGGGCGCCGCTGCATCAGAGCTCGGTAGCCAATCACTTGCCAGTGGAGCTATGGGCACTGGCTCCAAATCTGATAGTTCCAGTAATTCTGGTGGTTCCAGCGGCGGATCAAGTGGTGGTTCCAGCGGCGGATCAAGTGGTGGTTCCAGCGGCGGATCAAGTGGTGGTTCCAGCGGCGGATCAAGTGGTGGTTCCAGCGGCGGATCAAGTGGTGGTTCTGGTGGCTCCGGAGGCCGTTAAGCGGACCAAACTGGTATAGGATTCATTTTCTGTAATAGATGTTTCTCATGTAGCAATAAGCTGAACACAGGCAGAAAAAGTGAAATAGACTTTTCCAGTTTCGACTACATGATTGACAGTAGAATAAGCAAGGAGAATAACATGCATACGAATCGTAGGGCCTGCAAACGACATGGCACCATGGGGCTGATATCCAGTATGTGGAATGGGAAATCAGCTTGTATTGGCGTTGTTGAAGATGTTTCAGCAACCGGGATTCTAGTATCTCAAATTCCGTCACATTATGATGAGCATTCCCAAAAATTTTTCGGCATCGTGCACGGCCCTCTCCAGGATTTCAAACTAATGTTACAAGCCAAATGGAAATCGGAAACTAAAAAAGAGATGTATCAGATGATAGGCTTTAAAATTGTTAATCCGACACTCAACTGGAAGAAATTTCTAGCAGCAACCCTTGCTACCTCATTAGCAAATGACAGTTTATCTGACGACGAAGCGGAAAACAGCATGCTGACAATGGACAGAAAACATAACAATTCGCCTGCTTATGAAGCAAGACCGATATTCAAAAGAAGAAACAATCATAAAGAACAAGATCCTTATAGCATAGCTCTTTTCCTTGCCGCATTGATCTCAAAGAATACGACGTTCACTCGCGGAATGGAAGGTGATGAAAACAGATACAGTACTTGAGAGTAAAATTCAGCGATGTCCACATCCAACAATACGAAAAACGAAAGCGAACCAGAACAGCACAATCATGATATGGAGCAAGATAGAGATATCAATCCTATCATAGGCAGCCTCCTGTCGAAGTACGATTCATGATTGAGCATTGTTTTGATCATTCACACTTTCTTTACTGCCCACAATGGTAGGTAAATAAAAGCTGACGAAGTGGGCTTTTATTTACAAAAAGGAGGTTTGCCACGAAAAAGAGTATAATCATCTCTAGCCTGTGTCTCACCCTGACCGCCAGCCCTGCCTTTGCCCACCATCCCGCTGAAGATATCGTGGATCCGGAGATCTACGCCATGATTGATGAGTTGGTGTCCGACACCCCCCATGCAGACCTGTTTTTTGACGACGATATGGGAACAACAACAATCACAACCGATTCAGTCAGTGCAGCAGAAGATCTTATTGATGACGGGTTGCTCGCTGACTTGTCCTTGCTTGGCGATGAGGCTGACGTCGAAGATGACGTGACAGTCACCATTACCTTCCCTGATGAAGTCACAGCAGAAAGCGTCAGTGTTAAAAGTTCCGCTAAAAATAAATGGAACGACTGGGGAAGACCGGTAGTTATCACCGTTAATAAGCTGCTCTGCGCAGGAACGATTGACGACAATGGCGACTGTATTCCTTCTTCTCCTCAACCATAATGATGAAAGAGGAGAACTTCCTATGGGGAAAACGCTCACTCTCTTCGGCGTGAAAAGGGGGCGTGTTACAGCTCAAGGAGATGGGTGAGACAACTAACAGCTCGCTATTTTTGAATAGAGTCCCTGCAGTGCTTCAGGGGATTCGCAGGGCGGCAGAGAGATATCTGTCGCCCTGCGGGTGTTCACAAGCTCACTCACTTTTTTCTCCCTTTTACTTTCCATGCCTGGAGCCTGAAGATGACGAAGGCAAAAGGGCTTTTAACAGCCTCGAAATGAATGATCGGCATTACATTGTTGATTGCAACAGGTTCTGATAACAGGCATTGTGTCGAAAATGCTCCAGCAAACGTTGCCTGCATGACATAAAAGTTTCCAAAAACATTATTTCTAACCCCTTACCAATATTGAATATGACCAGGCAAAGGGAATTGTTTCCATAACAACTTTCAACAGGAGGGAAAATGAAAAGAACAATGCTTTACACAGCACTTTTTACTCTGGCTTTTGGAGCGGGATCAGCTTCTGCTATTCAGCTTACGCCAGAAGAGCAGATGGGCCGACACGTTTACATGGATAAAGATCTTTCATTAAACAGAACACAATCATGCGCTACCTGTCACCATCGCACGGCCGGGTTTGCAGATCCGACTAACAGCCGGGATCCTTACAATACAATGGTTTCTCTGGGAGACGACGGCATATCAAAAGGTGGCAGGAATGCCCCGACTTCAGCCTATTGCGGTTTCAGCCCGATACTGCAACAAGTGGACGGTGAATATTTCGGTGGCATGTTCTGGGATGGTCGTAAAACAGGAAAAGTACTTGGCGATCCGCTGGCAGAGCAGGCTCAGGGGCCGCCATTAAATCCGGTGGAGATGGGTCTGGCGCTGCCAGGAGATGTAGTAATCAGAGTTTCCGAGTCACGATATGCGAATCTTTTTGTCCGTTATTTTGGACCGGATTTCTTTGCTGTTCTTGGGGATGACGAAACTGATGATGGCTATCTTGATGCTAAGGCCGATGCAGCCTATGCAAAGATTGCCAGGATGGTAGCGGCCTATGAGAGGTCGGCTGAGGTCACTGCGTTCACTTCAAAATTTGACACGGCAGCCTTGACTGCCCAGGAACTAGCGGGGCAGAAGATCTTTAATGAAAATTGTTCTTCATGCCATACCGATAAGGTCGTTGGCAGTGAGCCTGCGCCGCTGTTCACCAACTACGGCTACGTCAATGTTGGTGTACCGGTAAATACCAGGCTGCTGACCGTACCGGGTACGGTGTATGACGGTAAGGATTTTGGACTTGGGCCTGTAGTAGGCGATACAGCCCAAAATGGCAAATTCAAGGTACCAACCCTGAGAAATATCACCATGACGGCGCCCTATTCGCATAACGGTTATTTCACGACCCTGAAGGAGATGATTTCCTTTATGAATGACAGGGGAGGGCTGGTTCCGGAGGTGGATCAGAACGTGACCACTGCGACTGGCGACATGGGGCTGATACCGGAGGAACTCGACGACATTTACGCCTTTCTCAATACCTTGACCGATAAGTAGCATTCAGGATATAAAAGACCAATTTTTTTAAAAGCAGGCAAAAGAGTTAAACCGGAGTTTCGTTATGAGCGAGGCTCCGGTTTTTTTTCGGTGCGCTTGCCGCCTCGTATATGCTCTGAGGACACGACAGGCCCTTACCCAGCGTTCATCTTGCGCCTGAAAGTGCATCCATCCGCCTATTTTTTTCTGTAATCCCTGATCTTCTGCTGCCACAGCGCCGGCCCGCTCTTGTGTACGGACTCACCCCTGGTGTCCACGGCAACGGTCACCGGCATATCTTCCACCTCAAACTCGTAAATCGCCTCCATGCCCAGATCGGCAAAGGCCACCACCCATGATTTCTTGATCGCCTTTGAGACCAGATAAGCAGCGCCCCCCACGGCCATCAGATAAACCGCACCATGTTTTTTAATGGACGCTATAGCGGCATCACCCCGTTCTGACTTGCCGATCATGCCCAGCAAACCGGTCTGGGACAGCATCATCTCGGTATATTTATCCATCCGGGTGGCGGTAGTGGGACCGGCAGGGCCGACCACCTCGTCACCGACCGGATCAACGGGACCGACGTAGTAAATAAATTTCCCTTTAAAGTCCACCCCTGCAGGCAAAGGCTCACCCTGGGCCAGCAACTGCTGGATGCGGCCATGGGCAGCGTCCCGACCAGTGAGGATGGTTCCATTCAGGAGCAGGGTCTCACCAATCCGCCAGCCGGCTATTTCTTCCCGGCTGAGAGTATCAAGCTGCACCCGTTTCACCCCAGGTCCCATTTCCCATTTAATCTGCGGCCAGTCCTCCAGATGCGGCGGTTCAAAATGAGCGGGACCACTGCCGTCGAGAATAAAGTGGATGTGACGGGTAGCAACACAATTGGGGATCATTCCCACCGGCAGGGAAGCCGCGTGGGTAGGGCAATCTTTGATCTTGACATCGAGGGCCGTAGTCAGTCCGCCCAAGCCCTGAGCGCCGATGCCTAAGTTATTGACTGCCTCATAAATTTCCAGGCGCAACTCTTCTATACGGCTCACTGGCCCGCGTTCGATCAGTTCCTGAATGTCAATGGGTTCCAACAGCGATTCCTTGGCCAGCACCATGGCCCGATCAACCGTTCCGCCAATGCCGATTCCCAGGATTCCCGGAGGACACCAGCCGGCACCCATGGTCGGCACGGTCTTCACCACCCAGTCCACGATAGAGTCGCCGGGATTCAGGGTCACAAACTTACTCTTATTCTCCGAACCACCACCCTTGGCCGCAATGCGGATATCGACAACGCTACCGGGAACAAGTTCAGTGTAAATGACTGCGGGGGTATTGTCGCCGGTATTCTTCCTTTTTCCTGCCGGATCGGCAAGCACTGAGGCGCGCAGGGGGTTTTCCGGATTAAGCCAGGCCCGGCGCACTCCTTCATCCACCAACTCCTGAAGACTCAGATCCGTATCAAAGCGGCACTGCATACCAACTTTCAGAAAAACAGTAACAATGCCGGTGTCCTGACAGATCGGACGCTGGCCAATGGCTGCCATCCGGGAGTTGATCAGGATCTGGGCGATAGCGTCTTTGGCTGCCGGATTCTGCTCTTTTTCATAGGCGCGAGCCATGGCCTGGATAAAATCGCGGGGATGAGCATAAGAGATAGCCTGCAGACTGTCGGCGATGGAGCTGATAAAGTCTTCTGGATTGATAAGGGTCATGGCGGAAAGGATAAAATTGAATTGAGGGGAACGAGAGCAGGAACAAGGAAAAGCCAGAGAACCAAAACACAAAATATCCTGATTCTCTTTTGCCCTTCCCTATTCCTTACTTAAGGGCCGTAAAGAAATACCCATTACATTTTTACGCTTTTTTACTTCCCAAGCCCCTTGTTTCTTTACAAAGGCTTATTTGTCTGACACCCAAAGCTTGCCAGATCTTTCTGATGGCCACAGCCGCCGGGCTTTGCTCATTACAAACTACAGGAGTACCCTGGATCTGGCACTGAATCACTGTGGGATCGAAGGGAATGCGGCCTAACACCTCAATCCCACGTTCAACACAGGCTATCTCTATCGATGCGGCCATTTCCGGATGAAGATCCCATTTATTGATACAGACAAAAGATTGTAGCCTGAAATGAAGGGCCAGGTCAAGAACTCGTTCCAGATCATGCCAGCCGGACTGACTTGGTTCGGTCACTGCCAACACCATATCGACACCGGAGAGGGAGGCAATAACCGGACAACCGATCCCTGGCGCTCCATCAATCAAAATCAGATCGCCCCCTGTCTGTTCTGCCAGCTCGCGGGCCTGCCGTTTGATAAAGGAGACCAATTTACCTGAATTCTCTTCGCCGGCAAAGAGCTGGGCATGAACCAGAGGGCCATAGTCAGTATCGGAGATGAACCAGTCTCCACAGTAATTTTCTTCGAGCACAATTGCCTGTTCCGGGCAGAAATGGGCACAGACACCACAGCCCTCACAGCTCAAAGGGTTCATCAGGGCCGTCCGGCCAACGAGGTCCATGGTAATGGCCTCAAACTGACACAGATCCACACAGATTCCACAGCCACTGCACTGATCGCTGATGACTTTTGCCTTGACGCCGGAACGGAATTCATGGCTGCTTCGAGGTTTTGGATCAAGCAGCAGATGCAGATCAGCGGCATCCACATCACAGTCCACCAGAATCTTGTTTTTCGCGAGATAGGCCAAAGACCCTACCAGGCTGGTCTTACCGGTCCCGCCCTTACCGCTTAAAATAACAATTTCTTTCATGCACAAATCTCCTCTATCAGAGCCTGTAGAGAGGGACGAAGGTCTGGACGTACCTCCACCAGACATTGGCCCCGGGCATAGCCTTCCGCAATCTTTCGGTCAAAAGGAATCTTGAGCAGAACCGGAATATTTTCCTGCTGACACCACTGTTCAACCCGTGCGTCCCCCAGATCAGCCCTGTTAATAATCACCCCACAGGGTTTGGAAAAGTTCCGGAGGACTTCAGCGGCAAGCTTCAGGTCATGAAGTCCGAAAGGAGTGGGCTCGGTGACCAGGATGACATAGTCCGCATCGGAGATTGCCTCGACAAAAGGACAGGAGGTGCCGGGAGGTGCATCAATGATGACCAGCACATCCTTGTCCGCCTTTTTCTTCACCGCCTTCAACAGAGGAACAGCCATGGCCTCTCCCACCCGCATCCTGCCATGGACGAAGCTGATATTGCCTGCCATGCCGGACTCAAGCATGCCGATCTCCCGCTCACTCCGGACAATGGCATCTTCCGGACAGACCCGAAAGCAACCAAGGCAGGAGTGACACATCTCCGGAAAAGTCATGATGGTATTGGCAAAGAGGGTTATGGCATTAAAGCGGCAGATATCGCGGCATTTCCCACAATAGGTGCATTTTCCTTCCAGGATCTGCGGAATAATAACCGTACACCGTTCACTGGTGACAAGATCAGGCTTGAGGGAAATATGGCCATTGGGCTCTTCCACATCACAATCAAGGTACTGAACAAGGTCTGGGGCACACATGGCCAGACTTGTTGAGACAATGGTCTTGCCGGTTCCGCCCTTACCGCTGGCAACTGCTATCTGCATCTGCTCACCCTACCCTTTCCTGTTTCGACCTTGACCTCGACCTCGACCTTGACCGGAACCACCGCCGGCGCCGCCTTTTCCCTGACCGCCTCCACCCCTCTGACACCTGCCACCTCCCATTCCACCACTAGCAGCGGCAGAAGAAGAGCTGGCCGGAATAGACGAACCGTTCTGGAATTTTTCCACAGCCTCGCGTACCGTTCCACTCACATCAGAGACAACTTGAATACCTGCTTTTTCCATCACTGGCATGGCTTTGGGTCCAACTCGTCCGGTGAGAATAGCCCCTACACCTTTATCAGCAACCAGGGCTGCCGCACTTATCCCGGCACCCTGAGCAGCATCCCTGCCCTGGCTGTTGTCTATGGCTTCTATGAGTGTGCCGGTGTCGCTGTCAATAATGAGCAGACAGGCCGCCCTGCCAAATCGAGGATCAACAGGAGAATCCAGATTCATTCCTGTGGCGGAAACAACAATTTTCATAATGCCCTCCATTTATCTTAAAAAGATTTCGGTAGAACTTTCCCAATCACGCCAATAGATATCGTGATTATGCACAGAATATAATGAGATATTACACAAAATCAAGAGAGAAAATGATTGTCCTGAAAAAAAGTTTCCGACAAAAAAACTTTTTTATATTTTTTTTATGATGGCGGTTTAACGGAGAATGGTTCGGGGGGGGTGATACCCAGATGGAGCTGTGGTATTTGGCATAAGGATGCCTTCTTTGCCGATCAGGGTACCGGGACTGGTTACTGAATTACATCCGGTCTGGGCCTGATCCCCAAGGATGGCACCAAATTTTCTGCGGCCGGTATCAATGGACCCTTCACTGGTACGAATAACAACATTTCCTGGAAGAAATCTGAGATTGGCAAATTTGGTGCCCGCCCCCAGATTGACGTCCCGGCCCAGGATAGAATCACCGAGATAGGCAAAATGACCGGCCTTGGCATGATCGAGAAAGATGGAATGTTTCACCTCGGTGGTATGGCCAATGACACAATGGGATCCGGTCAGGCAATAGCCGCGCAGATAAGCCCCCTGACGGATCTCGGTATAGTCACCGATAATGGCAGGCGACTTGATCAGGGCCCCGCTTTCCACCAGTACTCCACGCCCCAGGGCTATCTGCTTGCCCATGAGCACAACCCCGGCCATTATTACAGTGGCACCTGAAAGTTCACGGCCATCGGAGCTGACCCTCAATAGCTGTTTCGTGGTATCGCCATAAATAATCTGCAGTCCGGTAGCTGAAAGAATCTCTCCTTCATGCAGAACAACCGTCCTGGTCAATGGTTCTCCTTCCGGAAGCAGCGGACTTGTGAGCTGCGGATACACATAGCCGTTCATATACTCTTTCAACCGGGTCAAGGCGGTCCAGACATACTCCTTTTCAAAAAAAAGAGGGCCATGGGAAAACTCGGAGAGGTCAAAAAAAGAATGAGGACTAAGCATTCGCTGGACTCCATAAACACTAAGAAAACATGAAACTGCAAGAACCATAAAAAATCAAAAACACACCTTCAACCATTGTAATAACATAGCTGAACCATAGAGACACCATGAATGGAATAAAATTCTCTGGAATAAATCAAGAGAAATGTAATGGTTATTTGCCAAGGCCCCCTAAACAGCATGCCAAAGCCACCCCATTGATGAATTGTCACAAGACTCTCAACACTTAAAGGCAAACAATTATGCGTGAAAGGAACGTATAATTCAAGAAAAAAAGGGCCCCTTCTCCCTTTCTCAGGCACCTTCACTCATTTCTCTTGATGTTCTGTAATTTACAGTCTTGACTTCGACCAGAGCAATGTTTAATTTTTTCAGCCAGTTTGAGGATTTAAACGAGAACCCTTTAACATATGTTCTTCCCTGCCTTAATGCACCCCTCAAGTGCAGGGAAATTATCGGGAGTTACTCCCTGACTCAATAAAAGTCACTTATCCAGTTACCCTGGATCAGGAGGTTTACGTGGAATTTAATGACTCATTATCCATTGGTATGGATGATTTTTCCGACAGTGAAAATATGAAGATCCCGGATACTCTGCCCATGATGGCAGTCCGGGATGTGGTTATTTTTAATTATATGATCATTCCCCTTTTTGTGGGCCGGCCCGGTTCCGTGGAGGCGGTCAATGAGGCGCTGAAGAAAGATAAACTGTTGATGCTCGTCACCCAGAAAGATTCAACCAAGGACAATCCCGAAGCCGCCGATCTCTATTCGGTGGGCATGGTGTGCATGGTCATGCGCACCCTGAAACTGCCAGACGGCCGGTTAAAGGTGCTGGTGCAGGCCATTTCCAAGGCCAAAATCCAGGAATACGAGCAGACAGAGCCTTTTTATCAGGTGAAGATTGAAGTGCTGCAGGAGGTTGAACCTGAAAAAATCACGGTCAAGACTGAGGCGCTGATGCGCACCGTCCGCGAGCAGACAGAGAAGATCATGTCCCTGCGCGGCATTCTTTCTGCGGACCTGATGACCATCATCAACAACATCGAGGAACCTGGACGCCTGGCCGACCTGGTGGGCTCCAACCTGCGCTTGAAAATCGCCGAATCCCAGTCCGTCCTGGAAGAGGTCGATGGGGTTGCCCGCTTGAAACTGGTCAATATCCTGCTGACCAAAGAACTGGAAGTCACCACCGTCCAGGCCAAGATCCAGTCTGATGCCAAGGAGGAGATGGGCAAATCTCAGCGCGAATATTATCTGCGCGAACAGCTGCATGCCCTGCAGAAGGAGCTGGGCGATGGGGACGAACGGGTGCAGGAGATTGAGGAGCTCTATAAGGCCCTGAAAAAAAAGAAGCTGCCCAAAACAGTACGTAAAGAGGCGGAAAAGCAGATCAGCCGCATGGAGATGATGCACCCTGATTCCTCAGAGGCCACCATTATCAGGACCTACATCGACTGGATCCTCGATATCCCCTGGAGAAAAGCCACTCAGGATCGTCTTGATCTAATAGCCGCCAAAGAGGTGCTCGATGAAGATCATTACGGCTTGGAGAAGGTCAAGGAGCGCATCCTTGAATATCTGGCCGTACGCAAACTGAACACCACCACCAAGGGCCCGATCCTCTGTTTCGTGGGCCCCCCAGGGGTGGGTAAGACCTCTCTCGGCAAGTCCATCGCCCGGGCCATGGGCCGCAAATTTCACCGTATGTCACTGGGTGGAATGCGTGATGAGGCCGAGATCCGCGGCCATCGCCGCACCTATATCGGGGCCATGCCGGGACGAATTATCCAGGGTCTGAAACTGGTTGCCTCCAATAATCCCATTTTCATGATGGATGAGATTGACAAGATCGGTTCTGATTATCGCGGCGATCCCTCTTCAGCCCTCCTTGAGGTTCTCGATCCGGAGCAGAATTTTGAGTTCACCGATCACTATATGAACATGCCCTTTGATCTCTCCAAGGTCATGTTCATCACCACCGCCAATATGACCGATACCATCCCAGGGCCCCTGCTGGACCGGATGGAGGTGATTCGCCTTTCCGGCTACACCCAGGAGGAGAAACTGGCTATTGCCAGACGCTATCTGCTGCCCCGACAGATCAAGGAAAACGGCATCAAAACCCGTCATATCCGCCTGCAGGATGAAACCCTGCAATATATTATCAGCCACTATACCTACGAGGCCGGCCTGCGCAATCTGGAGCGCGAGATTGGCAAGGTATGCCGCAAGGTGGCCAGGAAGATCGCAGAAGGCGGCAAAGGACCTTACAGTATCACTCCAAAAACCATTGAGCGTTATCTTGGCCCGCCCAAAAACATTCCAGAGTCAGAGCTTGACGCCTTATCACAACCAGGGCTCGTCACCGGACTAGCCTGGACCGAGGTGGGTGGCGAGATCCTTCATATCGAGGTCAACCTCATGCCTGGCAAGGGTACCTTAACCCTTACCGGCCAGCTTGGCGATGTTATGAAGGAGTCGGTGCAGGCAGCGCTCACCTATTGCCGCAGCCGATCCCAGGAGATGGGCGTGGAAGACAGTTTTTTTGAAAAAACAGATATCCATGTCCATGTCCCGGCCGGCGCCATCCCCAAAGATGGCCCCTCAGCCGGGATTACAATGGCCACGGCCATCTATTCCGCCGTCACCAAACAATCGCTGATCAAAGGTCTGGCCATGACCGGCGAGGTAACCTTACGTGGTCGGGTGCTGCCCATTGGTGGACTGAAAGAGAAGGCCCTGGCTGCCCTGCGTGCAAATATAAACAAAGTGATCATTCCCGAGCAGAACCAAAAAGATCTGGCCGAGATCCCCAAAGAGATCCGTGACAAGATGCAGTTTTTTCCAGTCAAGGACATGGACGATGTGGTCAAAATTGCCTTTGGGCGTGTCCAGAAAACAGATAATAAACAAGATTGAAAGCCAGCGATGCAGCAGAGCCTGATTGTCCGCAGGCTAAGAATGACCAAGGGCCGCCCATTCCAGAAATGAATAATGGGCGGCCTCCCCAGATGAGTAACGAGAGTCCGCATAACGGCTCTGTTTTTCACAAAAAAAGGGCCGTTCGCTGCACGGCCTTTTTTTTATTACTTTGCCCGATGATACTTGCTGGCTGGCTCGCCCTCTATGCCTGGCAGCCCGCACCTCAGCAGAAGGCAGAATACACCATCGTCACCATTCCGTCCGGATCAGGGACCAGGCAGATACGAAAGCTCCTGGCCGAAGCCAAACTGATTGATGACGACATCCGTTTTCTGTTGCTGGCCAAAATTCTTGGCTTGGCTAAGAAACTACCGGCTGGCGAATTCAGATTGAGCCTCGGGAAAAAACCGGGCGAGGTATTGCGACAACTGGCAACGGCCAAACCGGTTCAATATGCCGTGACCATCCCCGAAGGACTACGACTAGAAGAGGTGGCAGAGATCTTTGCCGCTGGATTCTGGTGTGATCGGGATCGGTTTCTGGCTCTGGCCCACGATCCTGAATTTATTCACTCCCTGGGGCTTCCATCAGTACCAAGCCTGGAGGGTTATCTTTATCCAGACACCTATCATCTGACCCACGATCTGCAGGATACCAAAGAGTTGATCGCCATGCAGGTGGCCCGTTTTTTTAAAATATGGTCTGCATTACCCAATGACAGCGAACAACGGATGAGCCGTCATGAGATTGTCACCCTGGCCTCGGTAGTGGAAAAGGAAACGGGTGATTCAACAGAAAGACCCATTATTGCCGGCGTCTTTCTCAACCGACTCAAGACCGGGATGCGCCTGCAATCAGATCCCACAGTTGTCTATGGCCTGGAAAATTTTTCAGGCAACCTGACCAGGACAGACCTCAAGACAGAGCACCCCTATAACACCTATGTCATCCCGGCATTACCAGCCGGTCCCATCTGCAATCCAGGCCAGAAGGCCATGGAGGCCGTTCTGCGTCCCGCGCCTACTGACTTTTTTTATTTTGTCTCTAAAAATAATGGTTCCCACCAATTCTCGAAACATCTTTCCGAACATAATCAAGCAGTTCAGGAATATCAGCTCAGAAAAAAATCACAAGAAAAGTGAATCCTTCCCCCCCAAATACCCACTGAAAGATGGACACCACAAAAACAAGTTGACTTAAGCTTTCCCTCTAACCGATAATCAACTTTAATTCATTTTGTCCCTGATCATTGGAAAGCACAACAGTAAGCTGCAATGAGTCTCTTCTTTTTGTGGCACCCTTTGCTGCCAAGGCCGTCAACAATGCTTATCAACACCCTTTTCAAATATTGGACCTATCGTCTCTTTGCTCCCGGCGTTGTCCTGCGTGGAACCTATGATGCCTTTCGGGAACTCCTGGTCTTTGACAGCCGGAGTCACGAGCTCATGGCCGACCTGGAAGAGCTCTATTATCAAGGAAAAAAAGAAGATTTCTGCCGGATTACTGCCAGATACAATGCCCTTTCAACCAGTGTTAGTGGTATGGTGGAAAGCCTTGAACGTATGGCCCCTGGTTCTTTTGTCACCCTGCCTGAATATTTTCGCAAGTTTGACTTTTACAGCAGATTCTTGCTGGCCCCACCCACTCTTCATTTTGGGCCGCCCTTTGTCCTGACTCTGACTGACCCCGCCGTAAAACCAGATCTTGCCGGTGGTAAAAGCGCCACCCTGGCCGTATTGACCAACAGCTTGCAACTGCCTGTGCCTTCCGGTTTTGTCATCACGGTGAACAGCTTTCATTACCTGCTGGAGTACAATGATCTGCGGAGCAGGATCAATGAGCTACTGGCACAGATCAATCTTGCCATCCCTCGCAGCCTGGTGCAGATCTCACAACAGCTGATGGATCTGATCAAAAAGGCCGAGGTTCCTCCCGCTATTGAAGATAATATCCTTGCCGCCCATACACACTTATGGGCAGACCAGGCAAATGGTATCCAAGTGGCTGTACGTAGCAGTGCCGTGGGTGAAGATGGCGAATGCTCTTTTGCCGGACAGTACACTACACTTCTTGAAGTTCAGAAAGAAAATCTCATCCCCGCCTATCTTACCGTCCTTGCCAGCAAATATACGCCAGAGTCATTAGCCTACCGGATACACAGTGGACAGAGCGATGAAGAAACACCCATGGCGGTACTGGTGGTCGAGATGATAGCTGCCCTGGCCAGCGGAGTCGTGTACACTCTAGACCCGGCCAACCGGGACACAGCACATCTGCTCATCCATGCCGTTCCGGGACAGGGAGACGCACTGGTCAGCGGGCGGGAAATCCCGGATGTCCTGACAGTGGAAAGAGCAGACACCACCTGCCACAAACCAAACACAAAAGATGGAGCAAGGCACTTCCTGACTCAGGTGATGACCGCTGAACAGATCACATCTCTGGCCACTGATGCCCTGAAAATAGAGTCTCATTTCCAAACCCCTCAGGATATCGAGTGGACTTTGGCCGACAAAGGAAAAATCCTTTTTCTCCAGAGTCGTGCCCTGCAATCTCATTCACCATCACCGGACACCGACATCGAAAAAGAACCGACAGCAAGTAGCGAAATCCCGAACGCACCGCTGCTCCAGGGTGGAACCATGGCCGCAGTCGGTCAGGCCTGTGGCCCGGCCTACTGTGTAGATAAAAGCCATCCCGTAGAACAAACACCTGCCGGTGCTATTCTTGTAATCAGAGAGACTCTGCCCTCTTTCGTGCAGGTTCTTGACCGGGTCGAGGGGGTACTGGCAGAGCTGGGCAGTGTTGCCGGCCATTTTTCCACAGTCTGCCGGGAATACGGCGTCCCCCTGATCTGCGGCCTGGGTCCTGAAATTCAGACAATAGCTCAAGGTCAGGTCATAACCATGCATGCAGAGAAGATAAGTGTCTATGAGGGTGATATCCTGCCTCGCCTGGCAACGGTTCCTCTCTATGAATCACAAAAGCAGCTCCCCTTTTTCCGGAAACTGCGCAAGCTCCTTGACACAATCACCCCCCTGCACCTGATTGACCCCAAGGCTAAAGAATTTAGTCCCGAATCATGCCGTTCCCTGCATGACATTATCCGTTTTGCCCATGAACAGGCGGTCAGGTCAATGTTTTCTCTGGGGGATCGCCTGGGGAACCGTTCCCGTAACCGGAAAAAATTGCTTTCAGATCTGCCTTTTGATATCTTTGTAGTCGATGTCGGTGGCGGCCTTCTACCCGCAATCGTCCGAGAAGAGACAATCACTGTGGATCAGATCAGTTCAGCACCCTTTCAGGCCCTGTGGGCAGGACTGACCCACCCGTCGGTTCAATGGCAAGAGAGGGCTCATTTTGACTGGAAACAGTTTGGCGAACTGACCATGGCCGACGGAATCGCCAGCTCAGAGTCACCGGACTTTGCCAGCTACGCCGTGCTTGGCGCTGATTATATCAATCTGATCATGCGTTTTGGCTATCACTTTACCCTGGTCGATGCCCTCTGTGGCAAGGACAGCTCCAATAACTACTGTCAGTTTCGCTTTGCCGGTGGCGGGGCTGATTTTTCCGGCCGCCTGCTGCGTCTTGATTTTATCCGTACCCTGCTTCAGGAGGCGGGGTTTCAAATCGAGACCCGGGGTGATCTTCTTGATGCCAGGATTTCTGGTCTTCCTGTTGCGGAGATGAAGGAGCATTTGCTAATCCTCGGCCGATTGCTTGGCGCCACCAGACTTATGGACATGTCCCTTCATGACAAGCAGGAGGTTGAACAATATGTACAGAACTTTCTGGCAGAAACGAAATCCAGCGAAACGCGAATGAACTAATATAAAGAACATGAATCCAATGTTATAAAGAGCCGTACATAAAATTTTCTGCAAAAAAGTGCAGAATTCCCTCAAAATTGCAAAAAAACAGTATCATGCCTTATACCGTAAACTGGCTTACCAGCCAACTGGCTGCCGGCTCCGCCCCCATGTCCTATGATGATCTTGACGCTATCAAGAAACAGGGGATTGATGCCATTGTCAATCTGTGCGGAGAATTCTGTGATCTGTACCAAATTGAGCAGGAATCAGGATTTGAGGTCTATTATCTTCCTATTCCGGATGAATGCGCGCCGGATATGGAGTTGATGGAGCAGGCGCTGCAATGGCTCGACGAGGCCCTTTATCTGAAGAAAAAAGTCCTGATCCATTGCCGCCATGGCCTGGGCCGTACCGGCACCTTTATCTCTGCCTATCTGCTGAGACGCGGACTGGGGCTGAAACTCACCGAAAAAAAACTCAAGCCCGCCCGGGTAACTCCCGGAAACTACAGTCAGTGGAAACTATTGCGCAAGTATGGTAAACAACAGGGGCAACTGAGCGCGCGTACGCCGAGCATCGAGGACAAAGAAACCGTTAATCTGCTGCCCTTTCTGTCCGAATATTCGGCAATCCTGCAGGAAGCGGAAAACCTGGCCCAGCAAGCAGGAATTGACCCTCTGGAACTGGATACCGAAAAATGCTGTCATGCCTATTTCGAGATGGAATTGATAGAGGCCGTCCATATCAGCCACACCTTGAATCGACAGTTAAACCGGGAACAGCGCCTGACCGCCATGGAGCGGGCAGGCGAGGCTTCTTGCCGGCTCAGAAAGAGGCAGAAGGCAGAGGGCGGCACTTCGGAAGAAGCTGCCCGACAGCTTGCAGCAAGCCACACCCTTTCCTGCCCGCTCCTGGTGGACCAGGCCTGTCTCCTGCACGCCAATCGCCCCTTAAGATGCCGCTCCGGTCTCGACATGGAGACACAAAACAGGCTGAACGAAGCTATACAAGCCACCTCGCGTGATATTTTTCTCGCCCTCACCGGTGAGTTTCCTCCAACCGGCAGCCTGAGATTTACAATTTTCGACACGGTTTCCGGACGATTTGTGCAACAATATTTTCAAGCCATGATCAAGGATTCTCAAGGATAAAAACATATGCCTCAGGAACAAAAACCAACCCGTCTGCTGATTGTGGACGATGAACGGGATCTTCTTAACCTGCTTAAGAAAGTCCTGTCCAAAAAATGCGACTGCGAGGTCGTCTTGACAACATCCAGCCTCGAGGCCCTGGAACTGGTCAGGAGCTGGAAGCCTGATGTGGTGCTCACCGACATTATCATGCCGGACATGGATGGCCTGCAGCTCCTGCAGTCCATCCATGCCATTGATTCCACCATCAGCACCATCATCATGACCGGCTATGGAACCATTGAGATAGCCGTGCAGGCCCTGAAAGACGGCGCCTATGACTTTTTTGAAAAGCCCTTTGACAACAACAAGATCAGCCAGGTGGTCACACGCGCACTTGAGCGGACATACCTGTTGCGGGAAAATCTGCATCTCCAGCAGCGTCTGAGCAGCACCAGTGCACTGACCGGGTTTATCGGTCACTCACCGCCATTACGACGAACCATTGATCTTTTATCCCGGCTGGGACAAAGCGATGCCACCGTGCTCATTCGTGGAGAATCAGGCACCGGCAAGGAAGTTGCTGCCCGCACCATCCATGCCATGAGTAAACGGGCAGAAAAAAAAATGATCACCATCAACTGTCCTGCCCTTCCTGAACATATCTTGGAGAGTGAACTGTTTGGCTATTGCAGGGGAGCCTTTACCGGCGCCGATCATGACAAAACCGGCCTCTTTCTTGAGGCGGATGGCTCCACCATCTTCCTTGATGAAATTGCCGATCTCCCCCTGGGGCTCCAGACAAAACTCCTGAGGGTCCTGCAGGAAAAGGAGATCCAGCCTCTGGGACAAACCAAGACCTTCAAGGTTGATGTCCGGGTGCTTGCCGCCACCAATCAGGATCTTGAGGCCAAAATGGCCAAAGGGGAATTTCGGGAAGATCTTTTTTACCGCCTGAACGTGATGACTGTCACTCTGCCCACCTTGACAGAGATCAAAGAAGATATCCCCTTACTGGCTCAGCATTTTCTGGTCATGTATGCCCAGGAATATGATCGGGAAGGGATGGAATTCACCCCCGAGGCTCTGCAATTTCTCATGCGCAAGCAATGGAAGGGTAATGTCCGGCAACTGCAGAACATCATCAACCGAGCGGTACTGCTCTCGGACAGCCGTAAAATTACCCCGCATGAGCTGACAAGTTTTGAAGATAACGGCAAGAACGGAGAAACGCAGAGTCAAGTTCCAGCCTGCGTCTATCAACTTCCCTATCGACAGGCCAAGGAAAAGGTGATCGCTCCCTTCACCAGCTCATACCTGCGTCACTGCCTGACAGGCTCCAAAGGCAACGTCTCGGCTGCGGCCAAAACCAGCGGCATGGAGCGACAGGCCTTTCAACGCCTGATGCGCCGTTATCAGATTGATGCTGACACCTTCAGAACAACCTGAAAGTCCCTCAACACCTTCTCTATCCTCCTGCTTCTGCCGGAACAATCACCATCCGGAAAGCAGGTGACACTTGAATGTTTCACTGTCTCTTTTTTGTTGCAGCCTCTGAATAGAGATTCAAGAGGAACCACTACATCCGTCATAACAGCCCCACAACGAACGGACACATAATGTGTTAATATAAAAGGACATTTACTCTTTTCCCACTTCCTTTCTTTTTCTGGCGCTCAATGTGCATAGCAGAATGATATTGACCTGATATCCATCCATTAACTTCCAGGCAAAAGCAATGCCTGCTCCATAACCATATGAACATAACAAGAAAATTCAACATATTTGCCCTGTACCTGCCCCTGGCATTGCTTCTTGCCCCGGATCAGGCCTGGGCATTACAAGCCCACGCCCCTCCGGAGGGCATTTATGTCCATCAGCTGGCCCATCTCTTTTTTGCGGCAGCCTTAAGCTATCTTTTCTGGGACGTGAGACGAAGCGCCTTTCCCGGCAAGGGCTGGCGCTATCTCCAGATCTTCTGCGTCCTGATGATCCTCTGGAATATCCTGGCCTTTTCCGGACACTGGCTGGGATTTCACATTGATAATTCCGACATAATCCGTCCCTCAGGATATTTTTCGTCACAGATTTCAGGTCCCATTACCAGTATCAAAGTCATCTATTACTGTGCCACCTTGGACCACCTGCTCAGCGTGCCGGCACTCATTTTCCTCTTTCTTTGCATGCGTTCCCTCTATCGCAGCATAGATAAGGAGGAAGAAAAATGACAAGTCTTCCCCTTTTTCCCGCCATTGTCACTGACATGGTGGGCTCTCTGTGTATCATTCTTTTTTCATTTCTTTCTCTGCGCTATGCCTGGTTACTGATCAAAAAACAGCCGGAGAATTTCCTCTGGGGATTTCTCTTTTACTTTTGCCTGACTCTTGCCACTTTTGCCATCTCCCGGGCCACGGGACATTTACTCAAGCATATCCTTTTGTTTTCCGGCAACCAAGAGGCCTGGCGTATTGTCAACCCCATTTCTGGAGGCGCCAACACCCTGTTCATGATCTCCCTGGCAGCCGTCACCATTTATTACCATAAAGGGATTGAAGGATACCAGGCCATTAACCGCAAGGCCAGAAGCCTGAAAGAGGCCTATGATCAACTGGAAATCGCGGCCGACCAACTGCAGAAGATGAATCTGCACCTGGAAGAGATGGTTGAAGAAAGAACCCTTGAGCTCTCGGCCTCGGAAAATAAATTCCGTAATCTGTTCAACAACTCAAAAGACATGGTCTTTTTCAGCGATGCCAAAAATCACCTTTTGACCATGAACAACTCCGGTTTCGAGATGCTCGGCTATCCCGTCGAAGGCCCCCCGGACCTGAACCTCGTCGATATTTTCAAAAATGAGGATGAGCTGAAAAGCTATCATAATGTTCTACGCTCTCAGGGATTTGTTGAAGATCTGGAGGTAGAGTTTGCCAAGGCCGACGGAACCGGCATTTCTGTTCTTTTATCGGCCACCGCCATTTACGATGAAAATAACAAATTTAGCGGCTGTGACGCCATTGTCAAAGATCTCACCCGGATCAAGATCATGATGGAACAACTGGCAGCCAGTGAAAAAATGGCCTCGGTGGGCCAGATGGCTGCAGGTGTAGCCCATGAGATCAACACCCCCTTGGGCGTTATCCTTGGCTACGCACAACTGATGATGGATGATTTTTCTGCTGAAAGTGAACCGGGACAGAATCTGGCCATCATTGAACGACAGACCAAGGCCTGCCGAAAAATTGTGGCCGATCTGCTCAAGTTTTCCCGTCAATCGGAAAGCGCCCGCGAAGATGTCTCCATCAATGAAATCCTGATGGATGTAATTGCCGTAACCCAGCACTCCCTTAACATGGACCACATCACTGTTCATCAGGATTTTACCCCGGATCTATCGCTTATTGTCGGCGACACCGAAAGATTGCGGCAGGTCTTCGTCAATTTGGTCAACAATGCCCATCATGCCATGGAGCAGCAGGGCTCAGGCGATCTGACCATGATCTCCCGCTATGATTCCATCACCCATGAAGTTGTGGCCACGGTCCAGGATACCGGCCATGGAATCCCGGAAAAGATCCGGGCCAGAATCTTCGATCCATTCTTTACCACCAAATCAGTGGGTAAGGGAACGGGTCTGGGCCTCTCGGTTTCCTACGGAATCATTCAAGACCATGGGGGACGAATAGAAGTGGAAAGCCCGGTAACCAACCAACAATCAGGAGAAAAGGCTCAAGGAACGGCCTTTCACATCAAACTTCCAGCTGTGCTGGTTGAGGCAGCAAGTGTACGCGAATAATATTTAAAAAAACAAGAAGTTGATGAACCTGGATACAGTCATCAAAGAGATGGTCGAATAAAACAACCTATTGGAGGTAAATCATGGCTGAAATATTAGCATTGGATGATGTACAGGATGCAACCGTGCTTATTGGAAAGATTTTGACAAAAAAAGGTCATAATGTGCACACCTTTACCGAAGAAGACGAGGCTATTGCCTACGCAAAGGCCAATAAGGTGGATCTGGCCATCCTTGACATCAAGTTAAAAAAAATGAGCGGCATTGAAGTACTGGAACTGCTGAAGATAGATACTCCGGCAATGCGGGCCATCATGCTCACCGGCTATCCAACCGTGGAGACAGCCCGCGAGGCCATCAGCCTGGGGGCGGACGAATACTGTGTCAAGCCCATCGACCGGGACGAGCTCGAAGAAAAAGTAGAGAAGGTCCTGAAAGGAAAAGACAAGAAAAGCAGTATCAACGTCTGACAGATAACGAACAAGACAGTTTGTGACGGTACAAATGGTGCATGAAATGCACCCTACCCACTCACTACTCACAACTTCCCCATCATAATTGGAGGATATTTTCCCATGGATAATAAAGCAATAAACCTGGCCCGGGCCAAGATGTATCACTTTCTCTCAGCCATGTATCGAGACGAGATCCCCCTCCATCTGATAGATCAGATGAAGAACCGTGATTTTTCAGATCGGATCGATGCACTGCAAGAGGTCTGCACCATCCAGGATTTCTGTTCCGGCCTGACCAAGATGACCTCAGGTCTCCAGTCAGGAACGGCACAAGAGGTCTTCAGTGAGCTGCGCTACGAATATGCCGACCTTTTCTTGAACGCCGGCAACAATCCGGCCTTTCCTTATGAATCCTGCTACGCCACCCGGGAACCGCTGGTCATGCAGGAACCGGTTGTCGCCATGCGCGCCGCCTTGAATGCAGCCGGAGTCCACAAGAATCCCGATTATTTTGATCTTGATGACCATATCGCTGTCGAACTCGAATTCATGCGCTATCTGGCGGAACGCGCGGCCTATAACAACGAGGATCAGGAAAAGCAGTTTACTTTTCTGCGCAACCACCTTATGGGCTGGACCGTGGAATTCTGCGCGGTGCTGGCCTCTGCCGCCAAAAGTGATTTCTACCGCGGTCTCTCTGAGTTGACCATGAGTTATCTCTTCAACGAACGGATGTTCTCTTTTTCCATGCTCGCTGACCAGGCCACAAGCCATGCCTATGTCACCATCCTCGAGCAGATGGCGGCGGCGGTCATCACTCTCGATCTGGGTGAGGAGTACACCACCATCGTTGAAGGGACTGAGGTAACGGGGAAGATGCGCAGCGTCAATACCCATTGTTACATCTGCCTGGGACTCTGTGGACAGGAGGTCAAGGTCAAAGACGATATCATCACCGGCTGCAAGGGCCTGGCCGGCGACCCAAAGGGCGGCGGCCGCCTCTGTATCAAAGGGGCCAACGCCCATAACAACACCTATAGCGCCTATCGCCTCAAGACTCCGCTGATCAAGGAAAACGGCCGATTCCGTAAGGCAAGCTGGGATGAAGCAATGAAGCGGACGATTGAAAACCTGAAAAGAATCGATCCAGTCCAGGTTGGATTTCATCAGGGCAATGACTTCAACATGTGGTGCTATGAGGCGGTAATGGCAGCCTACGGCACCCCTAATAAAACAACCCATCGCCAGATGTGCGACAATCCGGCGCGCATGGCCAACGAAAAAAACTACAGCGAGAAACGACCCTGGATTGACTATGCCAACTCCAAGTTCATCCTCCTCTTTGGCATCAACGAACTGGCCACCTCAGCCGGACAACGCAAGGTCACTCTGCTCAAACAGGCGGTCAAAAACGGGGCCAAGCTGGTGGTGGTTGACCCCCGCCGTTGCGAAACCGCAACCATTGCCACCGAGTGGATCGCCATCAAACCCGGTACGGACGGGGCCATGGCTATGGGCATGTGTCATGTCATTGTTAAAGAAGGGTTGTACGATAAGGAGTTTGTCGAGAACTGGACCTATGGCTTTGACGCTTTCCAGAAACGACTGCTGGGACTGGAGGATGGCATTGAACGCACCCCCGAGTGGGCCGCAGAGATCTGCGGGGTCTCAGCCGAGACCATCCGGCGGTTGGCCCATGAGTTTGCCGCTGCTGCTCCGGCCGCCGGCGCCAATTCCTGGACCGGGGTTGCTCAGGGCGCCAACACCCTGCACGCCGTCCAGGCCCTGATTGCCTTAAATGGACTCATGGGTTGCTTTGACGCCCCCGGTGGCCCTGGACTGATCAGCAAATTCAAACTGGCCTCTCCCTGGGGCAGCGACCAACCCAAACCGCCGAACAATACGGCCAAGGTCAAACTCGACAAAGGCCATCTCTGGAGCGGCTGGATCCCCGGCTATTTTGAAAAGGATGTGGACGCGGGCAAACTCAAGGCCATGCTCTGCTATTTTGGCAATCCGGTCATGTCCAGCGGCAATGAACCATCAATCAGGCGGGCCATTGAAAAGCTGGAATTCTCCTGTTCCATTGACTGTTTCATGTCCAATACCACCGAACTCTGTGACGTGGTACTGCCGGACTGCACCTATCTGGAACAGAGCCGGGTGGTCACCGACTGGATGTATGAGGCCTTCATCTCTCTGGGGCAAAAGGCCATCAACCCCATGTACCAGTCCCGCTCCATCGTCTCCATCTTCTCGGAACTGGCTAGAAGGCTAGGCTTTGGTGAATACTTCCCCTGGAAGAGCGACGAGGAATACATGGAAAACCAGATGCGCAACCAGGAGATCAGCCTCGACGAGCTGCGCAAGGTGGGCTATCACGTCACCCATCAACAGGAATTTTACAAGTACAAGGAATGGGGATCCATGAATCCACCAGCCGGCTATGGTTCTTCCGGCAGCACCAAGACCGGCAAATACAATTTCATGAATCCTCTAGCCGAAGAAAACGGGGTGGACGGCCTGCCCGACTACAAAGACCCTTGGGCCGACTGGCCGGAACTCCAGCCAGATGAGACCTTTCCCATGATCACTGGATATTTCCGGGTCCTGGAACATGAACATACCAGCACCTTCTGGAATGTAGCCCTGATGAAACAATGCAGCACCAACCCGGTTTGGATCAATTTTGTGGATGCCAAGAACCTTGGCATTACCAATGGTGACGAAGTGGTGATTGCCTCACCCTGGGGTGAAACCAAAGCCAGGGCGTTTGTCACCTGGGATATCCGCCAGGGAGTTTTGGGTGCCGCTGGTGGCTTTGGCCATAAATATGGATTGGAGGGCGACCCCAAATACCCGCAATTCAAGGGATTCAACACCAATGTCCTGCTGCCTCCCAACGTGGCCTGTAAATGGACCGGAACACCGCCGTTGAAATATATCAAAACCAATATCAGGAAAGCCTGATAAAAGAAGGCGGAAGGAAAGATATTTTCCCTTCCGCCTTCCACTTTTAACCTTCAGCCAACATCACGGCCGTCACATGGAACAGATCAACGAACTGAAATATCTCAAGGTCTTTCAAAAGGTGACTAAGCTGATCAGCATGGTACTTGATCACCAGCAGGTGATGGATACCATTGTCCGAGAATTACCGGGCCTGTTGGATATTGATGCGGCCACCATCCGCCTGCTTGACTCTTCAACCAACTCCTTTGTCATGGGCGCAGCCCACGGCCTATCCATGGAATATCTATCCCGCACCAATATTGATACCGCAGAGACCATGGCAATGATCAATTCGGGATATCCAGTGGCCAAAACCGATGTAGACCAAAATACCGATTTCAGCGATCAGGAGTTGATCAGCCAGGAGGGCATCAAAAGTGTGCTCACCCTTCCCATCCTCTTTCAGGATTCGGTCATCGGTATCCTCCGTCTGTTAACCCGACGCAACCGCACATTCACCTCTGAGGAGATCTCTTTTTCCATGGCCCTGGCCGAGCAGGTGGGTATTGCCATCTCCAATAGCCGCATGTTCACGGAAATGGAAAACCAGATTGATTTCATGAAAGAGGTGCAGGAAATCTCAACTCTGGTCAACTCCACCTTGGATCTGGATTCGGTATTAAATACCATCGTCGAACGACTGCCCCGCAGTATGGCGTGCAAGGCGTGTACCATCCGCCTGTTACAACCGCAGACAAATCAACTGGAGTTAGCAGCCTCACACGGGATTTCTGAGGAATATCGGCAGCGGGGAGAGATTGAGAGAGAAAAAAATATCGCCCTGGCACTCACTGGAGAACCGGTCTCCATTTATGATGTGAGCCGTGATGAACGGGTGATGTATAAAGACAATATGGAAAAAGAGGACATAAAATCGCTGCTGGCGGTTCCTCTCAAGGTCAAGGGGGAGGTAATCGGTATCATTCGTATCCTCTCCGAAAGTCACCATTGTTTTACTAACAGCGAAATCAATTTTGCGGTCACCATCGCCGAAATCGGCGGTACCGCCATCAAAAATGCCCGAACATATCGTCAGATAACTCTACTATTCAATCAGGTGGAAGAAAGCGAACGTTTTGTCGCCAACATCCTCAACTGTATCCGTCCGCAACTCCTTGTGGTGGACAAAGACCGGCATTTGGTCCTGGCGAATCGGGTCTTTCTAACCGCCATGAACAAGGAGGAAAATGAAATCTTAGGCGCTGACTATCATAGTCTCTGGCTAGGCCATGATTGTCCTGTAGAGCATTGTCCAGTGGAGCAGGTGCTGACTACGGGCCAGACCGCAAGCCATGAGCACCAAATGATCCAGGATGACGGCATGCACTGGATTGAACGGACGGCCTCCCCCATGTTGAATGAGGGAGGAGAGGTTGAATTTGTGATCGAGGTTATTCGTGATATCACCGCCAAGCGGCAATTGGAACAGGAACATCTGGAGCGGGTCAAACTGCAAGGGGTCGTGGAACTAGCGGGCACGGTTGCCCATGAGATCAATTCACCCCTCTTTGCCGCTCTCGGAACGGCGCAACTCCTTGAAGAGGAGCTGGAATCGAAAGAATTGGCGGATGACATTCAAACCATCATCAGAAATCTCAAGAATATCGGCGAACTGACCAAGAAGATGACAACTATGACCGGCTTTGAAAGCCGCGACTACGTTGGTGACACTAAAATCGTTGAATTACGGTAATCTCTATCATCTTCCCCGATTAATTTGTACTTTTTCACATGCAAGTTCAATTTTCTCAAGAAGCTCGCCGAAATCAATTGGTTTCAGGCAATAGTCAAATGCACCTCCTTGCATTCCCTGAATCCCCGAAGTGACCGAGGCATGTCCGGTGAGAATAATGACCTCAGTTTCCGGCCATTGCTGTTTCACCATGCCCAGACACTGGATGCCGTCAATTCCAGGCATACTGACATCCATTATAATAACATCAAACTCGCTGGCCTTGAGTTTTTCTATTGCCATCAGGCATCCGTTCGCCGTATCGACATCGATTTCTCGCCGTTTAAATATCTTGGCCAGAGTTTCACTGAATTCCGCTTCATCGTCTACGATTAAAACTCTGCTTGTTATCTGCATGTGGAAAATCCTTATTTACTGCTTTACGGCGTCACGCCTTCCGGTTTCTCCAACAGGGTCGTTATCTCTGTCAGAAATTTTTCTTGGTATTGACGAATTGAGTGCTGGTTGCCCATGACCATGTCAATCTGCCGAGCATGAACCGTAAGATACCCCAAAACTTTCAACCGTTCCATAAGAAACTCCACGGACCTCTTTTCCACCCTGGCCGTCAATGCATCTCCCTTCCGCTCAACCCTGAAAGCAAAATGAGCAAGGACATCCGCAAGAAGCTGGATACGGGCCGCTTTCCGCTGATCATCCGCTGCCCCTCCCTTGAACGTAAAGCTGACATAACTTTCAGTGAGCAGATCGCTGAGATAGGCCTCAACCATTGCAAAATGATAGCCAAGGCGAACGCTCAGATTACAGAAATTTTTTGAGATAAGAAAGTAGTTTTTGGCCGTCAAGGACGAACGAACCGCCGGATCAATATTGGTATTTCTCGTGGACTGAAAGATAATCGAGCCAAAACCCCGCAAACTGACCGGCGGCGGACCAGCCCAGGGAAAGGCCGTCATACCCTGCCAGATGGCCAGCATCGGCACGGAAACAATATGACTGAGATCGACATAGCGAGCTTCCGGATCAAAATCCGGGCGGAACCCATTATCCAGATCGATCACCCACCACTGGGAAGGAGCATCCACCACCAACTGCTTGGCGGCCTTGTCGTCAAAGCCATAACGCTCACCAAAAGTGAACATCTCGACCATAGCCTTCTCATGACAGAAACGGGTAATATCATGCAGGGTCTGGCAGGACTGGGGATTGAAAAATGGCGAGGCCGGATCAGTCAAGTTCAGGGGAGTAATATGCTGCAAGGCCTCCACCAGAATTTTATATACCGGACTGCCGGCCATGAGGTTCGGTTTGGAGAAGGCCAGGGCCAGCAGGGGTTCTATCCGGCCTTCATACACCTTGCAGGCAGTGGCATCCACCGTGATCAGGCTGTGATTTTCGAGGGTGGTCAGAGCCTGTTTCATCCCGAAGATTGCCGGAACCCCGAATTCACGGGCCACAGTGGCAAGGTGGGCAGCCATCTGCCCTGTCTCACTGATAACCGCCGAGGCTCGATCTAAAAGGCTGGCCCAATCCGGGTACGGCGTCTCAACAAGCAGAACGGCACCCTTGGGAAAGCGCAGCAGGTCAAGACTGCTGCGCACTGTAAAAACAGGGCCACAGGCAACTCCACGGCTGGCGCACACCCCACCTGTATGGATCGGAGTTGGCAACTCTGCCTCCTCCTGGCTTTGATCTTGTGCAAGAGGTGCCGATGGTTCATCAAAAGACGGAGTATCAGAAGCAGCACGGCCTAGAGGACGACTTTGGAGGATATAACAGAGACCTGCCTGATCAAATGACCACTCGATATCCTGGGCTGATCCAAAATGCTCTTCCAGGCGCACACCTACGTCGGCAAGCTCGGCAGCCTGGGCAGCAGTCAATGTCTGCAAAGCATCACCACTGTCTTTCTCGGCTGCTGATTTCTGATCAAGAATACTATGGGGTACAGCACGGCTGACCAGAAACTGCTCCGTTGCCGCACTTCCATCCACCACATTGCTGGCAAGGCCCGGCGCCGCCTGGATGATAACAAAGGTACTGCGCGGATCATCCGGGGCACGCGAATAGAGCACCCCGCTGACGACGGCATCCACCATACGCAGACAGCCGACACACATATGCACATCTTGACTCCGAAATCCTCGCTGTTTTCGATAGACAATGGCCTGGCTTTTATACTTACCGGCAACGATCTCCTTATAAACTTGGCCAACAGATTCACGGTCAACATTGAGTTGGGTTCGGTACTGACCGGCAAAAGAGACATTGCTGCTATCCTCACCCAAAGCACTTGAACGAAGGGCAACCAGCGGATCAGGATCCTCTTCAGTGGCAAGCTGTTGATAATGGGCCAGGATTTCCTCTTCGAGTTCTTCCGGCAGCGACGCATTTGTAATCAGACTTTGAACACCGGCGCTGACGCTGTAAAGTTCCTCCAGGTTGTCAAGCGCAAGGCCTTTTAAGCGGCGATTGATCTCTGCCTGCAACTCATTGACCTTGATTAAATTTCGGGATGCAGCAGCAGTAATCACAAAACCATCAGGGACTCTGAGGCCGACCCGGTTTCTGACCTCGCCAAGATTAGCCATTTTTTCGCCCACCTGATCGACCATGCCGGCATCCACATCCGCCATGGAGAGTACCGCTGCTCCCTCGACATTCACAGGCCGACCGGCGATGATCTGCTCAATTTCCCTGGAGATGTGCAGGAATGGCTGCTCCAGCCCGGCATATTTCCCATCGGCCATCCTGGTCAGATGATGGGTCATCTTATAGATATTCACAGAAAGAGCGGTACAGTGGCCGCGGACAAAGGACATACCAAAGGGATGGCCAACACTGAGGGCCTCTTCCATCTCCGCCATCAATTCCAAGGCATTGTTATTGGCGGTAAGGAGGGCGCGGAATTCTTTGTAATGATCGCGAAAAGCGGCCTGCAATTCAGCCGGAGTCAGCCTGGGCGTGCCCCGGAACAAAGAACGGATTCGATCAAAAAGGAAGGGCATGGCATAATCACTCAAGTTGGGATGGCTGCCAGGTCAAATGGCATGTTTCCTCGACGGAAGTTGATGATACGTCTGCACCATATCGTAAAAGAGGTGATAGGAAAAGGAAAATTGAAGCGAACCGTTCTTACGAAACGGTAATAACGAAAACAGCGATGATAGAAACCTCAACCAGGTTCAGATTTAAAGAAAAACCGGAACGAACATAATCACGGTCTGTTTGTTCCGGGCAGCACCTCACCCGGAACAAACAAACAATCAATCACTCAAACATACTTTTAATGCTCAAGCTTGAGTCCCCAGCCTTCAAACATGAAGAGGATGGAAAACCCGAACCACATGGTATAGATTACATAGCCAACCAGGGAGCAAATGACCAATACCGCCTTGTCCTTAATGGACTGCGACTTAATCCCGTAATAATTATAGGATGGCTCAACGCTCTTGGTTCGCACCTGATAGAGAACCTTTGATTCTGCAAAGTTCTCCTGCTTGGTCAGACTTTTCTCCATAGACTTCAAGATATTATACCAGTCATACATCACCTGTTTTTCAGCAAATCCGTATTTGCCGCTGACCGTTTTACCGTCATTGTTATACATGGAATCTGCATCAGCCAAGATTGCGGCCAACATTCCACCAAGATCCCCACTGAGCTTGATCTCTTTATCACCAGCCTCGACCTTCATACCGGCATGCTGCATCAACACAGTCATTCTTTCCATTGAGAGTTTGGCATCGGCTTGGATATTCAAGGCGATATTGTTGCCCTTGAAGACCTCGATCTTTTTCTGGGTAGCAGGGATATAATAAGCCGAATTCTTAGATATGGAATTGTACATATTATCCATATAGTCCAGCATATTTATCTTCTTGCCCTCACCAGGATACAGCGGCGAGAGAAGCAATGCGAAAACAATCCAGAAAGCGATATGGAGCACCAGACCACCGGTGAACTCTTTTTTATGAGCAATCATTATTTAACCCCCTTGGCGGTGTGTGCGGGGCCCTCTCCTTTGAGGACGCTGATATTAGAAAAGAAGATATAGAAAACCCAGATGGCAAAGGAGCTAAGTACCGCAAAGAAAATCCAGGTGCCCACCGTTTCCAGCATCTTGCCAGTTGCCGCGGACATGGGGATATACCCCATACTTGCAAGCTTGGACGGCAGGGCAAAGAGGCGGTTAACAAAACCAGCCGAGGTGGCAACGGCATAGAGGCCGCAAATGGTAGAGCCACTAACGACCTTGGTGATCAGAGAACCAATCTGGATGCCGACTAGAGAGCCGATCAGCATTCCCATGGCCAGGGTATAGAAGATAAAACCATAGACGGCATACTGGGAAAGCCCAGCGTATCCGGCAGTGAAGATAATCTGAAAGATGTCGGTGCCGACTGTGGTGGCTGAAGAGACACCCAGGGTATAAACAAAAATCGGGAAGGTCAAAAATCCACCCCCTACACCCATGATGGCTGCGGCCATACCAACGACAAAGCCGCTGATAACCAAAAATAGCCAGGATATCTTACGACCGCCTGGGGTCACGCCCTCATCAAAAGTGATCATGGGCGGCAGATTAACAGCCTGAATCTTGCGGGCAATATTGGTCATTCCAGCAGTACCGGCAGAGATGTCGGAAGCCTTTTGCGCCGGAGCGGGTTTGAGGGAACGGAAATAATCCATCAACGCGTAGGAACAGAGGAAACCCAGCATCAGAACATAGATGGTGGTAATAAAGGCATCGCTCAGCACCGGATTTTTCTCATACAAAGTCCGGTTGACCCAGCCGCCCAGAGTGGCGCCGCCGATGGAACCAATTAGAAAAACCACAGCCAAACCGACAGAGATATTCCCCAGTTTACGATGGAGGACACTGCCCATGATGGCCTTGGCAAAGATATGAAAGAGATCGGTACCAACTGCCAGGATACCTTTTACTCCGGCGCTCATCAAGGCGGGAGCAATAATAAAGCCACCACCAGCGCCAATGCAACCGGTGATCAGGCCGGCAACAAGACCCACTCCGATGGAAGCAAAGAAGATGGTCGGGGTGTAAAAAGCCGGGGCATAGGCGGTCTTGCCGCCAAGCATACCGGGCAACTGACCAATAACATCATCGGCAAAGGCCATCCCGCCGACGAGAATAGGGACAATGAGCAAGCATAAAATCGCAATGCGTTTGCGATCATGCAGGATAGTGTTCGAGCAATCCAGCTCCCACCTGGCATGGGCCCTGGCACCCATCAGCATGAACTGGTTTAATTCCTTGAAAAATTTCATCTTTGTTTACTCCTTTTTTGTGTTGAATAATAATTAACCTGGAGGGACATACCCCCCAGAATGTTCTATTTTTCACACTCCAGTACCCTTTATTTTCTCTCCATTATCTGATAGCCATGCCTCCCATCAGCCTGGCAGGAACATATCTCGTTGAATCTGTGCCCGTTCAATCTTGTCCTGCTGGATTCTCTTGCGCTCATAGGCTTCACTGAGTTTTTCCAGTAAAGACTCAAACTCCATAGGCTTCATCAGGTAATCAAAGGCGCCAAGTTTCATACCATCGATACCCGATTCCACCGAGGCATGACCGGTAAGCATGACAACCTCAATCAATGGTTGCGCTTGTTTGATCTGTCGCAGTGCCTCCACTCCACCCATTCCCGGCATTTTGACATCCAGCAGGACGACATCAATATCATTACGTTTGATGCGTTCAAGTGCCTGTTCACCACTTTCTGCCCCTTCAGCCTGGATATCTCGTTTGCTCAGTCTTTTGATTGTCATATCCCGGAATTCCTCTTCATCATCCACAACCAGTACCTGAAAGAGTGCCATAGTTAATTCTCCTTTTTTAAAGTATTAAACATTTGCAGCCATCTGTCCCTGAACCCCCTTACCCTGATTCGCCCAGCTTAATTAATGGTAGCATCAAGGTAAAGATGGCACCTCCCGTCTTGCCGTTTTTCACCTCAATTGTTCCCCCTAATTTTTTCATGATATCGTAACAGATAGACATCCCCAGGCCAGTTCCCTTCCCAGGGTCTTTGGTGGTAAAAAAAGGATCAAAAATCTGCTTCATGACCTCCGGTGATATGCCGGGGCCACTGTCGGAAAATTCAATAAAGATTGCCGTATTATCCGCCTTGGTGTTGACGCTAATCCGCCCGTCGTGATCCACGGCATCCAGACAGTTATTGAGTAAGTTCAGAAAAACCTGCTGCAGCTGGGGACCATCAGTCATCGTGGTCGGCAGATTCTGATCCAGCAACCGCTCAATGATAATATTATGCGTTGCTGCTTCATTTTCGATAAAGGAAACGGTTTCCTCAAGAAGATCATTGACACTGACAAACTCCTTTTCCGCACTCATTCTTCTGGAAAATCCCAGGAGGCGATGGGTAATCAACCCGGCACGCTTGACGTGATATTTGATCTTGGTAACAGCTTCCTGATATTCACCGAGATTTTTCAGGGCATTCGGATCCTCATCAGGGAGCAGCTCCTCAATCCAACCTGCCTGATTGGTTATCATCTGCAGAGGGTTGTTTATTTCATGGGCAATGCCGGCCGCCAATCTGCCGATACCGGCCATTTTTTCAACCTGCACCATCTGCTGGTCAACATCTGCCTGCCTGCGGTCACTCTGCTCAAGTCTTCTCACCATGTAATGGCAGAGAGACACCGCCAAGGAAAGAACAATGACAATCGAGATTGCAATGATGATGAGACTGTTATCACGCCTCACATCGAACGTGCCCATGGTGTCGCTGATTTTTGATTTGATAACGAGCAGCCATTGTCCTTCCTTCATCCATCTGGTTGTATAACGGAAGGAACCAATTGTCCAGGTGGCTGTCCCTTTGTGATACTTCAGGAGAGTCTTCTCTACCGTGTCCAGACTTGTAGCGCCCTGCAAACTGGGGGTCTGAAATTCCCCATGCCTGTTCACGATATAGGCATCACCGTTAGGGCTTGTCTGAGCCCAAAGAAGCAGGGCGTTGAACTTTTCAGAATTAATGGTTGCCCGGAGTAGGTAGGTTTTCAGCGGATCGGTTACGGCCACGACCACATGAGGGACATTTCTATAGCCCATAAACACGTCACTGACATGCTGCCCGGCAACAAAAGCCTCTTTAAACCATGGGGCATCCTTATAGTTTTGGCCACGGTAACTGCTTCTATAAGGACCGTCGTAAGCAAGCTGAGTTCCCGCAGAATCAATAACATGAAGATCGACGACATCCCCCCGCTCGTTGACAGACTTGAAGAGCTGGTCAAGGTGATCTTGATCACCCATGATCTTGAGGGGGTACATACCGGCCAGGGTTGAAAGTAGAACGATCTGTTGATTGAGGTACTGACTGATGGCATCGTTTCGATCTTCAGCCATACGAGCCTCAGACGTTGTTATTTTCTCAATGGCGCATTCTCGGAAATTGTACAGCATAACCATTGAGACCAAGAGAGTTGGAACAAGAGTAAAGATAAAAAAGGCCGAAGTCAGTCCCCGGCGCAGGCGCGAGTAATATTTTCTCTTATCCATGGGTCTCCTGCGGTGATTTTCAGGTCTCTGCGTTATTGTTTTTCTCTGACTTCGTAAGCTACTGGAAAAGGACATTAACCTGTTCAACAAGCTCATTAATATCAATACCTCTTGTCGCAACAGCATCAGCCCCGGAAGAATTTATTTTTTTTATATCCTTACTCTCCATGCCTTTATCGATGATAGATAGAATCTTATTGCGCCCCATCCTCTTGAAATATTTATTTAAGTGTATCGCTTCCTGATAAGCGGATATCGTATCAGTAACCAGGAGATCCGGATGAAACGTCATTAATTTGTATTCTGCATCCTTCCCATAGGAGATATAATCACAGATAAAATTCGCCTCGGTCTTCAGTTTCTGAAAAAATTTAATTAAAAATTTCACATAGATGAATTCCAGCGTCTCATTTTTAAAAACAAAAAGTATTTTTTTTGCCTGTGCAGGAAGGATTATTTCAGGGATTGGCATGTTATATTGGACAAGGAAGTCAACAAGATCAGAGCTTAAAATATTCCTGCATTCACCTTGCCCGCTTACTCTCAACCCTCTCACGTCTATCCATCGATCCACTCGTGCAACCGAGACACAACACACTGATGCCACCTGTTCAATATCAAGTGACACAATTTCATTTTTTTTTAATATTCCTGTCGGCATTGGGACTTATTACTTTCCTTGAAAAGGATAATTTTTACGTCTCTCCAGGCAATAAAAAAAAGCATAACCTGATTATCTTAAAGCAAATTAAAGGCCAGCTTCGTCGAAAAACCAAAAAAACATTTTATTGTACAATATCAAACTCTTCAGCTTTTCTTTTCGAGAGTTCCCCCTGCGGGAATCCTCAAAAAACCTCCACTGCGTGCAGAAAAAGTGACAAACCCGTCAACGCATCACGATAACTAGCTGTATATTCACAACAAAAAAATAGTGTGCAAAAATATTGACAACATAGGCCTTGCGGAGTAAATTCGTACCCTTAGAAGTGACAAACGGAGTGCAATAGTGAAAAAAGGAACGCTTTTAAGCCCAACGGACAATCGTTTAATCGAGATTCTCGAGAAGCAGAAGCTGGACTTGGTTGTCCGTTTCCTGAGAAAACAAGAAGAAGTAGAGGCTGGAAAGGAATTTACCAACAAGATTCTTGCCAGCCTATCAGACCTCTTTTTTCTCCTGACAGACGGCTTGCAACTCGTCCAGGCGAATCAAGAGTTCTATCGTATCTTGGGATATGGTAACGAAAATGGCACAAATCTGTCTCTGGCAGACCTGGTGGACGACGTTGAATATGATTCTATCCGCCTCGCTCTGGAAAAAGGAGAATTTCAAAATCTTGAAACACACCTCATTGATCACCAAGGAACACACATCCCGATTACTCTTAAAGGATCAACGTATACATCCGAGTGCGGGAACATTTTACATATGCTGATTGCAACGGACAGGAGTGATTTTTACTCCATGATGAATCGCATGCATGAGGCGCAGGAACAGCTTATTCATTCGGTAAGACTGGCGAGCCTTGGAGAAATGGCTGCCGGAATCGGCCATGAACTGACCCAACCCCTGAACGCCATACTGCTTTTCAGCAGAAACTGTTTAAAGGTTTTAGAAGATCCAGTTAAAAACAAACCGATGCTGGAGGAAAATCTCAATATCATTGTTGATCGGGTGAACAAGGCTTCCTCCATTATCCGAAGCCTCAAGAGCTTTGGCGGGAAAACGATAGATGAAAAAGCACCGGTTAACGTCAATGCAATCCTGACAAATATTCTCAAGTTTCTGCAATCACAACTGACACTGTCGGAGGTGGAAATAGACCTCCAGCTCGACACCAGCCTGCCCCTTGTTCTGGGACAGGAAGTCAAGCTGGAGCAGGTTTTTCTGAATCTCATTCAGAATGCCATTCAGGCCATGGGGAAAACCGATCAGCCCAGAATGTCGATCACAACGTTTCTTCAGTCACATATTGATCCTGAAACCCTCCTGGAAAAACCTTTTGTCGGTATCAAGGTGCAAGACAACGGGGAAGGAATAGATCTTGACATACAAAGAAAAATTTTTGACCCGTTCTTTACAACCCGTGAAGTGGGGACAGGAATGGGATTAGGTCTCTCCATCGTTGACAGGATCATACGAGGATTATCGGGATTCATAAAGGTCGAAAGCCCAGCCGGAAGAGGCGCTTCATTCTTTATATTTTTACCCCCATGTGCAAACCGTTCAGGAAACATATGATAACGCCCCTTGCAAAGAAAGAAAACACAGCCCCTCTGCTGGTTGTGGACGATGATCTTTATCTGCTGGCCGCTATCAAACAGACGTTAACCTTAAACGGCTATCTCGTAGACACCTTTAATGAACCGGGCAAGGCCCTGGCCGCCATCAGCGAGAAGACATACTCAGCCGTTATCGCCGACATAAAAATGCCCCACATGAACGGCATCGAACTCTTCCAGCATATCCAGGAAATCGACACCGAGCTTCCGGTTATCCTGATAACAGGTCATGGTGATGTGGCAATGGCAGTAAGCACCATAAAAAAAGGGGCTTATGATTTTTTACAAAAACCGGTAGACGAAGACGTACTGATCGCCTCCATTGAAAGGGCTGTGGAAAAACGTCAACTTGGTATGGAAAACCGGAAACTCCATGACCGCTTGAAAAATCAGCGCAAAGGGTACTATTTTCATGGACTGGTTGGCGGTCATCCGATAATGCAGGAACTGTACGAAATCATCGAAGCCGTTGCCGAGGAAAACGATCCGGTTATGCTCTATGGAGAAACCGGGACAGGAAAAGAACTTGTAGCGCGCGCCATTCATGACGCCGGAAACCGCTACGGAAGACCTTTTATCCCCATCAATATGGGGGCAATGCCCGTCGACATGATTGAATCGGAACTATTCGGTCATGCAAAAGGAGCATTTACCGGAGCAATCCAGCAGAAACAGGGTAAGTTTGAGTATGCTGAAGATGGGACAATCTTTCTTGATGAAATCTGCAGCATGCCCATCAACCTTCAATCCAAGCTCTTGCGGGTTCTTGAAGAAAGATCAGTAACCCCCCTGGGAAGTAATATTGCCATACCCATCAGAGCACGAATTATCGCCGCAACCAACAAAGACCTGGGACAAGAGATTCGCAGGGGAGTATTTCGTCAGGACCTCTATTTCCGTTTAAATGTTCTCCCGGTTAAAACCCCGGCCCTCAGAGAAAGGAAAGATGACATTCCCTTGCTCGTTGAACATTTTCGTCTGGAATACTGCCATGACAGGCTGTTGAACGTGGAACCTTTTTCAGCGGAAATCATTGAGCAGATAAAACGAAATAACTGGCCGGGCAACATCAGGGAATTGAAGAATCAAGTCCGCCGAATTTGCATTTTCGGTGCTCAAGATAAAATGAAGAGCAGTCCAGAAAAAGAAAATAACATTGTGCAAAAAAGTCTTTCACACCCGATTCCGCTAAAATCTTTTCTGGAACAGATAGAAAAAGAATACCTTATAGAGGTCTTGCGTAAAGAAAAAGGGCTTATTCCCCCAACACATCGTCAGCTTGGGATTTCAAGAAAAAGCCTGTACGACAAAGTCAATAAGTACGGTATCGACCTGAAAACATTCAGGATGGAAAATTAATTCAAGCCGACAAGTATTTGGAGACCGTTGGAAACACCAAGCTCCAATTGAAAGGTTTCTTCCTGGCCAGAATAGATCTACTCGTTTTTTCATGGAACAACAAAGGCATAAGGCTAAATTTAAAAATAAGATTTATTTCAAAATAAGATTTGTGGCTATGGGTTGTCATTAATAAAAAATGCCAAGGATAAAAAAAATGCCAAATAAATATCAAAAGCCATGCTTTGTTCGCAGACCAAACATTATTCGCAAGCTAGCCCCTTTCAGAATTGATGACAGGACAATTTCCTATGCGGAGTTTGCCCCCAAGTTATACAATCTCTGTAGGACCTTAGGCTTTCGCAAAGGCAAGATCATGCCTTCCCGGGCCTTCTGCTCAGACGAAAACCAAGGCTGGCCCATTATCCTACTGACCAAACATTTCGGCACCTTTCCCTTTAACCATGGCAGGGTTGGTGGGGTTGTCGCCGTTGACCGCCACGGACCTCATGCTCATCATGGTGAAGATTCGGTGCTTGTTCAGGCCAGTCACGTTGGTTACGACCCTCACACCGGGGTTTATGGCTATTGCACCCGACCCAAAATGGATGGCATCTGTATTACTCCTTCCTGCGGGAAGATAGCCCATGTGATCACCCCCTATCTTGAGCAATACCATTTTGCCAAGGACAGGATCTTTCTCCACCTGGATGATAAGGGCACCTACCTGATTACCGTAAAGAACTCCTTTATTGATTTTGAATCACATCCCGTAAAAGATGGCTTGGTAATCAATCTGGAAAACATAGTCAAGATAAGCGAAAACGGTAAGATACTGCCCGTCTCCGCTATCAGCACCAGCCAGACCTACGAGGTTTCTGAAGAGTTTCGCCAGCGTATTGATGCCACTGGCTATGTATGGAAAACCGGGGAAGGAGAGAGTATGGGTAAATACCTGAGCGAAGACCTCTTTTATTTCCGGGAAGATCTCCACGAAACCGATGAATCGATTCTCCTGGAACGAAACCTCTTCGAATTCATGCCGATCATTGTCACCTCGCGCAATCCTTCGCTGCGGGCGGCCAAGATCAATATCCAGCTTGAATTTGCCCGTACCGTGGAGTCCATCCGCCGTGGGATCGAATATGCCGGCAAGAATCTCCTCTATATTGCCGGCCTTAACATTGATATTTCCGAGTATGAGGGTCATCCGGCAACCACCTATTTCGTGCCCTGGGCTGCCCATATCCAGATCAAGGACGACACCCCGACAGAATACATCAAGCCCCTTGAGCAGGATCGCCTCTTCTCTCTGTTAATGGATCAGGCCAGCGTCAACCCGGATCAGTGGGACTTGAAAGAAGAGATCAACAGAATGCTGGCGGCACCCCGCTTTGATATCAGATCTCCTCACTAAGTGTGCTGAACAAGGAAAGTTATAATTCTAAGTCGCATTCAAACCAATACCTTCGTCGACTGCGCTGTGCGGCTCCTCACCGTACAACCCCGTACTGCTTCGTCGCCGCTCGCTTGTCTTCTCGGTCTTGAATTGAATGCAACTTAGAATAAGAACCGTTACTCAGCCCAGTTTTTTTTTAACAACCTACCCATTTTCGTAACAATAACTGTACGCTCATCCTGACTCCTGCCTGAGAGAGCGGGGAAAAAGCCTGCCCCAAAGGGACATGGCCAAGGCAAGCTACTGCGCGTTGCGCGCCATGACAGATAAAAAAAGACATTACATGCTATCGTCGCGTGTATGATAGCGTATAAAAAATTTGGAGGGAAATAAATGGACACCATGTTTGTGTCACTTGCTGTAATCTTGGCGGGAGGAGTTGCTGCACTCCTTTTTGCCCGCCAGTTTACCTTGATGAAATTAGCCACTATTGCCACAACAAGTGCAGGCTGTATTCTCGGCCTTGTGTACAGCCTCACCAATCTCCTGAGTAATACCGGGACAATCGGGCAGAGCTGGAACTGGCTCCACATTTTTACCTTGGCCTTCAAAGTGGACAGCATAGCTCTTTTTTTCCTGGTGCCGATATTCACCATCCCGCCTTTGGCCCTGTTTTACAGTTTCCATTACATGGGAGATAAAGCAAAGGCAACCAGGACCGCTGTCAACTATTTCTTTTTTGCTATTCTGGTGGCCTCCATGGCCCTGGTGGTGACGGCGGCAAACATTGTCACCTTTGCCCTGGCCTGGGAAATAATGTCCCTCTCCTCCTTTTTTCTGGTGGTCTTTGACTATCAGGTCAAGGAGAACCGTCAGGCGGGCTACCTCTATTTCATCTTTGCCCAGGGCGGTGCCATGCTCCTCTTTGCCGCCTTTGCCCTTTTGTACCACTACACGGGCAGTTTTGCTTTTTCCAGTTTTTCGACTATTCCTGAAGGCGCCAAGCTCCTGGTTTTCATCCTGGCCTTTCTTGGTTTTGGTTCAAAGGCGGGTATCTTTCCCCTCCACATCTGGCTGCCCAAGGCCCATCCGGCCGCCCCGAGTCATATCTCGGCAATCATGTCCGGGGTAATGATCAAGATGGGCATCTACGGAATTTTCCGGATCTACCTGCTGCTTGAAGCCGCAACGCCGCTGATTGGCCAGATCGTCCTGGTAACCGGCATGGTTACCGGTGTCCTCGGCGTCGTCTATGCCCTGGCCAAACAAGACATCAAGCAACTCCTTGCCTATAGTAGCGTGGAGAATATCGGCATCATCCTCATTGGGTTAGGGATCGGTATGGTTGGCGTCTCTGAGCAGAATCAGGCCATGGCCTTTTTTGGCTTTGCCGGCGCCTTTCTCCATGTCTTCAACCACTCCATATTCAAATCGCTCCTCTTCATGGGGGCAGGGGCCGTGCTCCACAAAGCCAAGAGCAAGAATATTGACCAGCTGGGCGGCCTGATGAAACGGATGCCCATCACCGGCCGGACCTTTCTTGCCGGTTCTGTTGCCATCTCCGGCCTGCCCCCCTTCAGTGGTTTTATCGGCGAATTTTTGATCTACTACGGGGCCTTCTACGGCATCAACAATCATCGTATCCCCTTTATTCTGGCGATTCTGGCAATTGTTTCTTTGGCGGTCATCGGCGGCCTGGCTGCGGCCTGCTTTACCAAGGTGGTTGGCCTGGCCTTTTTAGGGGAGCCGCGTACCGAGAATGCCGCCAAATCCACTGAGGCTGGCTCTTCCATGACTATGATCATGATCTTCCTGGCCATTGCCTGCCTCGTGATCGGTGTTGTTCCGGAGCCCTTTATCAGGCTCGCCTTCGCCGGAATCAAAGATATTCCTTATACCGCCGGCTATGATATCCAGGCCTTTATGGAAATCGTCCGCCAGATCTCGCAGACGGGTGCCATTTTCATTGGCCTTTTGCTGTTGATCAGCCTGTTACGGAAGATCCTGTACATGAAAAAAGTGATTGGCAGCGGCGGCACCTGGGGCTGCGGTTTTACCCAGCCCACGGTCCGCATGCAGTACACCGGCACTTCCTATGCCGCGGAGATTATCGATTTTTACCGGCCCTTTGTACCGGTAAAGAGTATCTACACCGGCATCTCCAAGATCTTCCCCGGCAAGACAACCTGGGAGACAGATGTGGAGGATGTGGCAGAAATAAACTTCCAGCAGCACCTGATCCAGCCGCTCCTCAAATTAATAAATAAGTTGCGCTGGATCCAGCACGGGAAGATTCAGCTCTATATTGCCTATATCGTTCTGGCAATTATCATCCTGCTCCTTTTATTGTAGCAGATTCCGACCCTGCTGACGGCCGAGACTTGATAACTGACATATAAAAATTAAAAACACCGAGGCAATAAAACGCCCGGCGCACTTTTTGAGCACCATAAAAATTCGAGGTTAGAGATGGAATCCATATTTTCATTTTGTTTCGCAATCCTGATAGCGCCCCTCCTGCCTGCAGTCATCCAGAAGGTAAAGGCCAATTTTGGCGGCAGGCAGGGACCACCACTGCTGATCAACTACTACACCATGGCCAAGCTCTTTAAAAAAGGCTCGGTCTATAGCACCAGCACCACCTTTGTCTTTCGGATGGGGCCGGTGGTGGGTTGTGCCACCAGCCTGATGATGCTGCTTTTCTTCCCCTTGGCTGGCGTGGCACCTGTCTTCTCCTTCCATGGTGATGTGTTGATTCTTTTTTATCTCATGGGGCTGGGGCGTTTTTTTACCATCCTGGCCGCACTCGATACCGCATCCCCCTTTGAGGGTATGGGGGCTGCCCGGGAGGCCTTTTTCTCGACTCTGGCAGAGGCCACTATCTTTGGTATCCTCGTCCTCTTTTACCGGCTCACCGGCTCTTTGAGCTTTGCCGAATTTTTCACGGGCACCCAGCCCATCGCCATCACCGGTGCACATGGGGCGCAGCTGATTCTGGTCATCATCGCCCTCTACATCGTCATGCTCACCGAGAACTCACGGGTACCAATAGATGATCCAACCACCCATCTTGAGCTCACCATGATCCATGAGGTCATGATTCTCGATCACAGCGGGCCTGATCTGGCCTTAATCGAGCTGGGGGCCTGGTTTAAGCTTCTTTTTTACTCGGGCTTCCTAGCCATGCTTCTTGACCCCTTCCAGCTGCAAAACGTCTGGCTCAACGGTCTGCTTTTTTATGCAGTTGTCACATTTATCTACATAACCATCGGCACGGTGGAATCTATCACCGCCAGATATAAGATGAATATGGTGCCGAAATTTATCCTGACTCCCTTTATCCTGGTCTTTTTTGCCACCATCCTCACCATGGAGTTGATCAAATGATTGCTTTTTCGAATGCCTTACTCGCACTTACACTTTTGTCGGTGTTATTGTCGCTGGCTTCGCACCGGCTCGTGGCCCTGGTCAAGATTATGGCCTTTCAGGGTATTGTGGTGTCGCTCATTCCCCTTTTCCTTGAGCAGCACATGACCATTGGTTCCATTATGATGTTGCAGGTCATGATTCTCATTAAAGGGTTTCTTATTCCTGGCTTTATCTACGTGGCAGTAAAAAAGATCAAGATAAGACGCGAGATTGAACCTATTATCGGCTACCATGCCTCACTCTTTACCGGCCTGATCTTTATCCTCATTTCCGCCTTTATTGCCGATCGGATCTATGCGTCACAATCTCTTCCCGGGGAGCATATGCTGCTGATGATTACCGCCATTACGACCCTGGCCTCCGGACTTTTTCTGCTCATGGCCCGCTATAAGGCCATAACCCAGGTCATCGGCTATCTGATGATGGAAAACGGCATCTATCTCTTCGGTACCGCCCTGGCCAAGCAGACCCATACCCAGTATATCGTTGAATTCGGGGTCTTACTCGATCTGCTCGTGGGTATCATGATTATGGGGATTGTCCTTAACAATATCAACAGCACCTTTGATGATGTTGATACCGCCCTTCTTGGGCAACTCAAGGAATAGCAAAGGCGCCAATATGTCTGAGTCGTTGCCAATATTTAGGAGCCGTTACAAAATAACTAAACCATTTCAGACTCATATCGTTACGGCTCCTTACGCAGAGCAGGGATGCTCCAGTGTCGCTCGCGCCATGGATGGATGAAAAGCGACTGCCGTTTTTGACTTTCAAATGGCCATGTTATTTTTTTACAGCGGCTTATTTTCACTTTAGGTAAGGATATATAAAACAATGTTAGAATTTACCTGCCTCATCCCCATATTTACCGGGATCATCGCCATGTTCCTGCCCGTCAGGTTTGGCCGGGGAATCCTGGTGGTGACAGCCTTACTCCACCTGCAGTTAACAATCATGGCCTGGCTGGGCAAGATAACGCCGGGACTGCCCCAATATTTTTCCGCCTCTCCGGACGGCCTGCTGGTGCTGCTGGTCACCTCGTTTATTTTTCTCTTCATCTCGATTTATGCCGTGTCCTACATGAGCGAGACTGAGATACAAAGTGAGCCCATCTATATCGGCTGCACTCTGTTCTTTCTGGCCACCATGTCCATGGTGGCCCTGGCCGATCATCTGATAGTGCTGTGGATTGCCATTGAGGCCACCACCCTGATGAGTGCCCCTTTGATCTTCCTGAACCGGTCCAAGTCGGCCCTGGAGGCGACCTGGAAGTATGTCCTGATCTGTTCTGTGGGGATTGCCCTGGCCCTGCTTGGTTGTTTCTTCATCATCCTGGCCATGGATATCGGTAATATCCAAGTCCCGATCTCCTTCAGCGCCTTAAGTGTGGTGGCGACCCAACTTGACCCAATGTGGCTCAAGGCCGGTTTTATTTTTCTGGTCATCGGCTACGGTACCAAGATGGGACTGGCTCCCATGCATACCTGGCTGCCGGATGCCCATAGTGAGGCACCCAGCCCCGCCTCGGCCCTGCTTTCCGGAGCGCTGCTCAACTGTGCCTTTCTCGGTGTCTATCGCAGCCATCAGCTCCTCTACAAAGCAGGGCTCGGAGATTTTTCCGGAAATATCCTCATCGGCTTTGGCCTGCTGTCCATGCTCGTTGCCGCGGTCTTCATCTTTAACCAGACCGGTTATAAAAGGATGCTGGCCTATTCCAGTATTGAAAACATGGGCATTATTGCCTTTGGCGTGGGGATCGGCGGCCTGGCTACCTATGGTGCCATGCTCCATCTTATCCATCACTCGCTGATTAAATCATCCCTGTTTTTGTCCTCAGGCAACATCCTGCTGGGCTACGGCAGCAAGTTGATCAGCAAGACCGGCAATATGGCCAAGGTCTTCCCCAAGACCTTTACCGCATTTTTTGCCGGCTTTGCCGGAATTTCTGGTTTTCCCCCTTTTGGTATCTTTGTCAGTGAGTTGCTCATTATCCTGGGGGCCTTTCAAAAAGGCAGAACCATCAGCATCAGCATCTTTATTATTGCCCTTGTTTTGATCTTCGCCGGGGCCTCCCGCCTGGTGATGAAGATGAGCTTTGGTAAATGGGATGATGAGATCCTTGTTGATGAAAATATGGCCAGGGTGCTGCCCTCATATGCCCTGCTCCTTACCTCAATCATTCTCTGTGTCTGGATGCCGGACAACCTGTATCAAACAATTCTCTCGGCAATTGCCACGATCGGAGGAAGTTCTAATGGATAAGTTGCTGCACATACAAAACAATGAAAAAGTGAACCGGGCCGATATCCCCCACCTCCCCTTTGACACCTTTCGCCAGCAACTTCTGGCGTGTGCAGCGGCAGGTGGACAGGTGGTCCAGTTTTTTGCCTATGAGGACCAGGGGGTCAGCAAGCTGCTGGCCGTCATGCGCACCGACAAGCTCTATGTCGGCGGCTGTGATGCCCCGGATAGTTTTGCCTCGCTGACCGCGGAGTCGGAAAAATTCCACATGTTTGAGCGTGAGATCGGCGAGCAGTATGGACTCAAGGCCGAAGGGCACCCCTGGTATAAGATGGTGCGCTACCATGCCAACTGCAGCGGCAAAAAAGATGTCTTTGACAATGACTATAACCAGGACATTCCGGGTAACTACCCCTATTTCAGCGTCGAGGGCGAAACCGTCCATGAGGTAGCGGTGGGACCGGTGCATGCCGGCATAATCGAGCCCGGTCATTTTCGCTTCCAATGTTGCGGTGAGCGTGTTTTTCACCTCGAGATTCAGCTCGGTTATCAGCATCGTGGGGTAGAAAAACTGCTGCAGAGCGTGCCCATGAAAAGGATGCCCATTATTGCCGAAACCATTGCCGGCGACACCACCATCGGCCATGGCCTCTGTCAAGCCCAGGCCATTGAATCCCTCGCAGGTCTGCAGGTGGATGAAGGCGCCAAGATAGTCCGCACCATCGCGCTCGAACTTGAGCGCATCGCCAATCACATCGGTGACCTGGGTGCCCTCAGCATTGACGTGGCCTTTGGTCCGCCGGCCGCCTATTTCGGTCGGATCAGAGGAGAATACCTCAACCTGAGCCAAATCCTGGGTGGTAACCGTTTTGGCCGTGGCCTGGTAAGAGCAGGTGGGGTTACCCATATTATGGGCGATGAGCAGAAACAGCTGCTGCGCGACAAGCTGGACGAGCTTACTCCTGAGGTTGAAAATGTCAGCGAGCTGATCTTTTCCTCCCCCAGTGTTACCGGACGTTTTGACAATACCGGCATTGTGAGCAAAGAGAATGCGGAAAAAATCGGACTGGTCGGTTACGCCGGCCGCGCCTGTGGCCTGAAGTATGATGCCAGGGTCAGCTTTCCGACGGAATGCTATGGTGGACTCCCTGCCAACAGCAACAACAGAACCGATGGTGATGTCTGCTCACGGGCCAGGGTGCGGCGCGAAGAGGTCATGCACTCCACCCGCCTGATTACTAGCCTGTTGGACAGAAAGGAAGAGGCCCAAAGCTATACGCCTCAGGAGATACAACTGGCTTCACAGTCCTTTGTGGTGAGTATTAACGAGGGTTGGAGGGGAGAGGTATCCCACTGTATCTTGACCGATGAGAAAGGAGGCATCCTGCGCTACAAGGTGAAGGATCCCTCTTTTCACAACTGGACCGGTCTGGCCTTGTCTCTGCGCGATGAAGGGATTTCTGACTTCCCCCTGTGCAATAAGAGCTTCAACCTTTCCTACTGCGGGTTTGACCTCTAGGCCGTTGTAATAAGATACTGTTGTCTTTTGAATATTAGAGACGGCATAAGGGGCCGCAAACGTAATGAACAAGAAAAATAGTGTTCATTTCGTAACAGCTCCTAAAAATCCCTTAACTTCAGGATAAAAAATAAGGTTTTACTATGCTAAAAGTTATAAAAAATAGAATAGAACAGGGGCACCGGACCTCTAAATATCCGAAAGAGCAGATTAATCTCTACAAGCGTTTCCGAGGTCTGCCCAAGGTGGATGCTAAATGTGATGCAGCCTTGGTAAAACGCTGTGCTGATGCCTGTCCCCAGGACGCCATTGATGCGAAATCCTGCAAGATCGATCTGGGCCGTTGTGTGTTCTGTGGCCTGTGTGAGACCTTGTCCGGCGGCAGATTTGCCACCTTCAGCCAGAATTTTGAGATGGGAACCGCCAGCCGCGACGATCTCTTTACCACGGGTAACCTGCCCGCGCTGGCCGAACATTCCAAGAAGCATTTCAAAAAACTCTTTGGTCGTTCCCTTCAGCTTCGGCAGATTTCGGCAGCCGGCTGTAATGCCTGCGAGGCCGACACCAACGTACTCAATACCCCTTTTTTTGATCTTGCCCGCTTCGGCATCCAATTTGTCGCCTCACCGCGGCATGCTGACGGCATCCATGTCACCGGACCCATTTCAAAGAATATGCGAGCCGCCACCATCACCACCTTTGAGGCAGTTCCCAACCCCAAGGTCGTCATCGCCAGCGGTGCCTGCGCCATTTCCGGCGGCCCTTTTTTCGGCAGTGAGGATATCATCGGTGATTTGAACAGTATCATCCCGGTGGATCTCTACATCCCCGGCTGTCCTCCTCACCCGCTCACCACCCTTCATGCATTACTGAATTATTTTAAATAGTTACACTGACTATGCCGAATGTATAAATATCGAAAAAGCAGCTTACAATTATTAGTGGCTTACTAAAACTAAGTACTAACTTTTTTATACCGACCCTCCGGGCCAACCAAATTTAATTGAAGAGGAAAAAATGCTGACAAAAATTTTCCCGTTTTTAGCCTGGTTTCAGGACTATAGCGGCGGTAAATTCAAGCTGGACTTTGTGGCCGGCATCACGGTGGCCTTGGTGCTGATTCCCCAGTCCATGGCCTATGCCCAACTGGCTGGCCTCCCCGCCTATTACGGCCTCTATGCCGCCTTTCTGCCACCGATGATTGCAGCCCTGTTCGGCTCCAGTCGCCAACTCGGCACCGGTCCAGTGGCCGTTGTTTCATTGATGTCGGCAGCCTCTCTGGCACCGCTGGCCTCGGCCGGATCCCCTGAATTTATTGCCTACTCCATCGCCCTGGCCCTGGTTGTCGGTATTTTCCAGTTTTCTCTCGGTGTCCTGCGTCTGGGCATGGTGGTTAATTTTCTTTCCCATCCGGTAATCAACGGCTTTACCAATGCAGCTGCCATCATCATTGCCTCCTCCCAGTTCTCCAAGTTTTTCGGAGTATACACAGACAGTGGACACCATCACTATCAAAGCATGATCCTTGTATTCCAGGCGGCCATGGACTACACGCATATTCCAACCCTGCTTTACGGCATTGGAGCAGTGGCCATTATGGTCGTTGTGCGTCGTATCAATCCCCGGATTCCCAATGTGCTGATTGCAGTTGTGATTACCACCCTGCTTTCTTATTTTACCCATTTTAACAACGATGCCTCTGTGCCGGCCGAATCTATCCACATCGACGGAATTGAAAAAACCATGACTGGGTTCAACCAGGCGATCATGGCGATCAAAGAGAAAAGTGATGAGCGTACCCAGATGGGCAAAGAGGTTGATACCCTGCAAGCCGAACATGGCAGCCATGCGGCCGCTATCGAGCTGATCAAAGCAAAAAACGAAGTAGACATACTGACCGCGGAAATAGAAGAGGCCCAAACTCATGCCAAGGATTTCCGTTATGAATTACGTCACATGAAGTTTGAAGCGGTGAAAGAGGGAGAGAAATCTACCTTCTATCCCAAAGGCCAGGTCCCGGCCGGTCTGCAGGGTGATGGTTCGACCTGGAGGATCAAGGTAAAAAACAGTGCTCTTGATTCAAAAAAAATCACCATGATGGGCGGTGGTGCTATTATCGGCGAGATCCCTGAAGGGCTGCCCAAATTCAGCATACCAGCCCTGACCGGCAAGAGTTTCTTCAAACTGCTGCCCACAGCGATTATCATTTCACTGCTTGGCTTCATGGAGGCTATTGCCATTGCTAAGGCCATGGCTGCCAAGACCGGCCAGAAACTCGATCCCAATCAGGAACTGATCGGCCAGGGGCTTGCCAATATGCTGGGCTCCATGAGCTCCAGTTACGCGGTTTCCGGTTCTTTTTCCCGTTCTGCGGTCAATCTGCAGGCCGGTGCGGTCTCCGGTATCTCTTCGGTGGTCACTTCCCTGATGGTAGTTGCCACCCTCCTTTTCTTTACACCGCTGCTCTATCATCTGCCCCAGGCCACCCTGGCGGCAGTCATCATGATGGCAGTTATCGGCCTGCTCAATATCAAGGGTTTTGCCCACGCCTGGAAGGCTCAGTGGTACGATGGAGCTATCTCCATCCTCGCCTTCTTCGTCACCCTCTATTTTGCCCCCCATCTTGACAAGGGCATCATGGTTGGTGTAGCTCTGTCCATGGCGGTCTTCCTCTACAAGTCCATGCGACCGGTAGTTGCCTCTCTCTCCATGAATGAGGACCATGTCCTGACAAGCGCTGAACATTATCGTTTAAAAGGTTGCCGCCATATCTCGGTGGTCCGTTTTGACGGTGCCCTGTTCTTTGCCAACGCCAGCTATCTCGATGAGCAGGTAATGAAGTTCCGTTCCGAACAGCCCGACTTGCGCTACGTCCTCCTTGATGCCAAGGGTATCAACGACATGGATGCTTCGGGAGAAGAGGCACTGGCCATGCTCGTTGCCCGCTTGCGTGCTGCCAAACTCGGTTTTGCCATGTGCGGTATCAAAGGTCAGGTCATAGTTGTTATGGAACGAACCGGTCTCTATAATAAAATCGGAAAAAACTTTATTTTCCCTGATACGGAAACAGCAATCAAGTCTATTTACAAGGAGATTCACTCCAACACCGAGCAGCCTCTTACAAACTGTGGAGACTGCCCTTTGACAAAGTATATCCCCGCCTAATGAGCCCGAGACATACTGCTTTGAAAAAAACCCGGGTGTCCCTTTAGGGATGCCTGGTTTTTTTATTGAGTCCACCGGAATATACTTTATAACGACCCACATCCCGGATATTATCCAAGGGTTGAACCATGTCATAATGGCTGCCAAAAGCTGATTTTACATTTAGGTAACTCTGGCCAATCGCGAACTTTGTTGGCGTTGGCCAGAGTATTTCGAGAAATGGAAGCGCGGATACCCCATGTGGTAGAGCTTGTTTTTGTTTTTGTTTTTGGGCATGAAGAAAGCCCTTGATACCACGATGGCTTTCGCGATAGGTGATTTGAGCAAAGGCCATGCATAGATACTGGTCGAGGCAAGTAAAATCCTTGACCTTCTAATCGCCGTGATAGCGATCGTCACATTGATGAAAGACATGAAGTGGAAGATGCTCCATCACTTGAGAGAAAATAAGTTTTCCAGTGTACATAATTCAGGCCTCCTCGCATGGTTGCGCGAAGATGACTGATTGTTGAAAAATTTTTCAAGTCGCTAACTGACATTTTGCCTTTTTAATTTTTATTTACGGCAAGTTATATGACATTTCTCTTCAAACGTTGGAACTCAACAGATTCCATCAATTCTAACTCGCAAGGAACAAAGAAAAAATGTTTAAAACTAATGAGTATTTTGACGGCAAAGTGAAATCCATCGCTTTTACCAGTACCGAAGGACCAGCCACCATAGGAGTCATGGCACCTGGAGAGTATGAGTTCGGCACTAGCTCTGTGGAGATTATGTCCGTAATTTCCGGAACCATGGAAGTCAAACTGCCAGAAAGTGAAAAATGGCAAACAATAATGGCAGATGAAGGTTTTGAAGTGGCCGCCAACGTAAAATTTGGGGTGCGCATTCAGGGTGAAACTGCTTATCTCTGCCTCTACAAATAGCCTGAACAAAGAACGTCATTTCGCTCTATCACAGCTAGACACACCCTGAACAAAGTGCTTTTTCCAGCGCCGCGCGTCAGGGTGTTTTCCAGGGTGAATTTATCCTAACTCGCTTACAAAACAATATCGACAAGTTGCATTATATCCTGGACAACACCTCCCGCAACTGATAGAAGATTCATATTACAAATATGAGGGAGGAGTTACTTTGAATGTGAACCATGTCATA